>JBHEOR010000239.1:0-3068 GCA_046260685.1 Desulfopila sp.
CGATAAGGCCGTGGAGACCCGTCGGAAACCAGGTAAAAGCCGACTTCGCCTTTGGGGTTTTCGACGCCGACGTAAACTTCACCAACCTCTGGTTTAAAACCTTCAGTAATTATTTTGAAGTGGTGAATCAGGCCTTCGATGGTATTGACAACATCCTGCTTGGGAGGCAGCACTATTTTCGGTGCATCCGCCAGAATCGGTCCCGGCTTGAGCTTGTCAAGCGCCTGGTGAATGATCTTGCAGGACTCGTGCATTTCCTTGAGGCGGGCATGATAGCGGGCCCAGGTATCGCAGCCGTCTTCTACGATGACGTTGAAATCATAGTTCTCGTAACCGCTGTAAGGCTGATCGCGACGCAGGTCCCAATCGACGCCGGAACCGCGCAGCGAAGGACCGGTGACGCCCAGGTCAATGGCGTCTTCCGCGCTGATCACGCCGACACCCTGAATTCGTTTCTGCCAGATTTTGTTGCCGGTCAGAAGACCTTCATAGGTCTTGATATGACCAGGCATATCATTGGCAAAGGTGCGTATTTCCTGATCCAGGCCAGCGGGAAGATCGGCAGAGAGGCCACCGACGCGGAAATAGTTGGAGGTCATGCGTGCGCCAGAGATCTTCTCGTAGATGTTCATAATGTGCTCACGTTCGCGGAAGCAGTAGATGAACACCGTCATGGCACCGATATCGAGCGCATGGCAGGCCAGCCAGACCAGATGACTCTTGATGCGGGTCAACTCAGCAAGCAGGACACGTACCACCTGGGCACGTTCAGGGATCGCGTCGGTGATACCAAGCAGCTTTTCCACGGCCAGCACATAACCGAGGTTATTGTGCATGGGTGCCAGGTAATCGAGCCGGTCGGTCAGGGGCAGCACCTGGTGATAGGTACGGTGCTCCGCCAGCTTTTCCACACCACGGTGCAAAAAACCGATATGCGGCGTGGCCTTGCGGACAATCTCGCCATCCAGTTCCAGAACCAGCTGCAACACCCCATGTGTCGAGGGGTGTTGAGGGCCCATATTGATGGTCATGGTTTCTAAATTTGCCATATCTCTGCCTCGTCTATATTCAGAACATGCTTGAGTTTACGCAAAAAGGACTCTTACTGCAGTCGCCCCTGGTAAGGCTCGCGATCGGGACCCTGTACCGGGTAATCCTTGCGCAGCGGGTGGCCTACCCAGTCTTCAGGAAGCAGGATGCGGCGAGGATCAGGATGATTGTTGAAGGTGATACCCATCAGATCCCAGCACTCGCGCTCCAGCCAGTTGGCTGTCCCCCAGACACCGCTGACAGTATCAATCCGTGCATCGTTCTCTGCTACCGGAGCCTTGATACGCAGACGTGTGTGGGTGCCGATATTATAGAGTTGGTAGACCACCATAAAACGGGGGGCCTGCCCCATGTAATCAACGCCACAGAGATCGGTCAGAAAATTAAAGCCAACGTCTTCCTTGAGGAAGGTGCAGACAGCGACAATTTCCTCTTTCTTGACAACCACGGTGGTCTCACCACGAAACTCGCTGATCTCGAGCACCGTATCGCCAAACCTGGCCTTCAGCTTGTCAACAGCAGCCTGTACACTCATAACGGTTTAATCCTGTTTATCTGGGTTAAAGTCGCCGACCGGGAGAAAGCAATCAACCTGCTATTCGTTCGCCCACACCGATGGCAGCGCCGAAGGAGTTGCGCTCCCTCTTGATCTGTTCCTGGAGCTTCATGATGCCGTACAGCAGGCCTTCCGGACGAGGAGGACAACCCGGAATATAAACATCAACCGGCAAATACTCGTCTACCCCCTGCACCGTGCTGTAGGTATCAAAGATACCTCCGGAACAGGCACAGGCTCCCATCGCAATGACATAGCGGGGTTCCGGCATCTGCTCATACACGGTCTGAATGACCGGCAGCATCTTCTTGGTGACGGTTCCGGCGATGATGATGACATCCGCCTGGCGCGGCGAAGCGCGGAAAAGCACACCGAAACGGTCCAGGTCAAAACGGGCGGCGCCGGTAGCCATCATCTCGATAGCGCAGCAAGCCAGACCAAAGGTCAGTGGCCAGAGAGAGCTGGCACGGGACCAATTTACGATCTTGTCCAGAGACGTGGTAATAACGTTATTACCCAGTGTTTCCTCTACTCCCATTCCAGAGCTCCTTTTTTCCAAACGTATACGTATCCAACGAGAAGAATCAGAATAAACACACCCATTTCCGCGAAGCCGAACAGGCCGAGGCGTTTGAACATAACAGCCCAGGGATACATGAAGACCACCTCAATATCAAAGACAATAAAGAGCATGGCGATAATGTAAAACTTGACCGAAAACTTCGCATGGGCAGAACCGACAGGAGGCATGCCGCACTCATAGGGTGCCAGCTTGACAGCAGAAGGCTTTTTCTCTCCGATCAACCGCGAAAAGATGATTGAGCCGATAGAAAAGCCAAGCGCGATAACGATCAGAGTGATAATCGGTAGGTAACTATCCAGCATTGATAGGGTCCTCCTGCCAGGTGAGGTTGCAAAATCGGGTGGCCGCAGGTATAGCTTTTCGGCACTTCGGCCGACAGCAAGTTAGGACAAAAGCAGTACTTTGTCAAGGGAAAAATACAGTATACAGTATGCAATCCAATGGTCTACAAACGCCCAACCTTTGCGGCTTTAGGAGTGTTTTGGTCAGGTACTTCGAAAGGGTAAAAAGGGACGGGGATTAGCTGTCTTAGAGGTGGTTAATCCCTCCTTCAGGCTCAAGAATGAGGGCTTTTACCTGAATCCGTGAGTTTGATTTGGCTCTGCCGATTTCAAGCCATTTTGCAGACCCCGGCAGGTGAGGGGTGAGGGGTGAGGGGTGAGGCGCAAATCTTCAGGTGGAAACCGGGCCTTTGGTTTCTCTCCTCACTCTTCACCCTTCACTCCTCACGGATTCAGGTGTTGGCTATCTATTGGCTTGACTTAACCCTGCTCCTGTAGTAGCTTGGCAACATAAAAAGTATGACACTCTGTTGCGCCCTTTGGGCCACAGAGCTTTAGCCCCGGCCTTCCCCTCCAGGAACCGGGGCATTTTTTATTA
>JBHEOR010000239.1:3078-3480 GCA_046260685.1 Desulfopila sp.
CAGGGTAAAACCGGTGCCCATGCCGACGCCATCGACGACTGCCGGGAACAGACGGTTCTTCGAGGCGAAGGCCTCGGCGCGGCCCAAAATCAGGCAGTTGACCACGATCAGGGGGATGAATATGCCCAGCGCTTTGTACAGATCATAGAAGTACGCTTCCATGCAGAGCTGCACCACGGTTACAAATGAGGCGATGACGACGATGAACGAGGGAATGCGCACCTTGGACGGGATGACCTTGCGCAGGGACGACACGACAATGTTCGAGCAGACCAGCACAAAGGTGGTCGCCAGGCCCATGCCAAGGCCGTTCTCTGCGCTGGTGGTCACGGCCAGGGCCGGGCAGAGCCCGAGCAGCAAACGGAAAACGGCATTTTCATGCCAGAGCCCTTTACGAAACTC
>JBHEOR010000024.1:0-32230 GCA_046260685.1 Desulfopila sp.
CATTGGCGCTTTTGGGCTCATGCTGCAAAAGCTTGCGAATGGGCATGACCGCCGACTCGTCACCAATGTCGCCAAGGACGTTCAGGCTATGGATCAGGAAATCGGGATCCTGCCGTTTCAAGTTCGATATAAGAAAGGGCACAGCCTTGGGACCTATGTTGACCAGCTCTTTTTTGGCATAGGTGCGCATATGTGCATAGTGCGATGCCAGCGTTTCATTGAGATGTTCCAGCGATACCTGATCCTGCACCTCGGCAAAAATAGAAAGGATGAGAAAATCTATTTCATTGTCGGTACCCATTCGTTCAGCCAGACGGTGCATGGCGGTTGGTGTGGCAATCAATCCCAGCGCCTGAACCGAGGCGATGATAAGTTCTCTGTTGGCGGCATAAAGAAAATCTGTCAGGGTATTGGTGGCTTCGGGGTCACCGATCTGGCCCAGCGCCTCGATGAGAAAGTGGATTTCCGCTTCGTCGGTACTCGCTTCAACCAATTCGACTAACGCCGGAGTAGCCTCGTCGAACTTTAAATCTGCGGCGATCGTAATGAGTTCGTTTTTTTCCGGAACCGCGGGGTCCTGAAGGAACCTGAGCAGCTGGTCGGGATAGGCCAGCATAGTGGAGAGCAGCGTCTCCTTGACAATCGGCATTGCATCGGTAACATCGGTATGCGCCTGGAGCAGGTATAGGAAAAGCGGCACGGAAAACTCAAGAGGAGCACGGGAGATCTCATACACCAGCCGATTTCTGATCTTACTGTCAACCTCTCCAATGTGGGCCAGGACTAACCTGGCCTTCATTAAATCGCCCGTTTTGGTATTGGCCTTTATTTCATCTACCATATGAGAATGATTGAGTTCGGTCATCTGCTTCTTCCCCGCCCCTAATTATTGAGTTTTCCTCATCTCTAGTCCCCATTTTTTGGTTTTTCACCAATGCAGCAGCAGGTTACGGCAGCCAGCTTGCCCCCATACGTTTTACAACGTTATAGCCGCCACATAGCACTACATTATTGGTGACTCCGACAGAATCAAGAAATACCTGAATCTCGTAGGATCTGCTGCCGGCATTGCAAAAAATGATGAGCGTTTTATCGACCGGCAGCTCAGCATAACGCTTTCGAAGCTGATCATCGGGCATGGAAAGCCAGATGTCACCACCATATTTTTCCACAAAAGGTTCAGCCTGTTGTTCATGGCGCACGTCGAGAACAACCCATTCCGGATGGCAGGAAAAGTCTTCCATCCATTGATAAAACTGCTTCAGTGGAATCTGGCGCATGCGGTTGTCACATAAATTACCTGCAACATAGGCGGCGGAGTTAATCGTATCGATGGCAGCTGAAAACGGAGGGGCATATGCCATCTCAAGATTGGCAAACGCATCGATATCCGCCCCTATGCTCAGATACGCGGCAGCGGCATTGATGCGTGCCGAGACATAATCATTCATAGGTCCGAGTCCCTGCACTCCAAGGACCTTCCGCGTCCGTCTGTCAAAAACCATGATGCAGCTGATGATCTCATGGGTTGGATAGAAATGGGCCCGATCCGACGGGGCAATCAGCGCGAAATCAGCATCATAGCCTTCCGCTCTGGCCGCCTCGAGACTGAGCCCCGTTGCACCGATGCAGACATCAAAGGCCTTCATGATAAAGCTGCCCACAGCGCCTTTAAACGTCGATGGGATTCCCGCAAGATTATCACCGACAACGCGTCCCTCTTTGTTGGCCAGAGAACCAAAAGCAGCATAAAAATGCTTTCCGGTGATCAGATTGGTTAGCTTGACGCAATCACCTGCTGCATAGATCGACGGATCGGATGTCTGCATGCGTTGATTGACGATAATACCACCCATTTCCGAAACGCGAAGTCCCGCAGCTTTGGCCAACTCCGATTTAGCCCGGACACCGACGGCCATTATAACAAGGTCGGCCTCAAGCTCCCTTTGGGCAGTTTTTACCGAAGTAACACCATCCGCTGAACCGCATATTTCCGTCGCGCTTTCGTTAAGATAAATATCGACATTGTTTTCCCGGAGGTGATTCTCCAGCATTGCGGAAAAGGACCAGTCTACAATTCCGGGAAGCAACTGCTCCTTGAACTCGACAATCGAGGTTTCTATACCCCAGAGGTCAGTCAGGGATTCAGCCATCTCTATACCGATGGCCCCTCCGCCGATAACAACGGCCTTCTCAACTTTGCCCTTGGCAATGCGATCTTTAATTTCAATGGCCTTATGCAGATTGGCAATGGTAAAAACGCCGTCCAGCTCAACGCCTTTTATCGGCAGTACATAGGGCTCCGAGCCGGTTGCCAGCACCAGTTTGTCATAGCTGATATCCTCTTCTTTGCCATCCGCCAGCCGCTGTATACGTACAGTCTTCCCGGCCCTGTCAATGGCCAGCGCCCTGGTTGAAGTAAGTGTCTTTACACCCTTGTATTTCTCAAAAAAGTTTTCATCGCGCACCACATGAAAACTCGTTGAACGGAGCTGCGTTTCATCGACAACATCACCCGCCACATAATAAGGAATCCCGCAACCGCCATAGGAAATCAGGCTATCCTGATCAATGACGGTAACTTCCGCCTGAGGATTAAGCCGCTTGATCCTGCAGGCCGCCTTGGGCCCGGCAGCAACGCCGCCGATAATTACAATTTTTTCTGCCATGATCTGCTCCTTCTATATAAAAAAATGAATGGTGGGTTGCCTTTTAAACGTTGCATTATAAATATAGGAACACCACGTCGACTATTTTTCAAGGTATTTATGGCTCATGAATACACCTTTCCCCTGAAATGCCGGATACGTAGCGGAAGATTGCTTCTTTGTACGATTCATGGCAGCACAACCACAAAAGAAGTTCCTTCATTTTCCCGGCTGGTGACCTGCAGCTCACCATTATGACTGTCAATAATGTTTTTGGTGATGGAAAGTCCCAGTCCTGTTCCTTTCTGTTTATCGGTATAAAAGGGTTTGAATATCTGATCTATCTTGTTCTCGGCCATACCCACACCGGTATCGCTGATTTCTATTTCGGCGCCTCCGTCACCTCGACCGCAACGTGTTATCACCTGCAGCACGCCGCCGTCATGCATTGCCTGCAATGCATTGAAGAATATATTGAGCAACGCCCGGTAAAGCAGATCAGTATCATAATACACCTCCAGCGGGCCTTCGGCCATATCCTCCTGAATTTCGACCTGCTGCTGTGCCGCTTGGGATCGTACAAAATCAAGAGCTTTTTTAACGACTCCGTTGACATCACCCTTTTGCAGTTCCACCTGCCGCGGCCTGGCAAAATCCAGAAACTCCATGGTGATGGTGTTCAATCTCCCCGCTTCATCGGTTATTATTCGGGCCAGATGCTCATTTCCGGGGGCCACCTTGCATATTCGTCTTTCCAGAATTTCCGAAGTACTGCGAATAATTCCCAGAGGGCTTTTAATCTCGTGGGAAACCGTCGCCACCATCGAGCCGAGATGGGCCAGACGCTCAGATTGATTGAGTTTCTCCTCCAGCTGTAAACGCTCTTCAATACGTTCTTCGAGCTTTTTCGTGGCATTCATAACGATAATGCGCAGGACAATAAAGAGTATCATCATCACCGCACTGGAGACAAATATAATACTGCCCTGCAAACGTATAATGGCTCGATAATCACTTGAGAGATCCTTGACGATTTCGATCACTCCCATGATTATTTCACCGCTCTTGCCACTGGGGCTCACCTGACGGAAGGGAATGTAGGTTTTTAGCCTGCAGCTCACCGGCTCCGTTTGAGGCAAAAGATTGAGGACCGAACCGGAGGTGATGATTTTCGAATTCGTTGTCCCCTGGCGGGCTTTCTCGTATTCTATCCCACCAATATCTTCTTTGCCGACCCGTTCCTTAATGGTCGAGTATGAGATCACGTTTATTTTAGAGTCATAGATGGTAACTGACTCGACATTCATGCCCTGGATTATCTGGCGAATGATCCTGTCTAGAGTATTAAACTGGTCAGGATTACTTAATTTTATCGCACCATAGCGTAGTGCGGTTATAACAACAAAACGCCGAAAGACCTGCTGATTAAGGTTTTCGGCAAAGGCCACCGAATATTCCTCGCTCTGCTCGAGCATGATGGTTCTGGCATGGTTGGAAATAAACCAGGAGAGAAACAGGGTGAAGACGAGGATGACAACGAGACTGGAAAATGAAAAATACTTGACCAGCCGGACGGGCTGGAGACCGGCATCTATCTTCTGCCGCCGTATATCATCGAGGACCTCATGTGATTGTTTTTTAGCGCTCACGGCATACCCCGCAGCGGCGGCAGATGGAAGTATCACAGGCAGCACTCAGTTTTGCCTCGAAACCTTTGACATACTCCCGCCAAAGATAGTCGGGCTCAATCCCGTGATCCAGCACATACCAGGGAAACATCGTGTTCCGGTCGTAGCCGCAAATAATCAACTGTTCCGGCACAATTGTATTGTTCTTCACACTGGCCTTCCAGGAAAGCTGGAAGGCAGCCATGTCATAGAGCACTTGAGCCAGGCGCCGGTCACCTCGAGAAAGCAACGCCTGAAAATAGGCATTTTCCGGTTTATCCGCCTGAAAATGAACATTGGCAAGCCCCTTAACCCCTTTTTTCAAATAGCCAATCTTGGCTTTGAGATTTTTCAGGGCCCGGCTGCCATCTCCCAACTCACCCGGAGCAAGCCGTTCCGACATGCCAAAGGGATGATATTGAAAGGGCGTCCACGGTTTGGGCACAAAACAATTGACGGACAGATACATCTCGGTGAGCCTGCCACGCTTTTTACCGATCTCATCAATTTCACTCTTCATGACTGCCAGAAGATCGATGAACTCCTGCAAATCCTCATAGGTTTCAGTGGGAAGACCCACCATAACATATATTTTTAGCTTATAGATAGAGGCCTCGACCAACCTGCGGGCCCCTTCAAGCAGATCCTGGGCCGTCAGTCCTTTATTAATAACCCTGCGAAGCCTTTCAGAGGCTCCATCGGGTGCTATGGCAACACTTTTGAGCTCAGATTTCGACAGCAGTTCACACAAGCTGTCATGAATCCGATCAGCCCTGAGCGAGGAAAATGACAGGGCGCAGCCTCCCTCAAGAATATAGTTTGATATATGCTCCAGTGTTGCATCGCCAGCCATCTCCATTCCAAGCAGGCCGACTCGTTCAACCCCCTCCCCCCGTTCTTTCAACGCTGCCAATACGGCATCGGCATCCCACAATCGGGGCGGCCGGTAAATAAAACCGGCGGTGCAGAAACGGCACCCCCTGGAGCAGCCACGTCCTAATTCGGTGAGATACAGATCAGAGAATTCAGCAGCCGGGGTCAACAGTTCGGAGTGGCCCGCCGTGGTGCAATGCATTAGACTGCGTCGCCTTACTCGCTCAGGCACCCCGGGCTGGGGCAGCAACGACTGGTACCTGCCGCTGTCATCGTATTGCGGTGTGTAAAGTGCCGGGGCATAGACCCCGTCCAAGCGGCACACCGCATCATGTAGAATCTGCTGTCGCGGCCTATTCCCATGAGTTTCCAAAAAAACGTCAACCAGCTCCGGCAATACCGGTTCAGCCTCGCCGACCACAATTATATCACTGAAAGGTGCAATGGGTTCGGGATTCATGAAACAGGCCACTCCACCAAAAACCACCAGGGGAGTATTTGCTGTGCTCCTCGCACGCTTTTCGGCAAAAGGTTCCAGGCCGGCCCGAAGCAGCATTCTTACAATGTTGCTGTAATCATGTTCAAAGCTAATGGAGAAAAAAAGAAACGGGAAATCCTGAAGAGGTCGGTCCGATTCCATGGAGACCAATTCCTCATCCGGGCCAGGGAGAAAAAAACGCTCGCAGACGACATCATCCCGTTCATTGAGCAGGGCATAGACGAGCTGAAACCCCAGGCTTGACATGCCCAGGTCATACCGATTTGGATAGATCAGAGCGACCGGAGTCTTATCCTTCCATTTCTTCAGGTAGACGCCCCGCTCGGCATCAAGCCGGATTTTGCGGCTGTCTCGTCCCGGGTGCGTCGTCTCCCGCTGGTTCCGCAGACGCTGGGTCTTCTTCGTGCTCAAATCCGACAGCAGCTCCCGAGGAAGGCCTAATTGGCCTTCTTCCTCAAATATGTCGGCGTTTCGAGGAACTCATCGTTCCAACTATCATGCTCGTCGGCACCGTCTCCCGACCGGCCAAGATTATCAAAGCCATCGAAATTGGAATTGGGCAGAGCCGTGCCGGTTGGCCGGGGATTCTTTTTGGCCAACTGCACTGTAACCGTTTCCTCGCTCTTCTTACGCCGACTGGGCAAATCCTCGACCTGAGCAATCGTCTTTTCAGAACCCATGGTACTGCCCACGCCTGTTGCAATAACCGTCACATGGATCTCATCACCCAATGTTTCGTCATACAGCGCGCCAATGACCACCTTGGCATCGTCGTCGACCTTTTCCTGCACCAACGCCGAAGCCTCCATGAATTCCGACATGGCAAAACTCTCTTCGGTTGCCGAAATATTGATAAGCAATCCACGGGCACCATCTATGCCCACATCTTCAAGCAGTTGATTGTCGATGGCCTTTCTCGCTGCTTCAGCAGCTCTGTTCTCGCCAACGGCAAAACCCGAACCCATGACCGCCGGCCCAACCTCCCGCATCACCGTTCGCAGATCGGCAAAGTCGGCATTAATCAGCCCCGGCACATTTATTAAATCGGTAATACCCTTCACCGCCTGGAGCAGCACATCATCGGCCCGGGCGAGCATGTCGGCCAGTTTTGAGTTTTTCTGCATCAGCGACAGCAGCCGGTCATTGGGGACGGTAATTATGGTATCGGCATATTCCTGCAGCTCCTGCCAGCCCTCCTCGGCATTACGCATTCTGTTTTTGCCCTCAAAGGCGAAGGGTTTGGTAACAACGGCAACGGTGAGCGCACCAAGATCCTTGCTTATTTTGGCAACAACCGGGGCGCCGCCGGTTCCCGTACCACCGCCTAACCCGGCGGTCACAAAAACCATATCACTGCCTTTGAGAGCGTTTTTAAGCTCTTCGATGGATTCATGGGCTGCCTGCATCCCCATTTCCGGGTCGGCGCCCGCTCCCAGCCCCTTGGTTATACTGGGACCCAACTGCAGACAGATATCCGCCCTTGATTGGTCCAATGCCTGTTTATCAGTATTGGCAGCAATAAATTCCACGCCCTGCAACCGGTTTTCCACCATGGTATTAATTGCGTTTCCGCCGCCGCCACCCACACCTATAACTTTAACTCTTGCGACGCTTTCTGATTCAGCCATTCTAAACGGCATAATATCCCCCGCTTTTTCCCAAATATATTCTCAACGTTATCTCTAACAAAAAATTATGGCAGTATAGCATCTCCTCTACCGCACATAAATAAAAATATGGCCTATCACATGATTTTTTTCATCCAGCCACGCATCTTGCCGACCATCGACTGATCTCTTCGCCGCTTGACAAAATGCTGCTTTCTTCCCTGCATGATAAGCCCGACCCCGGTCGTACAACGCGGTGTATTGATCTTCTCAAGAGCACCGCTGACACCGACCGGATACCCGACTCGAACCTGCATATCGAATATCTGTTCGGCAAGCTCTACTATATTGGCAAGCAGAGCGGTGCCGCCGGTGATAACAACGCCGCCGTTAATTCTATTCTTCTGTCCCGAGGCAATGAGCTCCTGATTGACCACCTCAAGGATCTCGACGATTCTGGCCTGCAGTATATCCACCAGGACCTTCTGCGTTATTTTTCTCGGTTCGCGGTCGCCGACAGTTGGGACATCCACCACCAGATTCGGCTTGATAAACGATGAAATGGCACTGCCGTAATCTTCTTTCAATCTTTCCGCCTCCTGGAGAGGAGTACGCAGGCCCATGGAGAGATCATTGGTGAGATTGTGTCCCCCCAGGCCGATCTCACAGGTATGACGAATAGTGCCCTCATAGAAAACGGCAAGGTCCGTGGTACCACCTCCAATATCAACAAGAGCTACACCAAGTTCCATCTCATCCGGGCTGAGCACGGCATCAGCCGAAGCAATTGACTCAAGTACCAGATCGGCGACATCGAGTCCGGCCTTGTTGCAGCAGGTAACCAGATTATGGACCGCCCCCATATCGGCAGTGACGATATGGACATTGGTCACCAACCGTACACCGGTCATACCCAGCGGATTCTGGATACCGGTATGGTCATCGACCATGTATTCCTGCGGCAGTACATGAATAACCTGCTGGTTTGCACTGATTTTTACCGTTCGCGCGGCGGTCACGACATCTTCGATATCGGACTTTCTAATTTCCCTGCCGTTGATGGCAAGAATGCCGGGACTGTTAAACCCCTTGATATGATTACCGGCAATACCGACATGGACAGTGTTGAGATCACATCCCGCCATATCCTCAGCTTGCTGCACCGCCTCACGGATTGATTTTACCGTGCTTTCGATATTAACGACCACACCCTTTTTCATGCCAAGCGATGGAGCTATCCCCACACCAATAACCTTGACCGTATCCTCGAAAGCCTCACCGACAACACAATTGACCTTGGTTGTGCCGATATCCAATCCAACAATGAGCTCGCCGCGCTCACTCTCCTTGTTTGACATGTCCTGCGAGTGCGGTATTGTTACCTGCTCGTTTTCTTCCATTGTTCAACCTAGTTTGACTGTGCCACAAGTACCTTATCGTCATAATACTCCAAGCGAATGAAGCTGACATGGTTGATATCGACACTGTTTCTCCGTTTCTTATACAAAACAGCAAGCACTTTGCGCAACTGCCTATACTTCTTTTTCACCTCTCCCCTGCCGAAAAAAATGGGGAAAGGATACTCCACCAGTCGAATAACCAACCCCTCGGAAGGATCGAAATTAATCTCCGAGACCAGCTGAGCAGGAAGGTTGGGGTTATTCCGACCAATCAACTGGAGCAAGGCAACAGCATCTTGATACAACACCTCCTCCTCTTGCGGCAGGGTGTTTTTCCCTGTGACGACAGGATAATCGAGGTTATCGCCGGGAGCAACAGGGGCAATGACCTTGCCGTTTCTGTTGATATACACCAGTTTTTCCTTTCCGGGCTCACCCTGTACCAGTAACGCGGCTGCCGTATGCTCCTCTATACTGATGGATATTTTATTGGGCCAGTCTTTATCTATCCGGGCATCCCTAATCCAATGCTGCCGCACAAACTCTGCACGCAACTGCTCATTATCCACGTCAAACATGCTGGTTTTATAATCAAGACCGGCAATTTTCCGTAAATCCCCGGGACGAACCTTGGTGCATCCCTGAATAACAATATTTTTTATCCAGAAAAATTCCAGGGTTTTTGCATACCGTGCAACCGGAGACCATAGCATACCAACGGTGAAAGCGGAACACAACAAGATCCCAGCAATTTTCACCGCTGTGGTGTAATATTTTTTTCGACTCTCCTGCCGTGAAAGATAGCTTCGCCGTTTCTTCCAGGAAGAGAAACAGCGTCGCACCTGTTCTGTAATTTTCCACAGACGTGTCCTACCGGTCTTTGCCCTACCGCCGGATCCGGTATACGAAGACACCGGGGTTTGGTCGTATTTCCTTTGTATTTTTTGGATGAAGGAATTTATTGCCACTGAAATTTTCACAATATACACACCTCCGGTTCCAGAAAAATCCCACTGTTGGCCTGCACCGTTTTCTGCACACGCTCCATCAAAGCCAAAACATCTGCGCTGCTTGCCCTGCCTCGATTAACAATAAAGTTGGCATGCTTGGTGGAGATTTGGGCATCGCCAACCGTGGTACCCTTCAGACCGTTGACATCAATGAGCCTCCCGGCCTTGTCACCAGGTGGATTTTTAAAAATCGAACCAGCGCTGCCATGCTTTACCGGCTGGTTTTCTTTACGTTTTTCCCTGTATTGGCGACATCTCATGCGCAATACAGTGCTGTCTTCCCTGCCGAGCTTTAAGGTTGCCGCGGTAATTATCCCCTTCTCTGTATCTGCTCGCATAAAACTTCTGTAGCCAAACTTCAACTGCTCTTTAGGATGCCTTCGCGGACCATGTTCGTCGAAAATCTCGACCTCCTGCAACACATCGCTCATTGATCCGCCCCAGGCCCCGGCATTCATGGAAACCGCACCTCCCACGGACCCTGGTATACCAGAGGTGAACTCAAGGCCGGAACACCCTTTTTCGATGCACAGGGACAGCAGTTTGCCAAGCGAGTGCCCTGCACCCACAACAACGGAGGCCGAGTCACCGGTAAAATCGATCTTGAGGGCCTTGAAGCTTCCTTCCAGCATTATGGCAATCCCTGCAAAACCGCTGTCTTGCACCAGCAGGTTGGTGCCGCGTCCAAGTAGAAACCAGGGCAGTCCATTATGCCGGATAAAGTCATGGACACGCCGCAGTTCGGCAAGTGTTTCCACCCTGAGCAAGGCATCGGCCGGCCCCCCGATACCAAAGGAGGTAAAATCAGCGAGCATGCAATCCCATTGTACCGGGGTTCCAACCAGATTTTGCAGCTGCTTTTTATGCCGGCGTTGTATTCGACTATTCATAGTTGATCTGTCGATGGTTTTATCGTAACGTACTCAAAGATCACGCCAAAAGTCTTTTCTGCAGTTGTGCAAGCAGTTCCTCCCCCGCTTCGACGATATTACCGGCACCCAGGGTCAATACAAGATCTCCGTCTTCCAAAATTTCACCGAGACCTTCGGGAACCTCTTCCACATTATGGATATACAGGGTATGACGCTGCCCATGCCGGCGGATATCTTCAAGGAGTTTTTGTGCTGCAATCCCCTCCATGGGCATTTCACTTGCCGCATATATATCGGTCATCACGAGATAATCGGCCCGATGAAAACAGGTTTTGAAATCATCATACAGCGCCGCCGTTCTCGAATAACGGTGGGGCTGGAAGACAACCACCAGCCGGCGCTCGGGCCAGGCATCCTTTATGGCCTCAAGCGTTGCCAGTATCTCCGTTGGATGATGACCGTAATCATCCACCACCGTGATTCCCGCCACCGTACCTTTAAGCTGCATTCTGCGTTGCACACCCTGATAACTCTGCAATGCCTCGGCAATGTCTGCAAACGGAATTTCCAATTCGAGACCGACGCACACGGCAGCCAGGGCATTGTAGACATTATGTCTGCCCGGAGGAGCTATACTGATCCTGCCCAGCTCTTTCTCCTGCCGCATCACCGTAAACCACGCTCTTCCCTCGATGCATTCAATTTTCTCTGCACAAATGTCGGCCTGGGGGGTCAAACCATAGGTGAATGTTCGCTTTTTGATGGACGGTAAGATATCAGCAACATTACGATCATCAAGACAGAGAATAACCGCACCGTAGAACGGCACTTTAGCGATAAACTCAAGAAAAGATCGCTTTATATGATCAATGTCATCGAAGTAATCGAGATGCTCCAGGTCTATATTGGTTATCACCTCGATCACCGGGGCAAGCTTGAGAAAGGAACCATCACTTTCATCGGCCTCCGCCACCAGGAATTCTCCTTCACCAAGCTTGGCATTGCCGCCAAGGCTGTCAACTTTGCCGCCAACGACTATGGTGGGATCAAGCCCCGCATTGAACAGCAGCCAGCTCACCATGGATGTTGTCGAAGTCTTGCCGTGGCTTCCGGCAATGGCAATGCCGTACTTCTTCAGACGCATCAACTCGGCCAGCATCTCAGCGCGCTGAATGACCGGAATCCCCGCATCCTTTGCGGCAACAACTTCGACATTTTCATCACCGATGGCAGATGAGGTCACCACCACATCGGCACCGTCTATTCCCTCTCCGCGGTGCCCCTTGTCGATCCGGCCGCCCAGTTTTTGCAGATGCAGTGTCGTCTGCGATTGTGCCAGGTCCGACCCGGAAACCTTGTAGCCGAGGTTCAGCAGCAGCTCAGCTATGCCGCTCATACCGGTGCCGCCAATGCCAACAAAATGTATATGCTTGGTCTTTTTTACATTGTCCCTCTATATTACCGTTGTTTTACGGACCAGCTTTCCAGGCACTCATCCACGATGCGGGCGGCGGCCTCCGGCATGGCCAGCTTTTTCATGGCTCTTGCCATGACCGCCCGCTTTTTTTCATTACCGGCCAGCCGTTCTATCTCTTCGGCAAGAATTGCGGCGGTGAGATCGTGCTCTGCAAATTTCAGACAACCGCCGCCCGCAACATAATAATCGGCATTTTTATGTTGGTGATTATCGGCCGCATGCGGATAGGGCACCAGGATTGCCGGCTTACCTAAAACCGCCAGCTCAGCAAGAGTGGTTGCTCCGGCACGCGACACGAGAAAATCCGCTTTGCTGTATATAGCCGCCATATCCTGGAAAAACGGCTGTACCTCCGCGCTGATTCCATTTTGCTCATACCGCTTTTTTACCATATCATAATCGGCGGTGCCGCTCTGGTGAATAACGTTGATAGTACCTGTAACACCGCCACCGCAAATCGCATCAACAACAAGCTCATTAATTCGATGCGCCCCCTGACTGCCACCGAGAATCAGCAGAGTCATATTGCTCTTTGAGACCTCGCGGACGGGCTCCTCGGCAAGCTCAAGTATTGGTTTGCGAACAGGATTACCGGTGAGCACCGTCTTTTCCGTTGGAAAATATCTGGCGCTTTCAGGCAGGGATATGCATACCCGACCCGCCAGACGACCGAGCTTACGGTTGGCAAGTCCCGGGATGGAATTCTGCTCATGAATCACAGTTCTTCTGCCAAGCACTCTTGCAGCTGCGACCACCGGTCCGGTGACATATCCCCCAACGCCAAGGACCACATCCGGACGGAATCTGAGTATGCAGACCATTGCCTGGACCATTGATAACGGCAATACCGCCACCGCCTTTAGCAGTTCCTTGGCGCTTTTCCCTTTAAGGCCATAGCTATAGATGCTCGTCACTGCATAGCCATAACGCTCAAGGCTGGACCTCTCCATCTTCCTTCGTGTACCGACAAACACAACAGATGCCTCCGGCACCCTTTTTTGCAGCTCCTCTGCTGCAGCTATGGCCGGGAAAAGATGTCCTCCTGTCCCGCCGCCGGTAAGCATCAGCCGAAAAGGTCTGTTGGAAGTAGTCAATTCACCTGTTGTTTTCATCATAGTATCAGCGCCTCAGCAAAGCTGTTGAGTCACGAGTGTACTCCTCAGCCTGGCAACGCTTTCTTTAAACACTTGTCCTCTATGAGCATAACTGTCAAACATATCAAAACTTGCACAGGCTGGAGAAAGCAGTACGGTATCACCATAGCAAGCCACCGCACCGGCCTTGGCAACAGCTTCATCAAGAGAATCGGCATATTCTGTTTCAACGATGTCTTCAAGATGACGCCCAATCTGCACGGCTGCTTCGCCAATGAGCACAAGTCTGATAACTTTTTTCTCAACAGCGGCACGCAACAAATTATAGTCGTCACCCTTGTCTCTACCGCCTGCAATAAGGATAATCCTGCCACGGGCCTGGTGCAATGCGCTGATAACCGCACCAGTGTTGGTCGCTTTGGAATCATTGCAATATTGGACACCGCCAAGGACATCAACCAGCTCCATGCGATGCGGCAGCCCCTGGAATGCACGAAGCGTTATCTCGATGCTTGCACGATCGCAGCCTGCATACCTGGCCGCCATAATAGCCGCGGCACTATTGAGGCTTCCCATGGCGTTGTCAAAAACAGAACCGGTCAAATCATATTTTTCAAGACGTCCCTGCCGGCGCATATACACCTCGGATTGGCGGACGTAGCCCTGGCATTGTTTGCCGCGACCAAACAGTACCGGCTCGATATTTTCCAGTTGCGTGGCAAGTTCGAGACACATGGGACTGTCACTGCAGATAATAGCGGTATCGGCTGCACTCTGGTTGGCAAATATTCGTGCCTTGGCCTGGGCATACGCATACAATGAACCATGCCAGTCGAGATGATCCGGGCTAATGTTGAGGATAACACCAATATCGGGACGAAAATCGCCGCTATTGTACAACTGGAAACTGGAGACCTCTACCACGGCAACATCGATATCATCCTCCTCCTGCACCATGTCAAGCAAAGGTCTGCCGATGTTGCCGCAAACACTTACCTTCTTTCCTGCCGCCTGCAACAATTCACCAATCAAGGTCACCACCGTCGTTTTGCCGTTGGTCCCGGTAACGGCAACCACCTTGCACTGCAGCACCGGTGCGGCCAGCGCCAGCTCACCGACAATGGGTATGCCGGCATTCCTGCATTTTTCCAAAACTTCCAGACGGGGTGGGACGCCGGGGCTTACAACAATCATTTCTCCCTGATCAATAAAACTGCGGGTATGGCCGCCCCCTTCAAAACCGGCACAACAGTTTTGCTTCAGCTCTCTTTCTGCCACGGAAAGGGCTGATGTATCCCGAGTTTCAGAGACAAGAACCCTGGCCCCCTGGGCATGGAGATAGCGTACCGCAGCCATACCGGAGACTCCCAGTCCCAGAACCACCACGGCCATGCCGCTTGGTATGAGTGGATTGCTCTTCATCGCAGTTTCAGTGTTGCCAGGGCAAAAAGCCCCAGAATGATAGATATTATCCAAAAACGAACGACCACCTTCGACTCATGCCACCCCTTTTTTTCAAAGTGGTGATGAAATGGAGCCATTAAAAATATTCTCTTGCCCTTGCTCAACTTGAAATAGCCCACCTGAAGGATCACCGACATCGCCTCCATGACAAAGATTCCTCCAACAATGGCAAGAAGGATCTCCTGTTTTATAATAATGGCCACCGCACCCAGCGAGCCCCCTATGGACAACGACCCCACGTCTCCCATAAAAACTTCGGCGGGATAGGTGTTGAACCAGAGAAACCCGAGACACCCCCCGACGATGGCGCCACAGAAGATTGCCACCTCGCCGCTGCCTACCACATGGGGGATCTGCAGATACTCGGCCAGAACAGCATGACCGGCGAGATAGGAAAAGACCAGGTAAACTGCGGCGCTGACCACCGTCGGCCCCGCCGCCAGGCCGTCCAAGCCATCCGTAAGATTCACCGCATTGGACGCACCAACAATAATCAGTACGGCAAAGACAATATAAAACGCACCGAGATTTGGATAGATATTCTTAAAAAAGGGGATGCTCAAATGACCATCAAATCCCGGATGAAAATAGATAAAAATCCCCACAACCAAAGCACCGGCCATTTGCAATACAAGTTTTCCCCTGGCACTGAGCCCCTTGGATGTCTTTTTTGTGATTTTACGGTAGTCATCCCATGCCCCCACCGCACCAAAAAAGGCCATGGTAAAGAGCACCAGCCAGACCAGCGGATTATCCAGCCGGGCCCAGAGAAGGGTTGAAAAACTTATCGCCATGATAATGAGCAGGCCTCCCATGGTGGGCACTCCGCGTTTAATATGATGGCTCTCAGGCCCGTCGTCGCGCACAACCTGACCAATTTGATAGCGTTGCATAACCCGTATAAAAAGAGGAGCAAAGATAAGCAATATCAAAAAAGCCGTCACCGCCCCACCAATGCAGCGAAAGGTGATATAGCGAAAAACATTGAAGCCTATAAATGTTGTATGGAGCGGATAAAGCAGGTGATACAGCATAGTATTTTAAGATGCTCCCCTCTGGTAATTTTATTGCGGCAGTTCTATTGCGGCAGTCATATTGAAGCAACCCGTTTTCTCAAGCAATCAGACGTTCCACAACCGTTTCCAGTTGAATACCTCGCGAGGCCTTGATAAAAATCCAGGAGTCATTCATAAGCGCCCCTTGCACCGCCATTTCGTTGAGACGGTCTGCAATTTTTCTCTTTTCATTAAAGAGCTCTATGTGTTGCCGTGCCATTCCGCCCGCCACGGCGCCGGCCGCCATTCTCTTTGCAAAAGCACCGGTCAGCAACAGTGCTGCAAGATCATACTGCGCAGCCTTTTCACCAAGTTCAAAATGGGCCTGCCCACTGCTCTCACCAAGTTCGAGCATATCACCCAGAACAGCAATTTTGGCACCCCCAGGCATCATGGCAAGTGTCTCCAGACCGGCCCGCATGGATACAGGGTTCGCATTGTAGGTATCATTGATGATGGAATAGCCCGCCGCGGCTTTGATTATCTCCATTCTCTTCTCCGGCGCACGAAACATCGCCAGGCCGGTGATAATCGCCTCGGCCTCGATCCCCGCAGCATGGGCGATAGCGGCAGCCGCCAGGCTATTGGCCACATTGTGCTTTCCCGGAACACAAAGTGCCACATGGTGACGTTCAGGGCCGATGGCAAGCTCGTAGGCCATCGTGCCGTCGGCCTGGCAGGACACGTCCAGCGCTGCCATATCGGCTCCGGGAAAAGAATCCGCGTTCATAGTATAGAACACTTTTTTTTGTTCATACTTTTCCGCCGCGGCGAGAACATGGGCATCATCGAGGTTAACCACCAATGTCGATTCTTTTCTACAACCGGCAAAAAGGCATTCTTTTTCCCGTGCCACTCCCTCAATGGACCCCATACCTTCCAGGTGAGCACCGTGCACATTAACGATGCATCCGATATCCGGATCGGCAATGGCGGTCAGCCTGGCTATCTCGCCAGGAGTATTCATGCCCATTTCCAGCACCACCGCCCGATGCTTGAGTTCCATGGGCAGCAAAGAAAGCGGCAATCCCACACGATTATTGAAATTTCCGCTGGTTTTCAGCACTCTGCCACAGGGCGTACGATCACTGTCAGGCCATTGTTGGGCAAAAATCGCCGCCGTCATCTCCTTGATTGTTGTTTTTCCGGAACTGCCCGTGATAGCGACAACCTGTGGAGCTGTCAAGGATGCCACCTTTGTTCTGCGATAGGCCGCCAAGGCTCCAAGAGCCTCCAGCGTATCGGGCACTTTATATACCGGTATCCCGCGAAAATCGATGTTTGATACCCCGTTCGACACATTTTGGTCCACAATCAGACCAGAGGCCCCGGAACGCAGCGCCTGGTCGATATAGCGATGGCCGTCAAAACTTTCGCCCTGCAATGCAAGAAAAACCTCATTTTTACGTAACGTTCTGGTGTCCGTGGAAATTCCCTGAAAGATGACATGTTCCGCACCTCCCACCGGATTCACCTGCAGCGCCTCGGCCACAGCTTCTCTATTCCAGCACAGCATTGCCTGGCGTACCTCGAGGCTATCGTCGAAAAAACGCTTGCCCTGGTTGGTCAGCTGGTACTTTTCATGTCCTTTGCCGGCAATTATCACAATATCATCTGCTCCTGCGGACTGCACCGCAGTGCGAATAGCCTCATGCCTGTCCCCCAAAACAACAAACCCCCGCCCCTCGCCACGATTGAGCAGCCAATCTTCATCTTTGGGCTCCAGCCTTTCCCCATGAATCCCCTCGAGTATCTGCTGCAGAATCTCACCGGGCGGCTCCGATCTGGGATTGTCGTCGGTAACAACGGCAATATCGGCATACCTGGCCGCAATACTTCCCATGAGCGGCCGCTTGGCCCGGTCACGGTCGCCGCCACAGCCAAAGACGCATATAAGCCTGTTGTGGGGCAATCCCTGCAGTGTTCTCAGCACGTTGAGAAGAGCATCCGGGGTATGGGCATAGTCAACAAAAACAGCCGCCCCAGCCGATCCACCATTTGCCAAAGTGATCCTTTCAAGTCTGCCCGGCGCTCCGCTTGCTCTAGCGAGTGATGCGGCGGCCCTGGACGTATCGATTTTCATGGCGAAGGCAATCGCCAGGGTTGTCATGATATTTTCAACATTAAAACGCCCTACAAGTGGAGATTCCACCTGAACCACGCCCTGCGGCGTCTGCAGAGATGCCCTGATGTTATCCATGGCAATTTCCACGGTCTTTGGCTGAAAGTCGTGCGTCGGCCCACTGCCACAGCAAATCGCCGGCACTCCATGATGCTGCAGGAGCTTTTCCATGGCAGCCGGCCACCTGTTACGATCTACACTGTCGTCATTCCGGAAGGTGATTACGGCTGTGCCGGAATGTTTGAGGTGATTGGTAAACAACAGTGACTTGGCACGAAAGTACTCCTCCATGGAAGCATGATAATCAAGATGATCATGGGAAAGATTAGTGAAGGCGGCAATATCAAAACGAATACCGGCAAGCCTCTGCTGAACAAGGGCATGGGAACTGGCCTCCATAATGACCACCGTCACCCCGGCATCCACCATCCGTCGCAGCATTTTTTGCAGTATAAGAGGATCAGGCGTTGTCAGGGGGGCATCGAATTGCCACTTCACCTTCGCGGAATCGCTGTATCTATAGCCTATTGTTCCAAGAACACCGACCTGCTCGCCCGGATCTTCAAGGACCTTTTCCAGCAGATAGCTGATTGTCGTCTTGCCATTGGTTCCGGTGAGACCGATGAGCTTCAAAGCCTTTTGGGGATAGTCGTAGAAGGCTGCAACAATGAGACTTAATTCGCGCCGTGTGTCTTCCACACAGTAGACTGCAATGCGCCCATTACTGATCGAAACACGCTCTGCTTGACCGGAGTCGACAACTACAGCACCACACCCCTTCTCAACGGCAGCCCCGATATAGCGGTGCCCGTCACTTTGTTCGCCCGCCACCGCAACAAAAAGTGCTCCGCTGGTGACCTTTCTGGAGTCGTTTGTCACAGCGGCTATCATCACATCCGCAGCGTCCGGTCCCTGGAGGTGGCAGCAGGATGTGTGTTGCAGTAATTTGTCGAGGCTTTTGGTGTTCGCCATTTTTTTACTCTGGCAGGATGCGGTTGTACTTACTTTTGAAGATGCCATGTATAGGCGTGCATCAATGCGGCTTCAGCACCAGCCGGCACAGACTTTCGCGCTCAACCCGCAGGCCGGCGCGCGGCTCCTGTGCAACGACGACACCGGTGCCGCTGATCTGAATCTCAAGCTTTAAATTCTGCAGGCGACGCAGGCTTTTACGCAGACTCAGTCCCTTGAGATCGGGCATTGCCGCCACGGCGGCGGCTGTCTCCGCTTGAGGCAATTGATTTGAAATATCTTTTATCTTAGCAGGGACAAAATTCATTTCCTCTTTCTCCTGTACATGCATCATGTCTGAGAGATTAGACATTACTTTTTCCATTGCAACCATGGGTACGGTCACTTTTTTTACGGCATCAGCAATAACAAACCTGCTCTTCGTTTTCGCCTGAGAAGGGGAGACGGGAGGAAATTGGGCGAAAACAAAGAGCAGGAGCTCCGGTGTATCATGAGGAATCATGGAAAAATACAAACGATTCTCTCTATAGCTACGGCCTTTACTGGAATTCCGGTAGGCGAGCCCGCTGCTCTCCAGATACCTTGAGGAAAGCGGACCACTTTGCATCTGTGCCTTGAGCATATTGCGTATTTCTTGCGCCACCGCCCCATCGACGGCCTCTTCCCCCCGTTTTGGATTCAGTTTGAGAATATCCCCATCTTCTCCGGCAATGCGGTCGGCAACATGGGGCAAAGGAACACGTCCGCCAATATACAAGCCGTTCAGGGCGGTGGCTATACGCATGGGGGTTGCACTCTCCACCATTGAGTCGATCCAGCTCTGATAGACTCCCCCCGCGGGCTGCTGAAAGCTTCTTTCATCATTTTTGCCCTGTTTGATAAAATCAATATCCAAAGAGTCATTCAGCCCCAGCCTTTCCCACAATCGTAATTGGCTGCCGAGGTTGCGCTGCCGCCCCTCAACACTCCAGGGTAGCGTGGTGCCGTCCTGCTCAAAACGGTATTGCAGCAACGACGCATCCCAGAATATTTTCCGCAGTTTTTCCGGGATGGCAATTGGTTCGGCCAATATATTACCAAGTTCCTCTTGATTATAGTGGCGAAAAGTATTCGGATCATAGGATGGATACCCCGCTTGCCCTATTACCTTGCCACTTTCGCTTTCCATGAGCATGGCACCCACCCGGACACCCTCTTTTTTACGGCCAAGCTCAGTGACCAGCTTTTCCAGCTTACGCTGGATCTTGACATCGACCGTTAGTACCAGATACCGGTCGCCCGTCTCCTTTGTCGATTTTTCCGCAATGGACTCAGCCCCGGCCGCCAACAGATCACTTTTATACATATTGAGAAACCTGTTGTAGGAATGCTCAATCCCTGCAAGCCCCATCCCCTCGCCGACATAGCCGACAATATGGGCACCGGTCTTCTTTTGCGGGTAATACCGCATGGTTTGTCTGTCGAGAAAAACACCATCCAGGTCAAGTTGAAGAATCCTCAGCTCTTCTTCCTGCGTTATATTCTTGGCGAGCCACGCTCTGTAGGGTTCACTCTCCATACTATTTTGTAGCTGCTCAGAATCCCGGTCCAATACCGGTGCCAGCTTATCGGCAACATCAGCGGCATCAACATCCTTGACATTGGCATATACCGAGACCTGTTCCAGATTATGGGCAAGTTCCTTGAAACTCCTGTCATAAATCGTTCCGCGGCTTTCGAGAAGCCGCGCCGAAATAACCTGATTTTCCTCCGCTACACCGGCGCCGGCGTGCTCCTCCGGTCCTGTAAAAAAAAGAAGGCCCAGCAACAGGAGCACTCCCGCCGGGGCCAAAAACAGTACCAGCCGACCTTTTGTTCTACGGCCGCTGCGCAGACGAGATCGCTTAACCATTGCTTTTTACTAGTTCATATGTTTGATCTGCGCTGATACCGGCTCGTGCAAACCAAACCGCTCGGCAGCAGTAATTTTGATACGAACGGGTGACAACAACTGTGACTTGCGCTGCAGGAGCTGCTCGGTTACGCGCTGTTCCTCCAGCAAGGCCTGGCCGACCGCCTGGTATTCCATCTTGACGGAATTACATGCCGAGGTCAGCCAGAGATTGGCCGCCAGGACAACAGGCAGTGTCCATAACAGCGTTTTACCGACCGACCGCCACAAAGCCGGCCCGCCCGGCAGATCGAGAGGACGCCGTCGCACAACCTTCTGACGAATGCCTGCATGTGCCGCTGTACGAAAATAGTTTCCGGTAGTACTTTGAATTGTCATGATTCACCTCTCTTTGTCATCGCTTCGTTCCGCCACTCGAAGTTTTGCACTCCGCGCCCTGGGATTATTTGCCACCTCGTTTTTCGAAGCAGTCACGGGCTTTTTTGTAATAACTTTTAACAATTTGTTTTCATTGAATTTTTTTTTAACGATCCGATCCTCAAGACTGTGAAAGCAAATGACACAGAATCGAGCTTTGGGGCGAAGAAACAGTGCCGCTTCATCTATAACTGCCGCCAGATTTTCAAGCTCCGTATTCACGGCAATTCGCAACCCCTGAAAGGTCCTGGTTGCCACATGGATCTTTTTTGGATGAAAGCGTCGCGGTATGGCCCGGTATACAACCTCTGCCAATTGTTTCGAGGTTTCAATCCTTGCCGTCTTGCGAACATTGATAATTTCTGAAGCAATTCTGCGAGCCTGTATTTCTTCACCGTAGTAGTAAAAAATATCCGCCAGCTCCTGTTCGCTGCATCCGGCTATCATCTTTGCCGCAGTTGTTCCACGCCGCGTATCCATGCGCATATCCAGTGGTTCGTCTTTGAGAAAACTGAACCCTCGGCCGCCACTGTCAAGCTGCAATGAAGAGAGACCGATATCGATGAGCATGCCGTCAACTGTTTCAATACCTCGCTCTTGAAACCCCGCCGCCAGTTCAGCAAAATTCCTTGGTATTGTTACAAGGCGGTCGCCAAACGCCCGCAGGCGCTTCAGGGCCAGTAACAGGGCACTGTCGTCCCACTCGAAACCGATCACCCTTCCATTTGGCCCGCTTGCCTGGAGTATCGCCTCGCTGTGGCCGCCAAGCCCCAAGGTTCCATCAACATAGATTCCCCCGGAACAGGGCTGCATATAGTCAAGAACCTCGGTGAGCAGAACGGGAGTGTGGATCGTCTCCGCACCGGCTGACATCAGAACATTCCCAGATTGGTTATCTTCTTTTGATCGTTATCGAAGTTTGCCTGTGCTTTTTGACGCTCATCATTCCAGGCATCCTTGTCCCAGATCTCCACCCAGTCAATCATGCCTGCCAACACGACATCCTTGCGCAGGTTGACTTCGTTGCGGAGCTGCTGGGGCAGAAGCAGACGTCCCTGCTTATCAAGGCTGCATTCGTTGACTCCCGTGATCACATTACGGACAAAACTGCCAAGTTCGGGCTGCTCCTTGCCCTTGGCAAGGAGATTGGTTTCCAGCTGCTCCCATTCCGATACCGGATACACCCGTGAATGCTTCCCCCAGTTGGTCACCATGAGCTCCTCGGATTCAAACTGGCTCAGTACATCACGGAATCGACTGGGGAAGCTCAATCGCCCCTTGGAATCCAGGCTGTGTTCCGACCTGCCTCTGAATCTGGTTTTAATCTGCACGGCGCCTCTCCACTCCTATCCACTTTGCCCCACTTTACCCCACTTCTTTCCATTTATACCAGCACCACCAGACTTGTCAAGGAAAAATAGTGCGTGACTTCGAAGGCATAACGCATACCGAACCAAAACAAAAACACAACATACAGATGATAAACAGAACCGTAATACTACATATTGTTATATTTGGCGCAATAACAGACAACGCCGCCAAACACGACTTTTCAGCAGTGCATGTTTGGCGAAAAATCAGCACACCACCAGCAACCCACACTTTTACGATGAAAGGTCGTTATGGAATACCGTTCTCAGAACAATCTTATTGGTGCAATACCAAGAGGGGAGAAAAGGGGAGAGAAGTGGAGGAAGGTGGAGGAAGGTGCAATACGGATATATCGGCGCCGCAGTCTATTCCTTATCAACATCGAACAGTGTCGGCTGTCCTTTGGAAGACCGCTGGGCCTCCCTGTCGAAATGGTCGTAGGCGTTGGGCGTCGCCACCCTTCCCCGCGGGGTCCGGTTGATAAAGCCGGACTGGATAAGAAACGGCTCATAGACATCTTCGAGAGTGTTTTTTTCCTCACAGACTACGGTTGCCAGGGTTTCCAAGCCGATGGGGCCGCCGTCGAATTTATCGATAATGGTGAGCAGGATTCTCCTGTCCATTTCATCCAGGCCGTATCTGTCAACGCCCAGCATATTGAGCGCGTTATCGGCAACATCGCTTGAAACTACCCGGTTGCCGCCTACCTGGGCGAAGTCGCGCACCCGGCGCAGCAGCCGGTTGGCGATACGGGGCGTCCCCCGTGAGCGCCGACCAAGCTCCAGAGCACCGCTTTCATCTATCTCCATACCCAGGATAGCGGCGGAGCGTTTGACGATGAAGACCAGCTCTTCGGGGCTGTAGAACTCAAGGCGCAATATAACGCCAAAACGGTCACGCAGCGGCGGGGTCAGCAAACCGGTGCGGGTGGTGGCCCCCACCAGGGTAAATCGCGGCAGATCCATTTTCACCGAACGTGCACCGGGCCCCTGTCCGACAACGAGATCAAGCTGAAAATCCTCCATGGCGGGATATAAAATTTCCTCAACCGCATGATTGAGCCGGTGAATTTCGTCTATAAAGAGGACATCACCCTCGTGCAGGCTGGTCAAAATAGCGGCAAGATCGCCCTGCTTTTCTATAACCGGCCCGGAGGTCGTCTTTATGCCGGCGTTCATCTCATGGGCGATGATATAGGACAGGGTTGTCTTGCCAAGTCCCGGGAAACCGTGAAACAGCACGTGGTCAAGGGGCTCATCTCTGCCCTTGGCGGCTTCGATAAAAACACCGAGACTGTGGCGCAGCTGCTCCTGGCCGATGTACTCGTCAAGCCTTCTGGGACGCAGACTAGTATCGTTTAGCGAATCCTGTCGCTTTGGAGTGGGTGTAACCAGCCTGTCGTCCGGGCCTATGTCTTCTTCAATGTTCATGCGAGTGACCGTAAGCCTTGCTTGAGCATTTCTTCAAATTCCATTCCCATAAAATCCTCCTCGCCAACCCGCTTCTTTACCGTCACCAGAGCCTGACGCACCTGGGGGTCGGGGTAGCCCAGGTTGACCAGGGCCGAGACCACATCCGCCTGTATCGAACCGGCAGCCTGAAACGATTCGATCTTGGCACCGGCCTCCTCCAGGCTCGCAGCCGCCAGGTGACCGACCTTTTCCTTCAACTCAACACAGAGCCTCTCGGCAGTTCTTTTACCAACCCCCTGAAGAGCGGTGAGGCCTTTGACATCATTGGACCCGATTGCCCGGCACAATTCGGGCACCCGCATTCCCGAGATAATTGAAAGCGCCAGCTTGGGCCCGACGCCGGAAACGGTTTTGAGAAGGAGGAACATCTTCTTTTCTTCCTCTTCGACAAAGCCATACAGAATAAAGGCATCTTCCCGAACGTGGGTGTGAATATAAAGGAAAACATCCGAATAGATCTCGCCGGTGCGGGACAGGCCATCGGAGGATAAAAACACCTCATACCCCACGCCTCCAGCTTCAACGACAACCCGATCGGTATGGCGCAGCAACAGCTTACCTGCCAGTGTGGCTATCATGACACATCCATATAACGTCTCTCAGAGTAAACACTCCATTGAATTGGCATGGCAAATGGCCACAGCGAGGGCGTCGGCCGCATCGTTGCTTGGTGCTCCCTTGAGCTGGAGTAACACCTGAACCATGTGCTGCACCTGGATTTTTTCCGCCTGCCCGTAGCCGGCAACAGCCTGCTTTATTTTCCTGGGGGTGTAGTTGCTGACCGCCACGCCGTTCTGCATTACCGCCACAACGGCAGCCCCTCGGGCCTGGCCCAGTTTGATGGCCGTTCCGGGGTTTGAGGAAAGAAAAACATCCTCAATCGCTGCAACCGTTGGATCATGCAGCTGCACCACCTCATTGATGCCTTCAAAAATCTCATTAAGCCTGGTGGCAAACGGATAACTGGGTGTTGTCTTCACCACGCCACAGGCAATAAATCCCAACCGGCCCCTGTGAGATTCGATTATGCCGTATCCGGTGACTCTGGACCCAGGATCGATACCGAGGATTCGTTCCATTCAGGTGGGGATCAGCCCTCGGAGATCTGTTCCATCAGCGCATCATCGATGTCGAAGTTGGAATAGACATTCTGGACATCTTCATGGTCCTCAAGGCTCTCCAGCAGTTTGAGCAGTGACCTGGCCGGTTTTTCCTCGGTAACTTCGATGGTGTTTGATGGAATCATGGACACCGAGGCATGGGAATACTCCACTCCGCCTTGCTGTAGAGCATCACGGACGTCGCTGAACTCCTCGGGATCGATGAGGACCTGAAACTCGGCCTCTTCCTCGACAACATCTTCGGCTCCGGCCTCCAGAGCAAGATCCATAAGCTCCTCTTCCAAACATTTTTCCTTGTCCACCTGGATAATGCCCTTTTTGTCAAACATCCAGGCCACGCAGCCTGACTCGCCAAGATTGCCATTGCTCTTGGAGAAATAATGACGAATATCGGCTACCGTACGATTACGATTGTCGGTCATGCATTCCACAAGAACAGCAACACCGGCAGGGCCATAACCTTCATAGAGAACTTCCTCATACACCTCGCCTTCAAGCTCGCCGGTACCCTTTTTTATGGCCCGGTCGATATTGTCCTTGGGCATATTTTCCGCCTTGCCTGCCGCGATAGCGGAACGCAGCCGTGGATTACCGTCGGGATCGCCGCCGCCCGTCCTCGCCGCCACGGTTATCTCTTTAATAAGCCGGGTGAAAATCTTGCCGCGCTTGGCATCAATCGCCCCTTTCTTTCTCTTGATTGTTGACCATTTTGAATGTCCTGA
Source organism: Desulfopila sp. (assembly GCA_046260685.1). Lineage (GTDB taxonomy): Bacteria > Desulfobacterota > Desulfobulbia > Desulfobulbales > Desulfocapsaceae > Desulfopila_A. The sequence continues at coordinate 25,755 of JBHEOR010000024.1, forward strand.
CATAACCCCTATCCAATGTTAAAGACGTAAAAGATGTTTTCTGTAACTCTACAGCGACACAACCGGGCGGACCCGGCCTTTATTCTAAAAGTAATGAAGCTCGAAGCACTTAGGGTCCGCCGTGTTGTTTTCATGGGTATCTGCAGCCCGGACGGCTGCAGCTAAGCCCCCAGGGATGGGTTTATGGCGTCCCATGAAAACAACACGGCGGACTCCTGGGTCGATCAGCTGCGTTTCGTTGGGTATCCTGAACAGTTACCGTTTTCTTACCAATCCTGGGTTTTCCCTACGCACCCCTCTCCATGGTATATTTGCTATTCGTTAGCATTTTTTAATGCACTTTTCGGCACAAACTCCATTCCCAGCACAAAAACCTCTCTGCTCTCGGTACGGGAGCTCTTGGGTTTTATGACCCTGACCATGCCAAAACGCTCCTTGGCCTCGGCGACAAAAAGGGGAAAATCCTCACCCTGAAAGACCTTGGCGAGATAGTGCCCCTTTTCATGCAGCAATGTATCCGCCAGCGTAAGCGTTGTCCGGGCCAAATTCATCGACTGCTGGTGATCGGCCCACCGGTTGCCTGTCGTTTTGGGAGCAAGATCCGACACCAGCACCTTGAAAGCGGGCCGTATCCTGCGTACCGCGGTTATCATCTCGGGGGCCGTTATATCGGCGCAGATCCAGTGTATCTCAGCACCGTCGGCACGGGGCTGCTTGTCGGCCTGCTGCAGATCAACGCCGACCACGATTCCTTTTTGTCCCACCGCTTCCGAGGCATAGAGCGACCAGCTTCCCGGGAAACACCCCAGATCGAGGACACTGTCACCCCGGCGCAGCAGCCGGTATTTGCGCTGCACCTCCTCGAGCTTATAGACCGAACGGGCGGGATAGCGGTTTTTCTTGGCCTTTTTTGAATAATAATCGCTTACTTTACGCACGTTTTAGTCCATTTGCTCATCTTTGACAAGTTCTATCAGCCATGTCGTTACTTCTTGTTCGCCATCAATATACAGGCCGTCAACGGGGTACAGTCGGCCTGCAGTTCAGCCTGTAGTTCAGCCTGTATTTCAACCTGTAATTGGGCTGCAATCCGACCGTCCTGTGTATTCCATCTTTTACTTCTCTTCAAGGTATTTCTCCACCCAGGCCATGGCCTGCTCTCGTGTGGCGACCCGCCCTTCCACCCGGGCAACATCCAGCTCGCCGAGGATTTCCTTGAACAATGGCCCGGGGCGGAGGCCGAACCGCTCAATCAGATCATGGCCACTGAGAAGCCTTTTGCCATACAGCACCGGTTCAACATGCTTTTTGCGAGCAGCCTGAATCTCATCGAAGAGCTCTGCCAACTGCTCTTCCATATCCGCCGGTTTAAGTTCCCCCTGGCCGGCCAGGCTGTCGGCCATGGCCAGGACAAACAGTCCGGCAAGATCGTCTTGTGCCTTTTTACATATTTTTAAAAGTGCCTTGCGGCTGAGCGCATCGGTACGCCGCACATTGCTGAGATGAAAGGGATGCATGTGAAGCTCAATGAATGTACCGACACTTTCGGCATGGCGGCGGCTCATGCGCAGACGTCCCGCTAGATCAAGAAACAGCTGCCTTCCCACGCGGTCATGATTGTAAAAAGTAACCTTCGCCTGGCACATTGTACCAGATGAACAGGTCACCGGCTTGCCCAAATCATGAAAAAGGGCCGCCCATCGCAAATTTTTCACGCGGGTTGCATCTGCCAGATACTCGCTGATCACCTCCGCCGACGCGCCAAAAAAGCTTTGCGGTTGCTGTATTACCCGTTCCATCTGGTCCAAAGTGAGCAGACTGTGGTAAAAAACATCCTTATGATGATAGCCGGGCTGCTCCACTCCAACACCCTCATAAAGCTCCGGTACAATAGTCCACAAAAGTCCGGTCTCCGCCATGCCCCGCACCGCATGTGCCGCGGCGCCGCACATCATAATCCTGTCCAGTTCATAGAGAATGCGCTCGGCGGCGCATCGCTGTATGGAGCGATGCTGCCTGGTAACGGCGGCGACACACTCCCCGGTGAGCGCAAAACCAAGCTCGGCTTGAAAGCGATAGCCGCGCAGCATGCGCAGCGGGTCATCTTCAAAGGCTTCAGGGCAGCAGCGCAACAGCCCTTTGCTGAGATCCTTTCTACCGTCCAGAGGATCGATAATTCTGCTGTCACTTCTACTGTCACTTCTACTGTCACGATACGCCATTGCCATGGCATTTATGGTGAAGTCACGCAAGGCAAGCTCTTCTTCGATGGTCTGCGCCCCTTTGCGAAAATCGGAAATATCTATCTGCAGCCGGCCCCAGACAACCCTGGCAGCCTCCTCCGATTGCGTTCCAAGCGGCACCAACGTACCGGCGCCCAATATATTAATGAGCTCCCGGCAGCACACGGCAGCCCCACGGCGCACGGTCACGTCGAGATCGAGGGGCGTCCGCCCCAAGAGCCAGTCACGTAGAGTCCCGCCGGAGAGATAGAGTCTGACGCCGCATCGGCGCTGCACCTCGGCAAGTGGATCGACCAGGCGCTGCGGAACAATCCCGGCAGCCAAACAATCTGTGTTGAGCTTTTGTGGTGCTTGCATTGGCGATAATTTGTAGTAAGAGGTATACTTCGTCACATATCAAACATCCTGCAACCAGGAAAAACAGCAGCATCTCCATAGAGCGAAACGTTATGACCGCCGGTACGGAACCAAAACCCCATCGTCCTTTTTTTTATCTTGCCCCTGTTCGGGGTATCACGGACAGTCTTTTCCGCAACATCTACCATGCCCATTTCCCCTATTTTGACGCGGCGGTGGCACCATTTATCAACCCCCAGCGGCATGCCGTTTTCAAGGATAAGCATCTTGCCGATATTCTCCCTCAAAACAACGGTTCCCTGGAAATTGTTCCCCAGCTCCTCTATAACAGCGCCGATGATTTTATCACCCTTGGCAGACGCCTGGAGGATCTGGGCTACCGCCATATCAACTGGAACCTCGGCTGCCCCGCCCCCATGGTGGCCAACAAGGGCCGCGGCTCCGGTCTGCTGCCCCATACCGAGCGCATCATAGAACTGCTGGAGACCATCCTCGAAGCACTGCGCGCCCGGCTCTCCATCAAAACCAGACTGGGCTTCGCCGGCCCGGAGGATATCGACCGCCTGCTGCCCCGGCTTGAAAGCTTCCCCCTCAAAGAAATAATACTTCATCCGCGAATAGGCAAACAGCTTTATGGCGGCCATGCCGACCACGACGCCTTTGCCGCCTGCACAAACCGTACCAGCCACCGGCTTACCTATAACGGTGATATCGTTACCATGGAAGATTTTGCCGCACTTGAGACGCGGTTTCACACTATAAACCGCTGGATGATTGGCCGAGGCGCCCTGGCGGACCCATTTCTTGTCGCCGCCATACGCGGCATAGCCATCAACCAAACCAAACGGATCAACACACTGCGTGATTTTCACACCGATCTCTACCAACAACTGGAAAAACGGCTCAACGGGCCCGGCCACCTGCTTAACCGAATGAAACAGATCTGGAACTATCTCATCGGCTCCTTTCCCGCCAGACAAAAAATGTTGAAGAAGGTACACAAAGCCTCATCGCAGCACAAATATGAGCGTGCCGTCGACGAGATTTTTGACTGCTAAGAGCGGAGCGGAGCGCAGGGTTGTTCGAAAACCGCCATTTTTCCTCAAGTCGAGATGCTCCTATCTTCGATGAATTCATCATTCGCCACATCTTGTAATATATTTACCTACAGCCCTTGACGTTTCCCGCCCTCACCATCGGTCTCTCATAACCCGAGAACAATCAGTTTTACAACGATTTGCAAGTCCCAGGAAACCAGTTATTTTTCTTTCCTCCATGGTAGGCAAAAAATGGTAGGCAAAAAACCGGAGGCCAGACTCTTTACGCCTCTCTAGCACATGTCAATAGGAATGAACAACAAAAAGAGGTGAAGCGTGGAAATGAAATCCGATATGTACTGGACAGGCCTTTCTCCCGATGAGGCCAGGGAAGCGCTCGTCAACAAAGACAAATCCATGCGAGATAAGCGAATGACGCTGAAACAGGCGGTGGCTCGATTTATCAAAGATGGAGATACTATCGGCATCGGCGGTTTCGTAAATATTCGTCAACCCATCGCCGTTACCCACGAAATGGTTCGCCATGGTTTCAAAGACCTAACTCTTTCCTGGCAGTCTGCCGGCATGGCCCCGGATTATCTGGCAGGCGCCATGATGCTTGCCCCTGATAAATTTTCCATCAAGCGTATCGAAATGGCCTATTGGGCTCATGAGGCGTTTGGTCTTTCGCCGTTATTCAGATACCTGGCCGAGCGTGGTTTAATCGAGATTGAAGACTGGAGCAATTACAACATGTCCGCCAGATTCAAAGCCGGCGCCATGGGACTGCCTTTTCTTCCCACACGTGGTCCTTTGGACAGTGATATCAGCCAGACAAGCCGTACCAAAATCGTCGATTGTCCTTTCACCGGACGGCCGATAGCCCTGTTGCCGGCGTGCAATCCCGATGTCGCCATCATCCACGTTCAGGCTGCGGACATGTACGGCAACTGTATCATTCGCGGTACCGATTGCACCTGCGCCGAGATCGCCATGGCTTCCGCCCATACCATCATCACCTGTGAACAACTCGTTGCCCATGAGCTGGTGGTAAGTAATCCCAAGGATGTCATGATTCCCTTCCTAGCTGTCGATGCCATCATTGAAGTGCCCTTTGGTTCCTATCCCGGTGCCTGTCGTCGGCATTATTACTTTGACAACGAACATATCAAACAATTCCATTCAGCCGCAGAAGCCATGCGCAAAGACGGCAAGAGTGATCTCCTGCAGGCCTACTACGATGAAAATATCTTCGGCGTGGAAAGTTTCGCTGATTTTATCTCGAAGTTTCCTTTTGAAAAGATACTGGCAGTTCAAACGGCCGAATCTTTCAACTATGAACACCTCGCCTGATCTCTTGTGCCTCAACAAGTAACACAAACAGACATAACCAGAAAAGGAGTGATTATGACAGCTTCAAGCGACTACACCGCCCAGGAGATCATTGTTGTGGCGGGAGCAAAAATACTCGAAGACAGAAAAGTGGTCTTTGTCGGCACCGGTCTGCCGATGGTTGCCTCCCTTCTTGCCAAGCTTACCCATGCTCCAGGCTTGATCCCGGTCTTCGAGGCAGGGGCGGTTGGCCCTCCATTGAAGGTTGGCCTGCCACTGTCGGTGGGCGATTCGAAAACCTTTACCAGCGCTTCCTATTTGAAAGGTTTGAATGCAGCCTTCGAGATGACCCAGCGCGGCTATGCCGATATCGGCTTTATCGGCGGTGCGGAGGTGGACATGTACGGCAACCTCAATTCCACCATGATTGGTGATTTCCCGGATGGCTACCAAAAACCGAAGGTACGTCTGCCCGGCAGCGGTGGCGCCAGCGATATGGCTGCCTCCTGCGAGCGTACCATCCTCATCATCCCGCACGACAAACGTAAATTCAACAAGAAGCTCCAATATGTAACCAGTCCGGGTTTTCTCGATGGCAGCCCCAATGCGCGGTATAATGCGGGCTTGCAAGGCAAAGGTCCCTATCGGGTCATTACCACCAAGGCAATTCTCGACTTCGACGAAGAAACCCACCGCATGCGCATTTTGCAGGTCTTCCCCGGAGAGAATGTTGCATCCGTCCAGGCTGCGACCGGTTTTGAGCTGCTCGTCTCCCCGAATGTCTCCACCTTTGCCGCTCCAACTGTGGAAGAGCTCCGTATGATCCGTGAAGACATCGATCCGACCCAGGCCTTTGTCAAACAATTAGCAAAACAAAAAAGCGTTGAGTTTGACAAAGATAATCAGGTGCCTTTTCTCACACCGAAAAGCGAAAGAATGCTGCACGCTTCACAACAGAGTTAACTGATTTTTGCCAATCATGAAAATACCCAGTAAAGGTGGCAGCACTGCTGGGTATTTTACTTTTCTTTACCTGTTCGCCATCACCTGAAACCTTCACAGAGAGGTGTTCTTTATTGACGTTATGATCCTCAGCATATAACGCAGACTCTTTGCATCCTTGCCGTTCTCCAGGATTTACCGTATAGTGTGCCACTCGGAAAGTATGTTACGCATTCTTCATGGAGGAGCAAGTCGGAATCAGGTCTATGAAAGCATTTCAATTCAACATCAGGACGAAGTTATTCGTCAGCTATTCATGCGCTTTCCTCTTCATTCTCATCACCCTTAGTCTGGGCATCTTCTTTTTTTTCAGGGCCACCATTGAACGAAATATCGAAGATGAACTCGAACAGTCCACCAGCGCCCTGCTCAATATGGTGGAAATAGCCACCGAAGTTTCTCTGAAAAACTATCTACGCGCCACGGCGGAAAAAAACCTGGAAATTGCCCGGTATTATCAACAGCGGGCGAGCCGCGGAGAACTTTCCGAAACAGAGGCAAAGCG
>JBHEOR010000240.1:0-3478 GCA_046260685.1 Desulfopila sp.
CCCCGCCGGTGCAGAGTGTCACCGATAGCCTGGTGCTTAGCCAGTACGCCGACGGCACAATAATTGTCGTGCGTTCCGGAAAAACAACCAACGAAGTGCTGGACAGCGGCATGAAGAAGCTGCATGATGTACAAACCCGCTTTCTCGGCTTTGTCCTGAACGGTATGAAAAGTCGGGATATGGGTGAATACTATTATGGCTATACTACCTATTATTCCAAGGATAATTAATTAGTATTCTCGGACAACCTCCCAGGAGCTTGTTCGAGAAAGCCCTTTTTATGAAATATTCCTACCGGCTGTTTCTGTTTATCCTCATCTTTGCGCCTCTGGCCTTCGGCACGGTGGAGTTGTGGTCGCTGGCCACGGTTGAGGTGCTGACCGGCCTCGCTGTTCTGCTACTTGCGGTGTCGGTCTGTTTTTATCGCAAAACCCTCTCTGCCGTCCCCGGTGCGTTGCCCTTGCTGCTGCTGCTGTGCTTTATGCTGCTGCAGCTTCTTCCCCTGCCTGTTGCCGTTGTGCGCTTTCTCTCGCCGTCGACCTACGCCGCCTATGCGCCGGTCCTGTCGCTCAGCGGCGGGGAGTGGATTCCCCTGACCATCAATCAGAAGGCGACACTGCAGGAGTTTATGCGCATCGCCTGCTACGGTCTTTTTTATATACTGACCATCCAGCTGCTGAGCATCAGCGGCCTGGTGAAAAAGACCGTGTTCACCGTCGTTGGCCTGGCGGCGGCAATTGCCTTGCTGGCAATTGTGCAGCAAGTCGGTTCGCCGGACAAGATCTACTGGCTGCGTGCCGTGCCGGATAATGCTTCGCCCTTTGGTCCCTGGATCAATCCAAATCAGTTTGCCGGTTTTATGGAGATGATGAGTCCGCTGGCCCTTGGTTTGTTTCTCTTTTACCGGCCGAGAGTGCATGGGCGGGAGAGCCTGCGCGAGAAGATCGTCAGTTTTTTTACCATGCCGGGCAGTAACCTCTATCTTTTTCTCGGCTGCGCGGCGACGCTTATGGCCCTGTCCGTCTTCGTCAGTTTGTGCCGGGGCGGTATCCTGACTATTACCTTGTCCGCCTTTGTCTTCATGCTGCTCTACAACATGAAAAGGCCGAAGCATGGCCGGGCGGCGATTCTCTTCGTTGTCGGCTGTGTGGTGATGTTTGTGTCCTGGTTCGGCTGGGACACGGTCATTGCAGAATTTAACCATGGCATTACCAGTTCCGGCGAACTGTCCGATGGCCGCTTCGATCTTTGGGCCGATTCGCGGCGTATCATTGGTTCTTTTTTTCTCTTCGGCAGCGGTTTCGGCACCTTTATCGATATCTTTCCGTCGTATCGCAGCTTTCCCGGCTATCATATTTTCGATCACGCGCACAATGACTACCTGGAGCTGCTCACCGATGGCGGCATCATCGGCTTCACCCTGGCCGCCTGGTTTGTCCTGGCCGTTCTGCGTCATGGCTGGACAATGATCCGGGCGAGAAGGGATCAATATGCCGTTCTGCTCGGCATCGGCGCCTTTACCGGAATTGTTGCCATGCTTATGCACAGTGTCACCGATTTCAATATGCATAACGGCGCCGATGGTCTGTATTTTTTCTTTTTCTGTGGCCTGCTTGTCGCCGTGGTGAATACCCGCTTTGAGTATTGCGGCTCGACCACGCTGTTGCCCAGGCAGAGTAGTAAATGGAATATCGGCCTGCTCGCCGTTGCCCTGCTGCTGACAGTGTCGATGCTGCTGGTGCAGTACGGTACGCTGCGCGCCCGGTGGGAATACGGCAAGGTACAGGGAATCTATGTCAACCGCAATCTCAGTGCCGCCCGCCTGCAGGAACTGATGAACGGGGTGTCCAGGGCGCAAGGGTTTGATCCCCTCGATCACCGCTATCCTTATCAACGGGCGGTCATTGAGTGGACTGTGCAGAATCAGGCGCGGAGTCTGGCGCATTTTGTCCAGGCCGCGCGACTCAAGCCGATGCATGGCGTCACCCTGCAGAGTATGGGGATGCTGGTCGATGATGATGAGCGGACGGCAATGCTGCTGGAAGAGGGAGCCCGGCGCGGTCTCGACGAGGATGGCCTGGCCTTGACCCTGGCGGAGTACCTTATGGAAAAGGGTGAGCGGGCAAAGGCGGTGGAGATCATTGGCGAAAGACTGCAGCGGACGCCGGCACTGGTGCGGAAATGGGCATCGCTGTTTACCGATTTTTCTTTCAGCCGGGCCGAGATTGCCCTGTTGCTGTCCGGTTCGATCGACGACTGGATAACGTACGGCGAGTATCTAGAGAAGATGGGGAATATTGACGAGGCCGGGTATTATTTCGAGACCGCGCTGTCTTTGCTGCAAGGGACAGAGGAATTTGAACAGGAGCTCAAACCGCAATGGTTTGCCAAAATTATACGTTTTTATCAGCAGAACGGCCGGCCGGAACAGGCGCTCTTGCTTTTGCGCCAGGCTACCGAGGCACTGCCTGATCATGTAACATTTCATGTACAGTTGGGCGATTATTACCGTACAGAGGGTATTACCTTTCGTGCCCGTGAGGAGTATCAGCGGGCCTTGATGCTTGAGCCCGGCACTCGAGCGGTGCGGAAGAGATTGCGGCAGATGGGGCTGATTGATTCCTATTAAACCCGGTTCTCAGCAAGGGAACCATAACCCACCCCCCTGGAGTCATCAATCAGTAATATGCTTCTCGGTAAACTGCGCCATAAGCTCATGGATAGTATACGGCGGTCGCACCTGAAAATAATGATCAACAATAGCATGGCCAATCTCATGGGCAATAACGCGTAGCTTGGTATCGTTAACCGAGATATAGATAGTATCTTCCTGCAGGGAATAATAAGCAATATGATTGACTTTTTTGCCATATTTCGAAAAATACATCGCTCCGACCTCTTTCTTCGAAGGCAAAAGAACCACAGTAACATGCAGTTTGTCCGGAAACATATCAAGCACTGTCTCCGCCTTTTCAATAATGGTGTCAAGCTTGGCTAAAACCTCATCCTCAACAGTGATGATCGTTTTATTGGCGAGGTGGTAACGCAGTTTACGGCCAAGGATGAGCTGGTTGTTGAAGTCATGCAGGAGTTCCTTGTCGCTGTAGACCAAGGTGACGTACCTGCTTTTTCCTTCATACTGGGCGGCCGATGGGAGCGGATACAGCAGCAGAAGAATGAATATGCCGAAAAGCAGTCTATTCATCCCTGGAACAGAAATAATTACAGTTGCTGCCTATCTTACGGTTATGTTCCCGCATGGCCCAGCACAGGCTGGCCAGCTCTTCTTTTTCCTTTTCCGGCAAAGGAAGGCTCGATGCCTGTTCAATGAGAGCTTCGAGTGCTTTGGAGTGGTAGCTGACAGCAGAAAGTGATTGTGACAGCCGGCTGTTGAACTCATTAATCTTTCGTGCCAGGTCCTTGCCCTGGTCTTTATCGCGCAGATGGATGCTCGTGGTCAGACAGCCCTCCTTCATTT
>JBHEOR010000241.1:0-3472 GCA_046260685.1 Desulfopila sp.
TGACAGACGCCCCACGCGGGTTTGATCAAGCTCCTTGGGGGCGCCCTCTTTATGCTGCCCTGCCGCTGCCGAGCTGAGCTGCTCCCGACGCTGTTCAAGCTGTTTTCTGAAATAGTCCAGATCTATATCTTCACGCATTTTTAATGACTCTTTACTGTTTTTGACCAATGCACTTATCCAGGTATCTGGATACTTTCTTGAAGTCGCGCCCTAAGGACACACTCGACACACTCAACATCGCATAATTGAAGTTCATATGTGACATGGTGCAGCAAGCCGTAAAGTAGGTTGAAGTACCATCTCAAGATATATTATTATATTAAACCGAATCCTTAAGGACCAGGACTGTATAACCAGTGTACCTGATAGCTACAAATAGTGCCATAGCTTGTTACTGCAGGGTTGGAAAGCAGCAATCAGAGTTGCAACTCTTCCTTCAGTTCGGCGACAACCGGATGTTTACCCAGGCCCTTTGTTATACGATGCCTGGGAAGAAAGGTGATTCTGCTGCCGAAGGAAGATTTTTCCTTGAGATCGAACCAGACAAGTCTGGGGCTGAGGAAGCTCGAACCGTCCACATTGGTTATTTGGGACATGTCTATGTGTTCGCTGCGCAGAAAGTTGGAGACGATGAGTTTCCGGCCGTCGAGCTCGACCTTTTTGATACCGCCGGTGGAAAAATAGATAAAAATGGTGACGCCTAGCCACAGAGCAATGTACTGCAGCCATCCGGCGTCGAAGGCTTCGGGGGAGAAGACTGCATCGCGGACGCCGAAGCCGAATCCTATGAACCAGAGGAAGATGAAGATATATTTATAGAAAAAGGTAAAGAGCGAGGAGAGTTCTTTCATAGGGACATTGGGGTTATATTGTCTTTGCGGCCCGCAGTGAATCGGCCAGAATCTCCACCACAAAACGGACATTTTCTTTGCTGTCATGCTGGGCAAGATTGTCGGCAATATGCATGACGCAGGTGGGACAACCGGTGGCCACCGTATCGGCCTGCACATCCTGGATATCTTTGATCTTATGGTTATTGATCTTGATGGCGGTTTCATAGTGGGTGATACAGTAGCTGCCGGCGGAGCCGCAGCAGGTATCGGCATTATTCATCTCTTTGAATTCAACTCCCGGGATCATCTTGAGCAGATTGCGGGGCTGGTCCTTAATCCCCTGGCCGCGTACCATATGGCATGGATCATGATAGGTCACCGTGTAGGGTATCTGTCCCAGATGCTCGGTTTTGATATCGAGATTGTGCTCTATAAATTCATTGATATCAAAAACCTTTTCGGTGAACTCGGCCAGTTCGGGACTGTCATCGATGAACAGCTTGATTTCTTTTTTGAGCGACATGCCGCAGGAGGAGCAGGCCACCACGATGGCATCGAGGTCGTACTGACGGAACAGCTCGAAGTTATGCTCCATCAAACGCCTGGCGCCTTCGTAGTCGCCGTTAGCCAGCACGGGGGTGCCATTGCACTTCTGTTTTTTTGGAATAACGACTTCATAGCCATAGCCGGTGAGCACATCGACCACCGATCTGGCCACGTTGGTATAGATGAGATTGCCGGCACAGCCGGTAAAATAGCCCACCCGCATTTTTTTTGTGCCGGTTTTGGAGGCGTTGACCTCGGGCAGCTGTGACTGCGCGCTGCGGATGGCCAACCGTGGAAAATTGCGGCGCTTGGCAAAACCAAACAGCGGAAAAAGATGGCGAACCGGATTTTTCGGGCCGATGCCGAAAAGCATCTTCTGCGCCAGTCCAACGATGGCACAGCCCAGAGTGATAGGCCACTTGCGCCAGAGCAGCTGCCGAAAGATAAGCGCCTTGAAAAAATGCAGCCCCTTCTGGGTTGTTATATACCAGCGCAGGCGAAGAACCACATGCTCAGGGCTGACGCCCGCCGGGCAGTTTGCCGAACAGGTCTTGCAGTTGAGGCACTCGTTTATGGCGTTCTCCACCTTGTCGGTGATCTCGAGATCGCCGGATACCAGCTTCTCCGCCAGTTTGTTTTTGCCACGGGCAACATAGAGTTCATTGCCCATTTCACGAAAAACGGGGCAGACACTGCGACACTTGCCGCACTGCATGCACTTCTGGAATTCTTTGGCTGCCTCAAGAAGGTGTGTTTCCGCTTCCTGTGTGGCAGATATTTTCATATTCATTGCAGTTTCACCTCGTTTATGCCGCTGCCTTATCGGGCATGTCAAACATCTTACCCGGGTTAAGAAGATTTTTAGGATCCAGGGTCTTTTTAATGTCCTGGAGCAGGGTTATGCCGGCCGCCCCGATCTGGTCCATGAGAAACGGCTTTTTCTCCAGGCCTATGCCGTGCTCACCGGAAATCGTCCCCTCAAGGTCGATGGCCAGCTGGAAAAGCTCCCTGACCGCCTTGTCGGTGCGCTCTTTCTCGTCGGCATCCTTCATATCAAGCAGAAAAGTGGGGTGCAGATTGCCGTCGCCGGCATGGCCGTAGATACCGACCTTGACCTGATAGCGGTCCGCTATCTCGAGTATGCCCCGCACCATCTCCGGCAGCTTGCTCCGCATTACCGTGGCATCTTCTAAAATGAGGTTGGGCTTGACACTGGCCAGGGCATTGAGGGCAACACGCCGGCCTTCAAAAAGATTGTCACGATCGGCGGCCGTTTTGGCAATGGAAAAATCCTTTGCCTGGTTCTTCGTGACCACCTCTTCCACCTTGACCATCTCCGCCCTGGCCGAATCCTTGACACCATCGGTTTCGATGAGCAGTACCGCAGCCCCGTCGCGTGGGAGACCGCAATCCTTGAAATTCTGGATGGCGTTGATGGTCTCATTGTCCATGAACTCCATGGTTGAAGGCGTCACCCCGGCGGCAATTATATCGGAGACCGTTTGCGCCGCGCCATCAAGACTGTCGAATATGGCAAGCGCCGACTCACGGTGCTCGGGGATGGGCAGCAGGGAAAGGGTGACTTCGGTGATCACGCCAAGCAACCCTTCACTGCCGACAAACAACGTCTCGGTGTTGAAACCGGCGACATGCTTGACGCATTTTGATCCGAGGGTGACAATCTCGCCCTGCGGCAGCACAACTTTCATCATCTGGACATAGTCCTTGGTCACCCCGTATTTAAGACCGCGCAGACCACCGGCGTTCTCGGCGATGTTGCCGCCGATGGTGGAGAAGGTAACACTGCCGGGATCCGGGGGATAAAACAGGTTGGATCCTGCGGCGATGGGATCGATATCCGATGTGGTCATACCGGCTTCCACGGTGATAAGGCGGTTATCCGGGTCAAAATCAATGACCTTTTTCATCCGGTCCATGGCCAGTACGATTCCCTGTTGCAGTGGAATGGAGCCACCGGACAGACCGCTGCCCTGCCCTCTCGGCGTTACCGGGATGTTCTCGCGATAGGCCAGTTTCATCAAGTGGCTGACCTGCTCGGTGGTCGTGGCAAACACCACCGCCTCGGGCTGTAT
>JBHEOR010000242.1:0-3465 GCA_046260685.1 Desulfopila sp.
CTTTATTCATGTCTGACTCTCCTTGCAGCTGTGATAACCATCCTGGTACTTAACGTCTGTCAATTGACATGTTCACGCACGTAGCGCACCAGTTCCGGGACCTCGACATACATGGTGCGATTTGGATTGTCAGGTGCACCGTAGTCTTTGATCCAGACAATTTTTCCGTTACCATCGACCAAAACAAAGGTATGGCTGGGTTCGCCATTGGCCATTGCCCATTTCAGCACATCATATTCTGCTGACACACTCAGGTCGGGGTCGGAGAGAACCGGGACAGAAGTGATACCCAACCGGAGAATTTCTGTGGCCATCTCAGCGACAGAGTCGCGAGCGATGCTGATAACCTGTACGTTCAGAGCCTGGAATTCAGAACTGTTTTGCAAATCCACGATTTGCTTCATGCAGGGCGGTCAGCCAACCGCCATATGGAAATAGAGCAGGACCGGCGTTTTCTGTTGAGTGTAATCGCTTAACGAGATCTGCCCACCCCGGGTATCATCCAGTTGAAAAGCGGGCGCTTGCGTTCCCACGAGGGATTCGGCTGTCGCTTGGGTTCCCACAGGCGATTCGGTTGTCACTTGGTTTTGCGAGCACGCGGTGATTAAAAAAAACGAAGCGATTATCAAGAGCCACATCCAGTTTTTACTTTGCATATTTTTTCTCCTTTTTGGCAGCTGGTGACAAATTATCTGAGGTGGAAGGTGTCCGGATGCTATGAACCGTTCCCTATTTATTCTCCAAGATCCCGTTTCATCTGGTCGTATTCGTCCTTGCTAATGTCGCCTTTGGCATAGCGTCCATGCACACCATAGGAGATTGGTTCAGAAAAACCTATGATTTGAGCAATCCTGATCGGCCCCCGGTCTCTGGTGATCGTGATTCGTGATGTGTGAATAATTTCAGTCATAGCGATGTCTCCTTTGAGCCTATGAATGCCGACAAATAAAATGCTACCACATTCCAGCGTCCGTGCTCAAAGGTTGCAGACGCAATCGATCCTAAAAGTTGTTTCACTAAATTTGGGTGGAATCCATACCTTGGAAACAACCTTTTCTCGTATTTACTCCTTCGCGGGAATGACGAACGGAGCAGGTTGTTCACTGTCTTGCCACCGAGGCAATAAAAGGCCGGAAAAGATCCACAACGACGGCTTCCATGTTTTCCAGCGGTTAACCAAATAATTGCCATTACACTCAGAGGGGCTTTTCTATTACAGAAAAGCCCCTCCCTCCATTTGAGCGTCGAGAACTTCTTTGCAGAAGCAACATCTACAGTTGCAGCTATTATAGCTTTTGCTATAATAGCTGCAACTGTCATAGTAATAACTGTAAAAGAGGAAGGATCGATAGCATCATGACAAACCCTTTTCGCTACGGAACCGTTGTCTCCGGCAAAGATTTTTGCGGCCGTCAGGATCTCATCGAGCAACTGACGAGCTACATTGACGCCGGACAGAATATTGTCCTCCAGGGAGAAAGACGCATCGGCAAGACCTCGCTGGCCGTCGAAACCGTCCGGCGCATGAAAAAGTGTCGCCTGTTGCGGGTTAATCTCATGGAAGTCAAAAATGTGGATACCCTCTGCAAGCGGATTCTCCATGCTATTTTCGCTTTGGAACGCAGTGAAACCGGGTTCAATCGCCTGCTGAAAAATCTGGCGCACCTACGTCCGACCCTGGGAATCAACCCGGTTACAGGAGAGCCTTCGATCAGCTTTGATGCCCAGATGCGGCTCCAGGCTGACTCCATCCCGGAAGTCTTGACTCTGGTAGAAAATCTTCACCACAATAAGCCCCTGGTGGCCTTTTTCGATGAATTCCAGGACGTACTCAAACTGGAAGAGGATCCGAAAGGTGCGCTGGCGCAGCTGCGCGGGACGATCCAACATCAGACCGACGTGCCTTATCTCTTTGCCGGCAGCATCCGCAACCGGATGGACGAAATTTTTAATCACCCGGATTCGCCCTTTTTCAAGTCGGCCTTGACCCTCAACGTCGGCCCTTTGTCACGACAGGATTTTGCCGCCTACCTGATGAAGAAATTTAAGAAAGGGCATCGCACAGTTGCTCCAGAGATATTGCAGAAGATCTTTGATATGACGGACGGTGTAACCGGAGATATCCAACAGTTCTGTGAAACCCTATGGGCGGTAAGTGAGACAGGGGAGATCGTAAGGGAAGAGAAAGTTCTTGACGCCTTACAGCTGATTTTCGCCCGGGAACAAAAATCCTACGAGGTGATTTTGGCTCGGCTAACGGCCAGTTATATCCGGATTCTGCAGGCGCTAGCCAGAGTGGGTGGCGAACAACCGACGTCCGGTGTTTTCTTACGCCAAGCCGCATCTTCCGCCTCGGCAGTTCCACAGGCTCTCAAGCGCATGGCCGACCAGAAGATCGTTTTTCATGATGGGCAAAGGTGGCGGTTTACCAATTCTTTTTTCGGGGCTTGGTTGTTGTCGCGGGAAGAGATTTAACGAAAGGCGAGGAAACCTCACCCAAGTCTTGCCGCTCCGAATAACATTTCATCTCGCTTGTCGACATCAGCAATGATCTTGGTTTTTAGTATCACCTTATTTCCGTCACCAACCTGTCCGAACATCGGTACCAGCTCTGTTTGACAATATTGGATACAGCGGAACCATCTGTATAAACGAGAAAAGCTCGCCTGAATTGTCATGTTAATAGACTGTTATCTCGTCTCATGTCCTGCATTAAAATTTGATGGCGTATTCGTTGGTCAACGATACTTTCTTGCAAACCCTGCATTACCAGAAAACTCCGCCTGGGTCGTCAAACGGGGCTTTCGTGTTCAATTTATGCTGCATCATAAGAAACGCCCACGAATTGGTATCCGTGGGCGTTCGTGTTCTGTGGGTGGTGAGTATGGGACAGGCTGTTTCAACCTAAGCGTCAACAGGGGGATTGGCATCAGGTCTATAGCTTGATTATTGCTGTTTCAGGCCGCGACAAGCTTTTTAACCCGGAGCTCTTTACGATACTGCTCAGCATGCCAGAGTTCATATTGAGACTGCTGGTTCAGCCAACTTTCTGCCGAGGTACCAAACGCAATAGAAAGCCGTATAGCCATTTCGGGGCTAATACCAGCCTTGCCATTGAGCACACTACTCAACGTCTTCCGACTGACTCCCAGCGCTTCTGCTGCCGCTGTAACTGTCAGACTGAGGGGCTCCAGGCAAAGCTCGCGCAATACTTCACCAGGGTGGGGAGGATTGTGCATCAACATAGGCAACTCCTTTAATGATAATCTTCATAATCGACTATCTCGGCATCTCCGTCCTCAAATCTAAACGTCACTCGCCAATTACCACTGACCGTCACTGACCAAATTCCGGTTCGATTTCCCGAGAGCTCATGAATAGTGTGACGGCTTAGTTTAGATCTTTATAAGTCATTATAATCGCGTGGGCACGGTGCCCAGAGTGAGGCAAGAGTCATTTTAGGTG
>JBHEOR010000243.1:0-3464 GCA_046260685.1 Desulfopila sp.
GCGCGAAGCTCTGGAAGGATGACATGTTAAATTAGCAACTGATTCTCGGCGAACAACCGCATCAACTCGGACTAGCAATTCCACTGCGCGCCATTGCCAGTGCGGACCAGTGGGGGCATTTGAACAGAAAATTACGGTTTCGGCGTTGGCTCTTGATAACCGATACTAGCCTCTGAGATCGTGATATCGTGTGACCTTGTCACCTCTCATGGATAATGTCAAATCTGAACTTCTCTTTCTGCTGTTAGGTTTTAGAGGAGGTGCAACTTTCTGGATACAGTAGTTATGTCAAAACAGAGCTACATGCCAGATATATTAAGGTTTGGTGTGCCAACCTTAAAATATTGCTGTCCCACATCGACTGTGAGCTATTAGACAGAATAATTCATTCTGTCTAATAGAGGAAAAAGCCAGATATTTAGTATCAGATCGAACCCCTTCCGCATTTTCCCCCTATTTTCAGAGCGATCCGTAACTGTGTTCCGCATCGGCACTCTCATTGTTGAGGATCATGCCACCGGCATGTGCCTGACCTGTATTCTGAATAAGAAAATTTTGAAAATCCAGTGATATGATGTCTCTGGATTTTTTTTTATTCCTTGACAAAGAGTCTTCATTTAACCGACGATTTAGAATCTATCAGTTATTCTTTTTCCTCCCTTAACTCAACAGGACGTTTTTATGAAAGACATCAAAATCGGCATTAAATTGTTCGGCGGCTTTCTCATAACGGCTTTTATCATCTTGCTGGTAGGTCTCCTTTCTATCTTGCAGCAGGGCAAACTGGCGAGGGAGACCGAGCAGCTCGGCACTGAGGAGCTCTCCGCGGTACAGGAAATCCTCACCGTCAAGAGCCAGGCTGCCTCAATCGCCTCCTCCATGCGGGGCCTACTGACATCCTATGCCTCCAAGGAACATCTTGAAGATTCATATCGGGAGCTGCTTGCTGCTCGAAAAATCTACGGAGCAGCTAAGGAAAAGTTTTCAACCCTGCCGATCATGAATGACGTCAAAGCGGAGTGGCAAGATTTTAACACGCATATCGGTAAATGGGTGGTTGTCAATAACGAGGCAGTAGATCTTTCCAAGCAATTGGTCGCAATGGATATGACTAAGCCGGAAGTACTTAAGCAACATATGGCCGACTTCGAGATCGCCCATAATGTTTTGATCGCTAATACCGGCAAACTGCTGCTCCTCGATATCCCTTTTGATGGCGGTACCGACCACACCGCCTGTGCCCTGGGCAAGTGGATACAGAACATGGACACCACCAACCCCGAGATTGTGGCGCTGGTCAATCAGCTCAAGCCTTTCCATGTCGAGCTGCATAACAGCGTCAAAGAGATCAAAATTCTGCTGGGCAGCGGCGAACACTACCAAGCTAAGGAAATCTACCAGACAAAACTGTACCCGGCTTCGGAACAGGTCTTTTCCCATGTGCATAAAATGTCCGCCATTGCTGACAGGGCAATGGAAAAATTCGCAAAAATGAACAACCTCCTGCTGGAGGAGGGCGAAGTACATCAAAATGCAACTTTCGCGGCAATCGACTCAATCGTGCAGGTCGCCAAAGATGCCGCAGTCAAAAGGATCGAGAGCGCCCATGACATCGCCGGCCATGGTCGGCTGATCACCATCATCTGCCTGGCTGCCGGCGTCCTTCTGGCCATTTGTTCCGGTTTTATTCTTACCCGGGTTATCACCGGACCTCTTTTTAAAGGGGTGGATCTGGCCAAGGCGATGGCCGACGGGGATCTCACCAAAACAATGGATGTCAGCCAGAAGGATGAGATCGGCGTTCTTGCCGCTTCTCTCAACGAGATGGCGAAGAATCTGCGACGGATGTTCGGCGATATCAGTACCGGTGTGTCGCAGGTCGACAATTCGTCAGTCCAGCTGGCGGCAATAGCCAACCAGATGTCCACCGGAGCGGAATCGACTGCTTCCCGGTCCAGTCTCGTCGCCACTGCCGCTGAGGAAATGAGCGCCAATCAAGCCTCGATTGCCGCCGCCATGGAACAGGCGTCTATTAACGTCAACATGGTCGCCGCTGCTGCTGAAGAAATGTCGGCTACCATCAACGAAATTGCCAGGAACTCCAGCGAAGCCAAAAACATTACGAGCGTCGCTGTAACACAATCACGGAGTGCTTCCGAAAGAGTGAACGAACTCGGTAATGCCGCCAACGAAATCAACAAGGTGACCGAGGTAATAACCGAGATCTCTGAACAAACTAACCTTCTGGCCCTTAATGCTACCATCGAGGCAGCCCGGGCGGGTGAAGCGGGCAAAGGTTTTGCTGTCGTCGCCAACGAAATCAAGGATCTGGCGAAACAGACAGCGGCGGCGACTCTGGATATTAAGACTAAAATCCTGGGCGTGCAGGAAGCCACCGGCATCACGGTCAAGGAAATCAACGACATCGGCAAAGTTATTGCCGATGTCGACCAGATCGTCGCCACCATCGCAGCGGCGGTGGAAGAACAGACCGCCACCACCAAAGAGATTTCCATGAATGTTAATCAGGCTTCCCAGGGGATTGCCGAGGTTAATGAGAACGTGGCCCAGAGTTCGACGGTTTCCTCAGAAATAGCCTCGGACATCGCCGAGGTCAACAACAGCGCCAACGAGATGAGTCAGGCCAGTAACCAGGTCAAGTTAAGTGCCGAAGAACTCTCCGGGATTGCCGATAAACTCAAAGTGATGATGACCAAGTTCAGGACTTGAGCCCAGACACATGCCAAAACCCATGGGAAGCGCGGCGTGGCGCTTCCCATGGAGCCTTGCGGTTCGAAAAAATACAGATCAATCATAATCAGGGGAGTTTACAAAAGCCATCCTCCCAGACTCCGACAATCTGTTCATATACTGAGGCAGCTATCCGGGCTTCCAGGACACTATGGATAATACTCAGTGCCCTGAGCTGGTTGACTTAACATTCCTAATGAAGTCGGTGAATGATAAGCTCATCGAAATAAGGCAATTCTTCAAGCTTTGAATGAGAGGCTGCTGTCTCAGCTCTTAATATCGGCCATTATTTCGGTTAATATCTGCAATCTTTACTGCTTTCTTCAAGTACTTCTCTAACTTTGGTAGCCAAATCCCTTCTGGTGAAAGGTTTCTGTATGAAGTGGATACCACCTTCAAGGACTCCATGATGGGCGATCACATTAGCCGTATAACCAGACATAAAGAGCACTTTGATTCCTGGATATAATTCGGTTAATTTTCTCGCCAGTTCTCGACCATTCATCTCCGGCATGACGACATCCGTGATAAGCAGATCAATGACTATGGCGTCATTTTTGAAGAGTTTTAAGGCCTCTATAGGGTTTGCAGCAGGCAATACAAAATACCCCAGTGTATGCAACATTTCTTCGGCAAGCTGCAGGAGCGCGGGTTCGTCCTCAACAAGCAGTACGTTTTCTCCATCACTTTGCGGTATTAGCGGGATCTTCGCG
>JBHEOR010000244.1:0-3460 GCA_046260685.1 Desulfopila sp.
GATGGAGACGGCACCTATGAGGCAGCTGCAGCACCGCGTATGGTCGCCCTGTTGCTGCGGGAACAGCTTGATATGATTACCGGGGTGCGTCGCCATAAAGGCAAGGCAGCCTATCGCACTGGGCACCAGCTGGGCAACCGGCTGTTCACCGAGTTGTTTTGCAGAGTCTTCCGGATGCCAATGAGGGATGTCTTATCCGGATACCGAATCTTCTCCCGCCGTTTTGTGAAAACTTTTCCCTCCGTCTCCAGAAAGTTTGAGATTGAAATCGAGCTGTCTGCCCACGCAGCCTTCATGCGTCTGCCGGTGGGAGAAGTGGAGACCACCTATGCTGAGCGGCCTGAAGGTAGCCAGAGTAAATTGAAGACTTGGCGTGATGGCAGCTATATCCTGCTCAAGCTGGTACGTTTTCTTTCTACTTATAAACCCTTCCTGTTTTTTGGCAGCTTCTCGGCAGTGCTCGCGTTAACATCTTGCGCGTTGGCGCTACCGGTGGTTGTTGAGTTTCTCAAAACCGGGCTGGTGCCGCGTTTTCCCACGGCCATCCTCGCCACCGGGGTCATGATAACCGCAGTCATCTTTTTTGCCATGAGCCTGACGCTCGATGTACTCTCGCGGTACCATGCGGAGTCCAAGCGGCTGGCTTATTTACGGGATCCTGCCCTGCTGTCTCCTGAGGAGCAGGGAAATGGTTGAGCGTTTTGTCTTGCAGCGGTTTGGGTTATGTCTTTTATTGATCCCAATACTCACCGGCCTGTTTTGGGTTCTGATGACGGTGGTAATGGCCTTGCCGGACAAACCCATCAGGGAGCATATTCTCGAAGACGCGGCCCTGCTCGATGTAGAATATCAATCTGCTTTTAACGGACGCAAGATTGATTTATTTACAGAGTGTATCGGTGTGACAGCCGGTATGGCACCCCTTTTGCGAGATGAGCCAAGGGCCGTGACTGTCCCAGTATGGCCTGGTTGCGGGCCAATGCAGATCGGTTTAGCCGGGAATGAGGCCCCCACGCAAGTCTATCACCGCTACTGGCATGGATACGCAGTACCGGGAAGGGTCCTTTTGTCGCTGTTGCCATATGCAGACCTGCGCGCTGTGGTTTTTCTGGTAACGGCGGGATTGATGATCTGGCTGGCGGTGCGGCTATCCCGCATAGCAGGGGCGGGCTTTGCAGCGGCGTTTTTTCTGCCGTTTCTATTTGTTAATTTTGCAGGTCCCTTGATGCTTCTGACCAAGGCGGTAGCGTGGTGGGTGCTGTTGGGGTTCTCCATTTGGCTTGCAGGCAAAAAGCGTGACCAGTCGCGCCTGCCCCTGATGGGGTTCTTTCTCTGCGGGGCGCTCACCGCTTATACAGATTTACTCACCACACCTGCGTTAAACGCCGCCATCCCCGCCATGGTATGGTGGGTAGCAGCGCGGAACAAAACAGCGCAGCCGCTCCGCGCCCTGTTCTGGCTTCTGAGCTTTTTTGCCCTCGGCTATGTCGGACTGTGGGCGGCGAAGTTTACTCTCGCGGCAGCAACTCTTGGTCCGTCTGTCTGGGCCAATATAGGCGAAGCAACATCCCTGCGCCTGCGCGGTGGTGATTCCTCACCCTTGCCGCTGGCGGCGATGCTCAAGAATATAGTAGCGCTCAAAGCGCTTTGGGGACCATTGACGGTGATTATCTTCGGGGTTCTGCCGTTTGTCACTAAAGAACGGCGGGCCAGGGCAATAGTATTGTGGCGGGAAGGACGAATCTTCCTCCTTACAGCATTGACACCGATACTGTTCATGGAAATCCTGTCAGCCCATGCCCAAGTCCACGGAATCTTCACCCATGTAAACTTACTGCCCGTGTTGATCGTCAGTAGTCTGATCCTGTTCGATCAGCAAACTATGGTGACGCGCTCTCCCCATTCCTAAAAACATCGCGGTCATGAGTTCGGGAACTGAGTTCCGCGAAGTTCAGGGGACAGTATATATAATTATTGTCAACCAAAATTTTCTCTCAGTGCAATTTGATTTTAATTTTACTCTGATCCTTTTCCCTGTTTCAGTACCAGGAATGCAGGAATCTATCAAAGAGGGAATGGAGCAGGGTCTATCGGAATATTCAAAGGAGCTTGATTAGTGACGTGGGAGATTGTTTTCACAAGACAAGTTTAGAAAGATGCGAAAAAGCCGGCAAGTGCTGGATTGAAGTCAAAAGCACAAAAACTTCTTTAAGTAATCCGAGAAGACCCTTCCGAAAATCCACCACCGTACGAAAAGTTAGTCGGTGATCTTGCTGGAGCCTATTCCCACAGAATCAATATCCAACATCGGCTCATTGATCAGGTTTATCAACAAGAACGTAGTTACAAAATACTGCGATTATGGACGCATTATGAATAGCCGGTATTGACCCGGTTTGGCGTGGGTTGTCCGTCTGTGAACTATTTCTACTTTGGCAGAAAGATCTCCGTCCTTACCCACTCAGAAATTATGTTGTGAGATCAGTTCTATTGCGCCTTTTCTTCTCTGTTCTTCCGGAAAGATTCTGGGCGAGCCCGGCTTGGAAGTCGACACCATATTGTATCAGTGCCCTGATGAAGAAGATCGGGATGAACATTTCCAGGCATTCTTCCAGGATGACGCAGTAGAACCCCAGATCTCCCTCTTCCATTCCCAACAGGAACTCGAAAACTTCCGAGTTTCCATCAAGGAGTTTGCTGACTACCATACAGACCAGACCGCAAATGATCGAAAAGGCGTAAATCTTCCTCGCGGAAAGTGCCCTAAGAAATCCGGGAGTGACCTTTTTCAGGTAAGCAATGCCATAGCTTATTACGGCGATATTGAACAGGACAACAATGATTTTCTCCTCGAAGGGAACCTCGGGGCTGAGGTAGAATTTGATTTTAAACATCCCCATGGTGGTGAAGCGGGCATGAAAATCCAATTCGCGCAGCGCCAGCAGCAGGGCGAAAACACCGGGGACGATGCTGGTGCTCAGGAACCCGGTGGCATTGAAATAGACGATTAAAAGGATGAACAGAAAATAGAGGACGGCCGAGATGATCTCAATCGGACCATTTTCCCTGACTGCTTCATAGGGTAGACTGCCAGGCAGCAAAGCGATCCCCACCACCAGCACCAGCAAGGCGGCAGCCATTTTCAATATCGATACCAGGATATCTCGATTATTCCAATCAGGTTGGTAATTTTTTGTCAAAACAGGTATACTTTCTTTATGTCTGAATATATAGTTAAAACTGGCCCGAAATGTGGCCAGCAGCTACGCTTTTTTATCAATGGTGGGCGGGATGGGATTCGAACCCATGACCTTTGGCTTCGGAGGCCAACACTCTATCCAGCTGAGCTACCCGCCCTACTTCCCATTACATTTTGAAAACAGGTAACTCTACAGGAGCACCCCATCTTGTCCCATTTAAGCCTTCTCGAATAGCACACGAATGCTTCGAAGTCCCAAAT
>JBHEOR010000245.1:0-3456 GCA_046260685.1 Desulfopila sp.
GTGCTCGGTAATTATGCTGATAAAACCATGCCGCGGATAGTTCAGGTTATTTTCAACGGGCCTTTCGGCTGGGGCTCAAGGGATCTGGAACGACGTCTCTATATGGTTCGACGCCGTGTGGAAAAGAGGATTACCGACGATGCCGATTTCTATATAGCCAGTTTGTCCAACCTGGTAATTGTTTATAAAGGATTGTGCCGTCCGATCGACCTGCCTCTCTTTTATCCGGATCTGGCTGACATCCGAATGCAGTCTGCGATCTGCCTCTTTCATCAGCGGTTTTCCACCAATACTCTTCCCACATGGTCTCTGGCCCAACCGTTTAGATACCTGGCCCATAACGGGGAAATCAATACCATAACCGGCAACAGGCAATGGTCCAAGGCCCGTTCTTATAAATTCAAGTCGCCGCTTCTGCCGGATATGGCGGAGGCCGTGCCTTTTGTCAACACCACCGGTTCCGACTCATCTTCGCTTGATAATATGCTTGAGCTATTCCTGGCCGGAGGCATGGATCTTTTTCGGGCTTTCAGGCTTCTCATTCCACCCGCCTGGCAGAATCACCCGAATATGGATGCTGATTTGCGGGCCTTCTACGATTTCAACTCCATGCATATGGAACCGTGGGACGGCCCTGCCGGTATCGTCATGAGTGATGGCCGGTTTGCCGCCTGCGGACTTGATCGCAATGGCCTGAGGCCTGCCAGGTATGTGGTAACTCAAGATAAACTCATTACCCTTGCCTCGGAAGTAGGCATCTGGGATTACGAACCGGACGAGGTACTGGAGAAAGGGAGGGTTGGTCCCGGCGAACTGCTGGTGATTGATACACTGACCGGTAAGCGATGGACTTCCTGGGATATAGACAGGGAACTGAGAAGCCGTCATCCCTATAGAAAATGGATGGAAAAATGCTGCAGGCTGCTTCCCTCTTTTGACCAGAATGACAGTTTGCCGACAGGCACCAGGGCACTTGATAATGACCGGCTGCTTCTTTATCAAAAGCTTTTCGGCTATACCAGCGAAGAGCTGGAACAGGTCATCAAGGTGCTCGGTGAATCCGGGCAGGAACCTGTATCGTCAATGGGCGATGATGCGCCGATGGCGGTGCTTTCAATCAAGGTGCGGAGCCTCTACGACTATTTTCGACAGATGTTTGCCCAGGTGACCAATCCACCTATCGATTCGCTGCGAGAAAAACATGTTATGTCTCTTGCCACCTGTATCGGGCAGGAACAGAACGTTTTTGACGAGGCCCAGGTACACGCCTACCGGGTAATGTTTAAGTCACCGATTCTTGTCTACAGTGATCTGCAGCAGCTCCTGCAATTAGACCAGAGCCATTATCGGCATGTGATTCTCGATCTCAATTATAGTAAAGAGCGCGGCCTGAAAAATGCAATTGAGGAATTGGGACAAAGAGCCCGCAAAGAAGTAGAACAGGGCGCCGTTCTTTTGATCCTTTCAGATCGAGACATTGCGTCCGAAAGTTTGCCAATTCCTGCGGCAATGGCTGTTGGCGCAGTCCAGCGGATTCTCGTTGAAAATAACTTGCGATGCGACGCCAATATTATCGTGGAAACAGCCAGTTGTCGTGACCCGCATCATTTTGCCGTGCTTATAGGCATGGGAGCAACAGCTGTATATCCCTATCTGGTCTATGAATCACTCGCCCAGCTGGTTGACGAACGGTCGATTAAAGTCGGTCTCAGGGAGGCAGTCATTAACTACCGTAAAGGCATCGACAAGGGATTGCTCAAGATTTTGTCAAAAATGGGAATTTCCACCATTGCTTCCTACAGGTGCTCGCAGCTTTTTGAGGCAATCGGTTTGGCTGGCGAGGTAACCGATCTCTGTTTTAATGGCGTAGCCAGTCGCATTGAAGGTGCCGGTTTTGCCGATTTCCAGGAAGATCAGGAAAAACTCGCCCGTTACAGCTGGAAGCGGCTGCATAAACCTTTGACACGGGGAGGACTGTTCAAATACATCCACGGCGAGGAATATCATGCCTACAATCCGGATGTGGTCGTTGCCTTGCAAAAGGCGGTGCGCACAGGTGAGTTTACCGATTATCAGGTGTATTCCAGCTATGTAAATAATCGACCCGTCGCCTGTCTTCGGGATATGCTGCAACTGAAAACCGGTACCACCCCCATTCCACTTGATGAAGTTGAGCCCGCGGAAAATTTCTTCAGCCGTTTTGATTCCGCCGCCATGTCCATCGGAGCTCTCAGCCAGGAGGCACATGAGGCGCTGGCGATCGGAATGAATCGCCTGGGCGGATTTTCCAACTGCGGTGAAGGAGGGGAAGATTCGGCCCGCTTCGGAACCGAGCGGGTGTCAAAAATTAAACAGATAGCCTCGGGACGTTTTGGTGTAACCCCTCATTACCTGATGAATGCCGAAGTTCTGCAGATTAAAATGGCCCAGGGAGCAAAACCCGGAGAGGGTGGCCAGCTTCCGGGACATAAAGTGACCGCCCAGATAGCTGCTCTACGCTATTCAATACCCGGGGTAACCCTGATTTCGCCGCCTCCGCATCATGATATATATTCAATTGAAGATTTGGCCCAGCTTATTTTCGATCTCAAACAGATCAATCCCAAGGCGCGGATCAGTGTAAAGTTGGTATCCGAACCGGGGGTCGGCACTATCGCCACCGGGGTAGCCAAGGCCTATGCCGATCTGATTACCATTTCCGGCTACGACGGAGGAACGGGTGCCAGTCCCTTAACTTCGGTTAAATATGCCGGAAGTCCCTGGGAATTGGGACTCGCGGAGGCCCAACAGGCTCTGGTTGCCAACGGGTTGCGTCATAAGGTGCGGCTCCAGGTGGATGGCGGGCTGAAAACCGGACTCGATATCATTAAAGCAGCCATTCTTGGTGCCGAAGCTTTTGGTTTCGGCACAGGACCACTCATTGCACTCGGCTGTAAGTTCCTGCGGATATGTCATCTAAACAACTGTGCAACCGGAGTTGCGACCCAGGACGAGACACTGAGGAAGGAGTATTTTGCCGGAGTCCCGGATATGGTGATGAATTATTTTCGGTTTATGGTGCAGGAAACCAGAATGCTCATGGCTGAATTGGGGATTGTAAAGCTCACCGACCTGATAGGGCGAACGGATCTCCTTGAAGAACTGCCGGGTATTACCTCAAAACAGAAAAAACTGGAAGCAGCCTTTTTTTCCGGGACACCAATGTTCCGGATGATCCGGGCAGGCTCAATCTCAAGATTGAAAAACAATTCAGTGAAATGGTGGAATCCATGTCCGGTGGTGGAGGAAGCTTCACGATAAACAATACCGATCGGACAGTTGGAGCGAGGCTTTCCGGGAAAATAGCTTCCCTCTACGGTAATAACGGAATGAAGGATTCACCAATCCACCTACTGTTCAGCGGTACCGCGGGGCAGAGTTTCGGGGCCTGGAACGCAGGCGGCCTGAATATGGTGC
>JBHEOR010000246.1:0-3441 GCA_046260685.1 Desulfopila sp.
CTTCAGTAACAGGGTTATCACCAAGGCCACCGCGATCTCCCATATCCCACAGGGAATCTCCTTTGAGGCTGCAGCAACCATACCCAGCACCTTTTTTACGGCCTATTATGCCCTGCATCATCTGGCTCGACTCCAACCGGGTGAAAAGGTGCTCATCCACGGAGCCGCCGGTGGAGTTGGTATAGCCGCCGTCCAGCTTGCCAAATGGATTGGCGCCGAAATTTACGTCACGGCAGGCTCGGATGAAAAACAGGATTTTTTGCGCCTGCTTGGTGTCGATAACATCTTCCATTCCCGGTCGCTTTCTTTTGCCGATGAAATTCTGGCCCAAACCGACGGAAAAGGTGTGGACGTAGTACTCAACTCTCTTGCCGGCGAGGCTATCAACTGCAACTTCAGGGTGCTAAAACCATTCGGCCGTTTCCTGGAACTCGGTAAACGGGATTTCTATGAAAACACTAAAGTCGGCCTGCGTCCTTTCAGGAACAATATAAGCTACTTCGGTATCGATGCTGATCAGTTGATGCAGTGCTGTCCCGAACTTACCCGCAGCCTGTTCGCCGAGGTGATGACCCTGTTTAACGAAGGAGTGCTCCACCCTCTACCTTACCACGTCTTCGAAGCCGAAGATATTGTCGACGCCTTCAGATATATGCAACAGGCACGTCAAATCGGTAAGATAGTGATCACCTATCGAAATGGCATTAACAACGTTCACTCTCCGGATCCAGTCATCCGGCAGAACCTGGAACTCGGAGGGGATGCCTCCTATCTGGTAACGGGCGGTTTGGGCGGTTTTGGCTTGAAAACCGCTGAATGGCTGGTTAGTAAAGGTGCTCGCAATCTGGTTTTAATCAGTCGCAGCGGCCCGAGCTCCGAAGAGGCGAAGACCGCCATTGCTCGACTCAAAAACCTGGGTGTCAAGGTTCACGCTGCCTCATGCGACGTTACCGACCGAAAGACTCTTGCAGCGCTCTTAACTAAAATAGACAAAACTATGCCTCCCCTGAAAGGCATAGTTCATGCCGCAACTGTCATCAATGACGGCCTGATCCGCAATATGGACGCTGCCCAGATTCGCAGTGTGCTTGCACCCAAGGCCCTTGGAGCATACTACCTCCATGAGATGACCTTCGATTCACCTCTGGACTTTTTTATCCTTTTCTCATCGGCTACCACCCTGTTCGGTAATCCCGGCCAAGGCAACTATGTTGCTGCCAATGCCTGTCTCGAGGCGCTGGCAAAAAATCGCCGGGCTGCCGG
Organism: Desulfopila sp.; assembly: GCA_046260685.1. GTDB lineage: Bacteria > Desulfobacterota > Desulfobulbia > Desulfobulbales > Desulfocapsaceae > Desulfopila_A. The sequence continues at coordinate 1,264 of JBHEOR010000246.1, forward strand.
GTTGGCCGCCACCTGTGTGCGCTGGGGAGCGATTGAGGATGTGGGATTTTTGGCTCGCAACGAAAAAATAAAGGATGCCCTGCAAAGCCGGATGGGCGGATCGACAATTCACTCGACCATCGCACTCGATATCCTGGAAGACATGCTGTTTGCCGACCGGTCAGGGCTTGGGGTAATGGAACTTGACTGGAATGCACTGTCCCGCTTCCTGCCCAGCGCCGATACCCCGAAGTTCAGCGAATTGGCCCGGCATGCCGGTGACAGCCACAGTGACGAAGACAATGCCGATACCATTCAACGGATGCTCGAGGAACTCTCGGAAGCTGAGTTGCTCACCACAGTCATCGAGCTTCTTCAAGCAGAGGTTGGAGAAATCCTGCAAATTGCCCCGGATAAAATCGATCCGACGCGGTCCATGTACGATATGGGTTTGGACTCGCTGATGGGGGTCGAACTGGTCGTTGCTCTCGAGTCCCGCTTCGGCACCAGGCTGCCGGTCATGGCTCTGAGCCAAAGCCCGACCATCGCCAAGCTGGCCGAGAAAATCATCCAGCAATTGAATGGGGACGCTGAATCGGATTCGGCAGCAGATGAAACGGACATTCTGGCCCAGGCGAAAAGACTGGCCGACCAGCATGGGGCCGAGGTATCTGAAGAGTCCATGGCTAACTTGGCGGAGGATCTCCTGGCTGGAGACGCTGCCTCAAACAATCGGATCATTCATTAACATGGCAAGTAAAAAACTCCCTGGCATCACATCACAAATAAAAGATAAACTCATCCAGCAGGCTTTTGACCGCAGGCTACGACAGATCGATAGGCGAAGTACCGACCGGCGAAGTACCGAACCCCCTGCCCGGTCGCCTTTGGGTCGGCCTGTCATTCCGGAACATCACTACAATTTTCATCTCCATCCGGGCTATCAACAAATCCGTATCATAAATGACGGCGCAGCCCGGTTGGGTATCGGCAACCCATTTTTCAAACAGCACGAAGGAATTGCCGGTGCGACTACCAGGATTAATGGACAGGAGTATATCAATTACGCCAGCTACAATTATCTCGGACTATCAGGCCATCCCGAAATAACTGCAGCCGCTAAAAACGCCATCGACCTCTACGGTACATCGGTTTCCGCCAGTCGCCTGGTATCCGGGGAACGCCCTGTTCATCGAAAGCTGGAGCAGGCTATCGCCGATGTTTACGGGGTGGACGATGCTATTATTTTTGTCAGCGGACATGCCACCAACGTTACCTCCATCGGCTATTTGTTCGGACCAAGGGACCTCATCCTGCATGACGAGCTGATTCACAACAGTATCCTGCAGGGAATCACACTTTCGGGTGCCAAACGACTTTCCTTCGCCCATAACGACTGGGCTGCCCTGGATATCACTCTACAGAACCAGCGACATAATTTTGAACGGGTACTGGTCGTCCTGGAGGGCATCTATAGCATGGATGGCGACTACCCGGATTTGCCGCGCTTTGTTGAGATCAAGCACAAGCACAAGCTCTTCCTGATGATCGATGACGCTCACTCACTCGGGGTAATGGGCAAGACGGGTCTGGGCATCCGCGAACATTTCGGCCTGCTGGGAGAAGAAGTAGATATCTGGATGGGTACCCTGAGTAAAACTCTGGCTGGTTGCGGCGGTTATATTGCCGGTGAGAAGGCGCTTGTCGAACACCTCAAATTTCTCGCACCGGGTTTTCTCTACAGCGTGGGCATGCCCCCTCCTGTTGCTGCGGCATCGCTGGCCGCCCTGCAGGTGCTCCGACGAGAACCTGAGCGGGTTGCAAGGATACAGGAACGAGGGCAATTATTCCTGGAGCACGCCAAGGCGGCTGGCATCGATACCGGCACCAGCACAGGTTTAGCCGTCATCCCGGCGATTACAGGCAGCTCCATCAGGGCTGCGCGCTTATCCGCAGCCTTGTTCAAACGCGGCATCAACGTTCAACCCATTCTCTATCCGGCAGTACCGGAAAAATCTGCCCGATTACGCTTTTTCATCTCCTGTCAGCATACCGAGGCACAGATTTTGGAAACCGTAAAAGCAGTCGAAGAAGAAAGCTGACTAAATGACCTGAGACTCTGGTCCCCCGGGATTACGCAGGATTCTGGATACCATGCAACGCATGGGAACCAGAAACAGAAAAACAGAAATACTACAG
>JBHEOR010000247.1:0-3419 GCA_046260685.1 Desulfopila sp.
TCATGGACGATCAAAATCCCACGTTTTGCCGGGTCTCCATTGGTAGGTGCTGCCATCCAGATAGGACGGCTTTTGTCGCATATGATGGATATTTTTAAGATCTCCGCCCCACCTTTTCGACTTATCATAATGAATCACCATATATTATCAGTATGTTGCATCAATTATATGCTGCCGTTCTTTTCTGGCGCGCTTATTGCGATATACCTATCACAAGATCTTGTGCTGCTAGTGATGGGCAGTAAATTTGGTCAAAGAACAAAGATTGAGGAAGGGGTAAGTAGTTATCTATTCTGGGTAACTGGTTGCTTGCATCAAAAACTTTAGAAGGAGAACAATATGAAAAGACTAAGTATTTTTACAATCATTTTGTTTGCGTTCGGGTTGTACCTGGTTCCTGCGTCTTTCGCAACTGGTGCTGCTACCGACAGCAAACAATCCGGCCAGAGTGACTATCATAAGGATCAGACGGGCCTGAGTTCACCGAGCCAGCAGGAAAAACAGACTTTCCCCGGTCAACCGCACGAACAGGATCGTCAGAGACAATCGGGTCAACTCGGTCAAGTAGGTCAACAATCTCAGCAGCAGAATCTTATGCTGGGCAACAACCTGATCGGCACGGAAGTCCAGAATCAGAAGGGCGAACAAATCGGTGAGATCGACAAGGTTCTGGTGGATGTGGATAGTGGTCGGATTGGTTTTGTGACCATGAAGAGTGGCGGCATCTTTGGTATGGGTGAAGAAACTTACATTGTTCCTTTTAATGCGTTGCAAAACAAAATGCCACAGGGAACGCAAACACAGGCAGGCGAGCGTCAACTGCATGAAGTGGTATTTACCCTCGATAAGCAGAAAGACCAACTGAAAATGGTTCCTGAAGGTGATATCGAGGAAGCCTTGACCCAGGACCAGAGCAGGGGAATTCACGAGCACTATGGCGTATCCCCGTATTGGGAAGATGGTCAGAGCCAGCAACAACGTCAGGATGATACCCAGCGTCAGATGATGCAGGACAAGAAAAATGATCAGACAATGGATAAGAAGGATGAGTCTAAAAACCAGAAGAAATACTAATTTCAGCTTGTTTCACAATTAATGCACTTCAATCCAAGAGCAACAAGTAATCAAATTAAATGTAAGCCGATCGGGAACCCTCAAAGCCCGGTCGGCTTTTTTAACTGTTCAGTACTTTGAGGAATCTGTCAAGAATGAGCCTGCAATTGGCAGGTTTGAGCCTGAATTCGGGTTATTCACCTCGTGTCGAGGCATAGCTCACTCAGTTAGAATTTCGACTTTCCCATCGCGTTGTCGCCTTTAGCTCATACCCACTGATGTTTTCCGCGACCTTGCGGAAATGGAACCCGTAGACCGCATAGGTAATGGCCAGCGGAAAGAGCCGGGGGTTCCGGAACAGCGACCAGAAGAAGAGTTTCCAGTAATGGAAGCGCTCCTTGCCGAGTATTCCGAGAAACAACATCGACTTGAAAAGTGCTCCTAAATACCCCTGCTGCAAACGAAAACCAGCCTGTGGCCGGGGCTTGTACTCGCGAAAGAGCTGGCTCACCCGTTGATAGAATTGTCTGGGGGCATAGATGGTTTCGAGAATGCTTTGGTAACCGGCAATCAGTGCCTCCGGTTTCATGCGGGGGACGAAATTAAGATCAATTGCGGTATTGTCGCCCGACGAGTCCTTAAGCAGCCGCCCTTCCTGTTCCAGCCGCTGGTGGAGTTTGGTGCCGCGCAGGACGGAGAGCACTCCGACCATGGCGGTGACGATGCCACTCTCCTGAATGAAACGAATCTGCTGGTCGAAAATCGAGGCCGGATCGCTATCGAATCCGACGATAAAGCCGCCATGAACCTGGAGCCCCGCCTGCTGTATGCGTTTGACCGAGGCTAACAGATCGCGGTTCTTGTTCTGCACCTTGCCGCTCTCGGAAAGCCCGTTCTCATGTGGCGTTTCAATGCCGATAAAGACCTCTTCAAAACCGGCGTCGACCATCTTGCCCATCAACTCCGCATCATCGGCCAGGTCAATGGACGCCTCAGTATAGAAATAAAAAGGATAATTTCTGGCTTTCATCCAATCAATCAGGGCCGGCAGAACCTCCCGTTTGAGTTTGGGTTTGTCACCAATAAAGTTGTCGTCGACGAAGAAAACCGCGCCGCGCCAACCTGTGACATAGAGGCTTTCGAGTTCGTTTAAGAGGAGGGAAAGGGGCTTGCTGCGCGGGCGGCGGCCGAAGAGCGTAGTGATGTCGCAGAACTCACAGTCAAAGGGACAGCCGCGCCCGTATTGGATGTTCATAGCGGCGTAGTCGCGCATTCTGACCAGATCCCACAGGGGAATGGGCGTCTGACTGAGCTGCGCCCATTTCTCTGCCGGGTAGATACGTTGGGGCGTGCCACCCTGCAGATCCTCCAGAAACCGGGGCAGGGTGATCTCCGCTTCACCCAGCACCAGATGGTCGACTTCAAAAAAATCGTCGTGACAGGAAGTAAACAGGGGGCCGCCGCCTACGGTCTTAACCCCCAGGCGTCGGCAGCGTTCAATGACCTCGCACGCTGAAAGGCGCTGGACGCTCATGGCGCTGATAAATACGTAATCGGCCCATTTCAGATCTGCGTCGTCAAGCGGGCGAACATTCATGTCGACCAGCCTTTTTCCCCAGGTTTCCGGTAGCATCGCCGCCACCGTCATCAGGCCCAGTGGCGGAAAACTCGCTTTACGCCCGATGAATTTCATGGCGTAGCGAAAACTCCAGAAGGTGGCGGGGTAATGGGGGTAGATCAGAAGAATGTTCATGGATCAGCTCCAATTCCGCTCTGGATATAGTAAGCATCAAGACCTCACCAAGCGGCTAAAAAGTCACCATTCGGTGTCTAGCTAATCCAATTTGAATGTCAATTATTTAACGATCAGATCGTTCTTCACACTTTTAACCCCAGCAACACCTCGGGCAACTTGACCGGCCTTGGTGACACTCTGCGCTGAATCGACAAAGCCGCTCAACTGAACAACACCCTGGCGGGTCTCAACGCTGATCTCCCTCATCCTCAGGGCCGGGTCATCAAAAATGGCGGCTTTGACCTTGGTCGTAATGACCGTGTCATCGATGTAATCACCGGGGCTTGATTGTTTTTGGGTGGATGCACAGCCCAGAAAAGCGACCGTCATAACCAGTAAAACCAGAAACTTAATAATCTTCTGCGATTCAAACATGTTATTTTCTCCTTGGTTGTTGAAGAGTGTTAAAAACTGCTGTTGTCTAAACTCGGCCTCATTTTCCGTGAAACTACCGCTATGGTCCTAACATGTGACACTCCTTTCTGGCTTTAATATCGCATCACCTGTTTGAAGGGGGTCCCAGCGGATTAATTGTTGAATCGATCGGCCGACAGCGTTCAGCGTTCCAAAC
>JBHEOR010000248.1:0-3399 GCA_046260685.1 Desulfopila sp.
CGGCTGACCCGCATCAATCGGATTATATAAAACGACGAGGTGATATAGGCAGTAAAATACAGCATGAAAACGGCAAAAAGCAGCCATTGCGGCCAGGCATAAACTTCCCCGAACAGACTTAAGATGCAAAAAAGACCGCTTAATGCCAGGATAAACCGTACCGCCCAAACCTTGGACACCCCATAGCGAAGGAAAATATGGTGGAGATGATACATATCCGGCCGAAAAGGACTCTGCCCTCGAAGAATCCGCTTGGTCATCACCGTCAAGGTATCAACGATCGGCACCGCCAGCACCAATAGGGCCGTGATCGGCTGAACCCCGGCACCTTCTCCCTGGGTCAGCCACAATGCCATAAATGCCAGGGAAAAGCCAAGGCAGAGGCTGCCGGCATCCCCCATGAACACCTTGGCAGTATTCCAGTTATAACGGAGAAAACCAAGCACTGCGCCAACCAGCGCCAGATTGAGCAGCACTGCGGGAGTATCCGCCGCCATGGAGCTGTGCACGGCAAAGGTCAAAAAGGCCAGGAAACAGAAGCCCCCGGCCAGGCCATCCAGGCCATCAAGCAAATTAATGGCATTGATAACGCCGACAACGCAAAACACCGTCACCAGCCAGATCACCACCACATTGCCACCCACATCAATGCTGCCCAGTCCCAGCAGATCTCCAAAGGACTGCAATGCAACATCACTGAAATAGAACAACATGGAAGTGGCCAGGATCTGCGCTAAAAATTTCTCGCGATGACCGATTTCGCGAAAATCATCGAGAAACCCAACCAGCAACAAAAGCGCAACACCCAGAAAATACCCCCGCAGGCCAACCAGGGGGACAAAAAGCAAAAAGCTGAAGGTCGCCGAAATCACCATGGCAATGCCACCCACCAGGGGCAACGGCCTGTCATGCACCTTACGCAAACCGGGTTGATCAACCAGCCCTATGCGGGTGGCTATCCGCGCCAACTTGGGTATGAGAAAAACAACGGCTATCAGCGAGGTAAGAAAAACCAGTATTATGCGCAACTCAGACGTTACCATAGTCCAGCACTACTCCACTACTTCAACATTTACTCACAATTCAGTCCATTATCAACACTCCTCCTCACCATGTCAAGCATTAAAAGCGGGGTCAAAGCGGGGTCAAGTCTTTGCTTAGCTCTTATTTTTGAAAGCGAAAACATGATACCAAATAGCTTTGAATTAATCGGTATTCTGTTTGAATGCATAAGTATAGTGGCAAACTTGCAGAAAACCTCCAAGTGGTTCAAAATGTTTGTAACAGACAAACTGTTGGGACATCCCACATCGGATACGCCTCAAGAAAAACAAGGAGGCTTCCATGAGAACACTTTACGGCATCGGGTTGGATATTCACAAGAAGATGATTGTCTATTGCATCAAAACAAACATTAAAACAATGGATGGATGTCTCGTTGAGGCAGCAACAATTGCGGCCACCAGAAAAGCATTAGACGAATGGTTGAAAAGACTGCCCGGGCCTGGGATCGCTGCCATGGAAGCAACAATATTCACCGGATAAATCTACGACTATCTGTTGCCACATGCGGCAAAGAATTTGGAATTTGGGTCAAGTCTTTGCTAGATTCTTGCACAAATGTGCACCCATCTCTTCAACCAGCAATGACAAATGCCTGTGCTGCTCAATGTGCTTCTCGGTCCTGGTCACGATACTGCTTACCGAACTATATTTCGCAATCCCGAATTCCCTCCCAATTTCTTCCAAGGGCAAGCCACATAGCTTCCTGGCCAGGTAAACTGCCAGATTACGGGGCTCATTTGTCTGGCCTCGTTTCGACTTGAGCAAGGCTTGTTCATCTACCGCATAATGTTGGCACACAATCTCTTTTATCTTTTCAACCGTAGGGGCCAATTGTCGAGATTGTGGGATTTCGTCGTGTTTTTCAATCCCGTAAAATTTTTCTTTAATCCCTTCAACAAAACCTTCTGTACCAAAAAAAGCAGGCGCGTGCTTCTTGCCGAAAAAATCGAGCACTTCCTCGGCATCTTCATCGTGTACATATTGTTTATACCGTCTCTGCGCCTTGCCCAAAGTATCGGCAAACATATAGAGCAGGGATTTCCTGTGCAGCCAATCCCACTTCTTTGCAGATGAAGTATAGGCTGAATGGCTGGACCAGGGATAATCTCCAACGTTGTGACATATATGCGCCCGAACCGGATTTCTATGAATATACCGCAACAGCTCAAGCAGATGAGCGTCCTCTTCGACAAGAACACTTTTGTACCGTCCACGAAACAACTGCCCGTCAAAACTCCAGCGCCGGTTGTAGCGCTGTGTGTAAACACCGTTGACATGCCGCATGGCCCGGGAGAGATTGCCATCCGGAGTCTGTACGAGAATGTGATAGTGGTTCTTCATTAAACAATACGCGGACACGCGAAGGTTGAACATCTTCGATGTTTCACTGAGCAAATTAATAAAGGCACTATAATCCTCATGGTCGGAAAATACATTTTCCCCTCGCCTGCCACGGTTCATCACGTGGTACCATGCGTCCTGGTATTCTATTCGCAACGATCTAGCCATAATTGAGGATATCATGATGGCTAGAATACGTCAAGCAAAGACTTGACCCCAGCCCTTGAATAACTTATTAAAAAATTGTAGAATAGTTTCTTAGTTTGCTCAGAGAAACGACACCCATGAAGAGATACAACCATGACCGACACCCAACCAGCCTGGTACGCCATCCGCACCAAGCCAAACAACGAAAAAGTCGCCCGGCTCAACTATGAGCAGCAGGGCTTCACCGTCTACCTGCCGCTCATAAGTAAGGTGGTGCGTCATGCTCGGCAGAAGAAGCAGGTGCTCCGCCCCTTTTTTCCGGGCTATCTCTTTCTCCACCTTGCCCCGGAAGAGCGCAACTGGCCGACTATTGCCGCAACCCGCGGCTCTGCCGGGCCGGTCCATTTTGGCGAGTCCTATATCCCGGTGCCGGACTGGCTGGTAGACACCCTCAAAGAGCGCGAGGAAAAAGGAGCCATCAGCCAGGCGGCGCTGAAGCGCCAGACCATCCGAGCAGGTGATACGGTAACCGTCAACCTCAATGATGGCGGCGCCACCGAAGGGTTGTTCTTTTCCTGGCGCGGTGAGGAAAACGTCATCGTCCTCCTCAACTTCCTCGGCCGCATGGTACGCACAACACTGCCCCAGGACAGGGTAGAACCACAGGCCACCAGCGGCACATAAACTCCATGTAAAACACCTTGCCCTCCACCCGGCCCTAATGTATGTTAATTATGTATGTTCAATATGTTAATGAGTTATGGTTGTTCAACGAATGGACACCTTCATCACCTCGATGACGGTAGTCCATCCCCACAAAAAGAATCGGATGTGGTGCGAAGGGGT
>JBHEOR010000249.1:0-535 GCA_046260685.1 Desulfopila sp.
GTCGGTAAGAGCTCGATCCTCAACGGCCTCCTGCCGGAAATCAACCTGACAACCGGCGAGATAAGCGAGACGAAAAAAAGAGGTCGAAACACCACGACCGTTTCCACCCTGCATCTCCTCAGCGATGGCGGCGAACTCATTGATTCTCCGGGCTTCAATGACTTCGGCCTGGTCGACATCTCGGCCCATCAGCTGTCAACGTACTTCCCCGGTTTTGAAAAAGCGGGCATGGACGCCTGCCGATTCAGGGATTGCAAGCACCGCGAAGAACCGGCCTGCAAGGTTATAGAACTCGTCGAAGACAAGCAAATCGACAGGGAACGTTACACCATCTACCTGCAAATGCTTGCCGAGGTGGAAGCCATGGAAACCGAACCAAAATATCGGGATAGAAGACATCGACGCAAGAAAAACTAACCTCTTTTTACAAGAACATAAAGAAATCGGCACCGGGCATACTGATCTTTCGACAAGAATACCCGGAACCGCTTTTAAGGCACAAGCCTCTTGCCCTTGAGATGCTCAATGCCCTGGA
>JBHEOR010000249.1:613-3362 GCA_046260685.1 Desulfopila sp.
CAAAGGTTTTTGTGTCTATCATCAGTTTCGCCGTGAAATCCTTGAGGCATTCTTCACACATACCGACCACGTCCTGCTCGGTGAGATTCTTAAAGTTTCGGGCACATTCGAAGCAGAGAGCGTCTTGTTCCTCGCTGAATATGATGGTATCGGCGTTTCCTTCGCCGACATGCCTGCAGACAATCCAGATGGCGACCTCGCCGTGTTTTTTGCACTGTACTTTTTCGGTCATGACACTCCGTATATTTTTGGTTTACCGGGGTTAGGCAAAAAAAACAATATTAATTCAATATGATAAATACTATTAACAAACGGTAACAGTTCCCCTCTACAAGTATTGATTGGCTCACCAGCATACATGGTTTCTTGAATGCACTCAGAAGCAGTAGTTTCATGGCTGCCTTGCAGAATCTTACTGACAGACATTCACTTATTTGAAACGACATAGGGAAATCTTCCATGCGTTATTTATTCCCACTGCTTCTTGCGACCCTTTTTGCTACCGGCAGCTTCGCCGGAGAAAAATTGACCAATTCGATGGACGGTCAGCCATACGAGGAATTTTATTCAGTGCCATATTTACTCTCCTGCACAAAAACATCCCTTGTCTTTTTGACCAACCAGCCAAGGCAGATAAGCCCGACCACCAGAGTGACAAAGAAAAAAATCATCGGCGAATATTGCGGTACGACCTGGAGCTGATCGAGGGTAAACACATCTTTCAGATAGCCGCTGCGCAACCAGCTCCGCATAAAAGTCATGACCACGACAAGGGCAATCGCATGGTAAAACGTCAGCCAGAATCTTTTTTTATAGGCAGCATAAAGTGCTCCTGTGGCAAGCAGAAGAGCTCCACCAAAGGCAATGGTTGCACCAATATTGCCGCCCATAAAAAGCAGCATCAATTCATTGGGCAAAGAGAGCAGATACCAGAAACCGATCAGAACATTGACAAAGGTCAATGCCAGAAAACTGCTCAGCCCCACCTGTTCGGCATGGCTTGCCAGATCAGGGTTAAGGTCTTTTTTGAAACGGCCGAGCAGGGCGACAAACAACCCGCCTATAGCCAAGGCGCCGAGCAGCATATGCAGAAAACGCGGCCAGAACTGCGGTTGATCAAAAGATAATAAAGTGCCGCTTTTATGGGAAAAATACTCGCCAAATTGTTCCGGCAAGGCCATCAGCAGCATGTTGTTGGAAAAGAAAAAACCGATGACGACCAGGAGAAAAAATGATACTACCGCGATCCATGGACCGGCAGAACCGAGCTGGGTAAAACGAAAATCATAGAGGTAGGCGGCATAATAAGCAATGATCAGCATCGGCACAATGAGTATCCAGAAAGTCCCCATCAGCACCGAACTGGTATAAAGGAACTGGCCGTAGAGCACCTGGACAAACAACAACGGGGCCACGCCGAAATTGACGACAAAGGCAATGACCAGCGGCAGAGCAATGGCAATCCGGTGGGCAAGCTGTTTTTGTAAAGTACCGCCGCGCATATGCTGGACAATAGCTATGGCCAGGCCGCCCAGCATGGCGTTCATGGCCAGCATGTGCAGGGGAAAGGTCAAAAGCAGCAGAAACTGTAACCAGCCCCAACTGACCGGTATGGTGTCCGGTTGCGGAATAATAAGCGGGTCCATCACTGTCCTCCCTGGTTGGTGCTTGCAAGAAAATCGGCAAGGGCTTCTTGTTCCTCTGTTGTCCCGCCAAACGGCGGCATGGAACTTTCCAGCTGATCAAGCTGGCCGAGCAGGGTAAATATTTCCTGCCGGTCGATGTCGCCGATCATCGGCGCCATCTCTTCGACACCATGGCACATGCTGCAATGCGTTTCGAAAACGGCTTCGCCGTCAATGGCCGTCTCCCGTTGCGCCGTGTCGGTGTGCCCGCCGAGAAAAGCCGCCAGCTGCTCATGTTCCTCGGCACTGCCGTCAAAAGGTTCCATTTCATCGGATATTTCGTTTAAAGTACGCAGCATAATGACTATTTCCTGCTGATCGACGCCCTTTAGAGAAGCCAAGTCCTCCAGCGCATGGCAGGATGCGCAATTTTCCTCAAACAGCACAGGACCCTTTGCCGCGCTTCCTGCATCCTGTTGCGGTTCCTGCACATCTTTGCCGTGCAGACCACCAGCGATGTAGACCGCCAGCGCCCTGGCTTCCTGTTCCGTACCGACAAAAGGCGGCATAAAATAGCGTACTTCATGGATCTTTTTAATATAACTCACCAGGGCACGATAACTCATAGTGCTCGTGGCCTGGACGATATCGTTGTTTATGCCGTCGACGGTGTGACAGGCATAACACTGGTTTATGAAAATTTCTTCCCCGGCAAGTGCGAGGTTTTCCTCGGACACTTCCTTGGTCTCCACCCAGAGAGCCGACCGGAGGAAGCCCTCGTCATTCAACGCGTTTACATCCTTTTTCATGATGCTATTCGAATACATCACCTCGTTGATGACATAGGGACGACGGGCCGCCTCCCTGGTCCATTCAAATCCACCCATAACCACTAAAGCACTCACCATCGCCAATCCGGCTACCGGTTTGAGATTAAGGTTCGGCCGAACAATCCCGGCGACCAGCATAAGCAGCATAAAAGACACAAAACCAGCTGCGGCAAAAGGTTGGATAGCGGCAATGGTCGGCGATTTACCCATCACCAGCCCCTGCGACTGGTCGGGCAGTACCGACAGATACCAGAGACCTGAACTAAACAACCACCGACTCGAAGTCGGTGGGTT
>JBHEOR010000025.1:0-2313 GCA_046260685.1 Desulfopila sp.
TCATGGGACGCCATAAACCCATCCCCGGGGGCTTAGCTGCAGCCGTCCGGGCTGCAGATACCCATGAAAACAACACGACGGACTCCTTGCCCTTGAGTGCTTCAAGCTATGTTACTTTTAGAATAAAGGCCGGGTCAGTCCGGTTGTATCGCTGAATAGTTACTGCAAGTCAATACAACTACAAGAAGAGCTCGTGACACAAAAAGAGAAGATGGCGGAAATACGGATACATGAATACTATATGAAAATGGCCCTGGATGAGGCTCGACTGGCGTTGGAGCAGGGAGAGTTTCCGGTTGGCTGTGTAATAGCCGACGACGGTGGGGTGGTGGTTGGTGGAGGCCGACAGAACAGCGCCCGGGGAAATGAACTGGATCATGCCGAGATTGTGGCGCTGCGCAAGCTTGTTGCCGAGTATCCGCACAAGGTGGGGCAGTCGGGTCTTGTCCTGTATTCAACCATGGAACCCTGTCTGATGTGTTTTTCGACCTTGCTTCTCAACAATGTGCATACCATTGTCTACGGCTATGAGGATGTCATGGGCGGCGCCACCACCCTCGTTCTACAAGACCTCAAGCCGCTCTATGCGACGATGCAGGTGGAGGTTGTGCCTGCTGTCCTGCGGCGCCGAAGTCTCCAGTTGTTTAAAAGGTTTTTCCAGGACAACGCCAGCGGCTATTGGCATGATTCTCTGTTGGCGCGGTACACCCTGGAGCAGGAGTAGACTGTTTTTTACCTGATTTTAGCTTATCGACCCAGGGGTCTTCACATGCTGTTTTTCATGGGACGCCGTAAACCGTCCCTGGGGGCTCAGTGCCCATCCAGAGGCTGCAGATACCCATGAAAAACAGCATGTGAAGACCCCTTACCTTTAGAGCTTCGAGCATAACGAGCTTCGAGCATAACTTTGGCGGTTGTCAGAATTTTTTATGGACAAATCGTTGAACGAAATTTTATTCATTTGTGGTATATCTCATGACACATTCCCAGGCAAAGACGGTCGGTTTTAAAGCCGGTGAGCGCAACATCTTTTTTCATATATTGACGGCATGCAATCTCAAATGCAAACATTGCTACATCAACACGGCGCAGCATGGTGTCAATACCCTGGACAGACAGACAATCGAGCAGTGGCTTCAGCTTTTTCGCGATCCTTCAAAGAAGAGCAACCTGGTATTTCTCGGAGGTGAGCCCACGCTGCATGCCGAGCTGGCCGAGTGCGTGGCGGCCGCCAAACGGATGGGGTATACGGTCACCGTCGACTCCAACGGCTTTCTGCTCCATGATTTCCTCGACAAAACACGGCCTGATCTGCTCGATTTTCTGAGCTTCAGTCTTGACGGGCCGGATAGTGCAATCAATGACCCCATCCGCGGCAAAGGCGTTTTTGAGGTATGTACGGCGAATATTGCCCGGGCGCGGTCGCGCGGCTTTCGCGTAGGTGTCATCTATACAGTCAGCAATGAAAATATTGATCATCTCCATACAATGATTCCCCTGCTTACCGATCTTGGGGTGCAGCGCTTTTTTATCCAGGTTATCGGACTACGCGGCGAATCGGCCAGGAAAACAGGTGATTCTTCGAAGGAGAAGGGCCAGTCGCCGCAGGTAAGCCGGCGCAAATGGCTGGACACGGTTCCGGAGGTTGCCCGTAAGGCCGCGCAGGCCGGGCTGCATGTCACCTATCCCAAGGTTTTTCTCGATGAAGATGAACCGTTTGAATGTGCCGGCGAGGTGGCGGAGAATTATTTTATCTTTCCCAATGGCCGGGTGTATCAATGTCCGCTGTGCGAGGATTACGCCTTGCACACCTATACCATTGAAGACAATCAGCTTGTAGAAAACCCCGGTATCACCGAAAAAATGATGTTTCCGCTTCGTATTGAGGAGGGTTGTGTCATGAATAAACTGCTGCAGCCCGATACCATTGAATACGACGACCATGGCCGGCCGCGCGCCAGGATTTCATGTTGTCTGCTGAAAAACGAAATTCACTAATTTGCTTTTCTGCAGAACAGGCGCATCAGAAGAATCCCGCTTTCATAGAGCAGTGACAGAGGCATGGCGATAAGGACGGTTGCCATGAGATCGCCGGCGCTGAGAAGAAAGGCCAGAACGGCGATGGCGCCGTAGAAATAAAGACGCTTGCTTTGAAAATAGCCGGCCGAAACCAGATTGGCCCTGCCCGTCATGACCATGAGAAACGGTATCTGGAAGGCCAGGCCGAAGGCGATGATGGTGCGTATCACAAAAGTGAGATATTTGCCGAGCTTGGGCAGTGGTTCCAAGCGGTCCGAGGCGTAGCTCATGAAG
>JBHEOR010000025.1:2323-31825 GCA_046260685.1 Desulfopila sp.
CCGAATGTTGCGAAAAACGCACCGAGTGCAAACAGCAGGCTGCCCCAGAAAACCACGGTGGCGGCCAGTTTCTTTTCATCTTTTTTCAGGCCTGGAGCAATAAATGACCAGCCTTGATAGAGAACCATGGGAAAGCTGGCAGCGATACCGACCAGCAGTGAAAGTTTGATATAGGCAATGAAGGCTTCCGGTAGACTGGTGTAGACCAGCTTTTTCATCAGCGGTGTAGCGGAGTAGAGTGGAGCGATGAGAAAAGCGGCAATCTCTTCGGAGAAAAAATAGGCGCCACAGGAGCAAGCGATAATAGTGGCAAAGATACGGATTATCCTGTTGCGCAGCTCAAGATGGTGAGGGCGAAAAACATGAATGGCGCGCTCGAGCATCAGAACTTGTCTCCAGTGTTGGAGGTGGAAGCATCATGTGCGTTTTTTTGCTCATCCTGCGCATCCTGCGCATCTCCAGGATCGGGGGCGGGCGATTGATCATCCTGCGTGTCGGTATTGTCCTGGTTGTCTTCATGCACATGTGTGGTGTCATCTATTACTGACTGAAGGTCCGAGAAGTCCTTGGAATTTTTCCAGGTTTTGGTCTCGTCATCGAGAATGGTCTCCTTGAAATTTTTGGCGGCATCTTCGAGTTGCGGTTTTATATCCGCGATGGGGTTGTCTTCCTCGTTAAAGCTATCCTTGAGGCCCTCGGCGGTTTTCTTTAGATCCACCAGTGTCTTTGCCACCGATCTGGCGAGCTCTGGAAGTTTGTCGGGCCCCACAACAATGAGCGCAAGCGCGAGAATAAGTATGAGTTCCGGAAAACCGATGCCAAACATAGAGTGTACCTGCCGTTTATCTTTTCAGGGCAGCTTGAAAAAGCGTTCCCGCGGAGTGTCGCCTATCTGTCTTATTTTTCAAGGGGGTCTTCAATTTTTCCCCTGATCAAGTGCGTTTCGCCGGTACAGCAAAAGCATCCCTCCGGAGTTCCTCCGAGCTTGTAGTGTTCTGCCGGGGACGCGCTCTACTGGAATACTAGAGTAAGGTATTTACGATGCACTGTCAACACAACAGCGATGTGCTCGTCCTTCTTGCTGTGCCGGGTAGAGGCGTCCTGGCGGTATAATTGGTTGGGCATTGTGAAAAAGTTGCCAAATGAGATTGATTGACTTTATTCCATTTGTGGGCTATACTGTATCGTTTGTCCTATGTCATAAGATGTCATAAGGATAGTGTTATGAAGGGTGCGAAGAGATACATACAACCTAATAGAATACCAGCAATTGTAACAATACAGCGCTAATGTAACCATCGTAATTCTGATACTGCAGTGATACGCTGCAGTGAAAACGGTTCCGGGCAAAGCAGTATTGACGCCCGGTATCGAATTGTTGCTCGGGAGAAAATATGTCCAGTGTAGTGGTTGTGGGGACCCAGTGGGGAGATGAAGGAAAAGGTAAAATTGTCGATCTTTTGACAAACTATGCCGATTACGTCGTGCGCTTTCAGGGCGGTAACAATGCCGGTCATACGCTAGTAGTGGATGGCAAAAAGTTTGTTTTTCATATTATCCCCTCCGGTATCCTCTATGAGGAGAAGACATGCATGATCGGCAATGGTGTTATAATAGATCCGGCCGTTCTGCTCCATGAGATAGCCGAACTGAAGGAAAAAGGGCTGCCGGTAACGCCCCGGCGTTTATTGATCAGCGAACGTGCCCATCTCATTATGCCCTATCACGCCACGCTTGATCAGGCCACGGAGGCGGCCCTGGCCAAGGGCAAAAAAATCGGGACCACGGGAAGAGGGATAGGGCCCTGCTATATCGATAAGGTGGGCCGCAATGGTATCAAAATCGGTGATCTTGAAGACATGGAACTGTTCAAGGATAAGCTGGAAGCCAATCTCGAAGAAAAGAATTTCCTTCTCACTCAAAAATATAACCTCGAACCTCTTGATATTGTAAAAATATATGATGATTTCCAAGCGTATGCCGAACTGTTACTGCCTTTTGTCGGCAATGTTTCCGTGGCCCTTGACAGTGCCAGAAGAAACGATGAAAACATCCTCTATGAGGGGGCCCAGGGAACCCAGCTTGATATAGATCATGGAACATATCCCTTTGTTACCTCCTCCAATACTGTTGCCGGCAATGCCTGCAACGGCTCGGGTGCCGGCCCGGTGCATATCGACAGTGTTCTCGGTATCCTCAAGGCATATACCACACGAGTTGGTGAGGGACCCCTTCCCACGGAGCTCAATGATACAACCGGCACCGAACTTCAGGCAAAAGGTGGCGAGTTTGGTGCAACAACAGGGCGAAAGAGACGTTGCGGCTGGCTTGACGGTGTTGTGGCAAACGATGCCGTGCGGCTTAACAGTATCACCGACATGGCTATAACCAAGCTCGATGTCCTCTCGGGACAGCCGAAGCTGAAAATTGCCCGTGAATATGAACTGGAGGGGAAGAGGTTTCATGCCATGCCTTCCAATATTCGGCAGGCCTGCAACGTTTCTCCCATATACGAAGAAGTTGACGGCTGGCGGGAGGAGATCCATGAAGCGCGTGCACTTGAGGACCTGCCCGTCAAAGCAAGAGAGTATATACAAAGAATTGAGGATATAACGGAGGTAAACGCATCCATTGTGTCGGTCGGACAGGACCGCGAAGAGACGCTGTTGCTCCGTAATCCTTTTGAAAAATAGGGGCACGGCGCGCCGTGCCCCTACGAGACGACGACAACGACAACGACAACAATAACAATATTGGTTTCTTTCATTTAAACAGGTGAACATATGGCTAGAATTACAGTTGAAGATTGTCTGGAAAAGATTGGCAATGACAATCGTTTCAATCTTATTCATCTTGCAGTCAAGCGCGTACGTCAACACAGGCAGGGGGAACCCTTTCTGGTGAATGGCAAGAACAAGGAAATTGTCATGACTCTGCGCGAGATTGCGGCGGGAAAAGTGACGCTTGATAATATTGATGATCTGCCCGGCCTTCTGGAAGAAGGCAGTAGAGGCGGTGTACAAGCAGAGCCGAAAAAAGCAGATTCTCAGGACGCGAAAAAAGAGGTTTAGCAGGCATGCCACATGATTATTACGAATTACTTTCCGTCTCAAAGCAGGCGGATGATGGTGAGATAAAGAAAGCTTATCGCAAACTCGCCATGAAATACCATCCAGACCGTAATCCGGGAGATACGGAGGCGGAGACCTTTTTCAAGGAATGTACCGAAGCATACGAGGTACTCAGCGATCCGCAAAAACGGCAGATTTACGATCGCTATGGCCACGATGGTCTCAGGAACAGCGGGTACAGTGGGCCGAGTGATTTCGAAGATGTGTTCTCCAGTTTCGGTGATATTTTTGGAGATATCTTCGGTTTTGGAGGCGGCCGGTCCCGCGGAAGAAGAAATGGCCCGATCCAGGGCAATGATCTTCGCTATGACCTTCCCATCAGCTTCATGGAAGCCGTCCATGGTGTTACCAAGGATGTCAAGATCACCAAGCCTGATACATGCTGGACCTGCGAAGGATCGGGCTGTCGTCCGGGTTCCTCGAGAGAGAAATGTCCGAGTTGCGGCGGCAGAGGCCAGGTAATACGATCCCAGGGTTTTTTCCAGGTAAGTTCGACATGCCCCCAGTGTAACGGAGAAGGAGAGATCGTCAAAGATCCCTGCAACGACTGTAACGGGCAGGGGCTTGTCGAAAAAACCAAAACCGTGTCGCTGACAATCCCCGCCGGTGTGGACACCGGTGCTAAAATGCGGTTGAGCGATGAGGGCGAGGGCGGAAGAAGAGGTGGTCCCGCCGGCGATCTCTACGTGGTTCTCCATGTGGAAGAGCATGAATTTTTCAAGCGGGAGGGCGATAATATATACTGCAAACTTCCCGTTCCCATGGTGAAGGCCGCACTTGGCGGTGACGTCGAGGTGGTGACGATCCATGGCAAAAAAGAGATCTCCATTCCCGAAGGAAGCCAGTCGGGCAGTCTTTTTACTCTCAAAAATGAAGGTGCTCCCAATATTCGAGGGCGCGGACGGGGCAAGATGATTGTTGAATTGCAGGTGGAGACTCCAACAAATCTATGCCAGGAGCAAAGGGACGTCTTGCGTAATTTTGACAAATTGTGTGTCAAGCATGGCCAGCATAAAGAGCATGATGGCTTTTTCCGCAGGCTGTTCAACGAGGTGCGAGGGAAGTAATGGCTGCGGACGAAAAAGCATTTAATCATTTTGACGCCGACGGTAATGCCGTGATGGTGGATGTCGGCGCCAAGCAGCAGACCGAGCGCAGCGCCACGGCATCCGGCAGGGTGAGTATGAGCCGTGAGGCATATACTCTTGTCAAAAGTGGCTCCATGGCCAAGGGGGATGTTCTGGGAGTTGCCCGGGTAGCAGGTATCATGGCGGCCAAAAAGGTGGACAGCCTTATTCCCATGACCCATCCTCTGATGATCACCAAATCGACTGTCGATTTTGTCTTTCATGATGAGGAGTGCACCATAGAGGTCCATGCCACCGTTGGTATCACCGGAAAGACCGGCGTCGAAATGGAGGCGCTGACCGCTGTGTCGGTGAGTGCCTTAACCATATACGACATGTGTAAAGCAGTTGATAAATCCATCACAATAGGTGATATTAAGCTATTGCACAAAAGCGGCGGCAAAAGTGGTGAGTATGTACGGAATGCTTAATGTTTTTTGAATATCTTGAGTAATACCTCGAGTACTTCGTGCTGAGTTACGTTGGTACCCGGGAACGAAGATGGACTGAGGAGGGAGCTACTCCCTGTTGACGATAACGAGCCCGCGTTGAAAAAGGCGGTCTTTTTTATACAGGCAGTATTTTTGAGGAGTATCCGAATGGAGAAAAAAATAGTTGAAAAGTTTAAGAAGCAGCTTTTACAAAAGCGTGAAGAGATTCTCAACGAAGCCGGCAGGACTCTTTCGGATATGACCGATCAGAATCAAAATATCCCTGACCCGAATGATCGGGCCACCGTCGAATCCGGGCGAAGTTTTGAACTCCGCATCAGGGACCGCGAGCGAAAACTGCTTTCCAAAATAGAAGAGGCACTTGAGCGGGTAGAGGAAGGGGAATACGGTATTTGCGAAGACTGTGGCGAGGATATCGGTCTCAAACGGCTCGAGGCACGACCTGTCACAACCCTGTGTATTGATTGCAAGACAATCCAGGAAACCAAAGAGCGATCCCAGGGGAAGTAGCCCATGCCTGAATTACGCAAAGACCCTGTTCTGGGACGCTGGATTATCATTTCCAAGGAGCGGAGTAAGCGACCGACGGACTTTCTTGTCGAAAAATCCGAAGTTTCCGGAGGATTTTGCCCGCTGTGTCCCGGCAATGAGGATAAAACCCCGAAGGAGGTACTCTCCTATCGTCGGGATTTGTCGTCGGCCAATAATGGCAAGGACTGGCAGGTCAGGGTGGTGCCGAACAAATACCCGGCCCTGGTTATCGAGGGTGACATCAATAAGGAAGGGGAAGGGCTCTATGATAAGATGAACGGCATCGGCGCCCATGAGGTCATCATAGAAAGCCCGCACCATGGAGAGGGTTTTGCCTATCTCTCCCCCGAGGACATGGCCCTTGTGCTTAAGGCATATCGAAGTAGAATCGAGGACCTGGGAAAAGACCTGCGTTTCCAATATGTCATGGTTTTCAAAAACCATGGCAGGGCCGCCGGCGCATCACTGGAGCATCCGCATTCCCAGCTTATAGCCCTGCCGGTGCTGCCGCGCCTGATTGTCTCCGAAGTCGAGGGGGCCCAGTCCTATTACAACTACAAGGAGCGCTGTATCTTCTGCGATATCGTCAGACAGGAGATCAAAAATACAATCCGTGTTGTTTGTCAAAATGACGATTTTATAACATTAACCCCCTTTGCTCCCAAAACGCCTTTTGAGATGTGGGTTCTGCCAAAGCGACATTCGTCATCGTTTAGAGGTCAGAGCGATCAATCGCTTCATTCCCTGGCGCAGATTTTTTCGGAGAGCCTGCAACGCCTCGACGCCTGTATACCTAATGTACCATACAACTTTGTACTCCACACCCAGCCGTTGCGGTCAAATAATCTGGAGTACTTTCACTGGCACTTTGAAATAGTGCCCAAGCTCACCTCCATCGCCGGCTTCGAATGGGGCTCGGGGTTTTATATCAACCCCATGCCGCCTGAAGAAGCCGCTGCTTTTCTACGAGAAATCTCTTTGACAGGAGGAGCATCGGATGAAGAAAATACTGTTAATCGATGATGAAGCCAATATACGTTTTATTTACAGTGAAGAGCTTCGGGAAGAGGGCTATTCCATAATAGCGGCATCCAGCGGAGAAGAGGGGCTTCGCTGCTTTGAGGATGACCCCCCCGACCTCGTCATTCTCGATATCCATATGCCGGATATAAACGGCATACATGTGCTGCGCCGTATGAAAACACGGAATCCGGCGATTCCAGTGATCTTGAGCAGTGCATTTCCAGAATTTAAACAGGATCTTGGGGCATGGGCTTCGGAAGAATATGTTGTTAAATCGTCGGATCTTCAGCAGTTGAAGGATGCGGTGCACCGCCAACTCGACTAAAAGGCCGTCCGAAAGAAAAACCCTCTCCCCGGACAACTTCCTGCAAGCCTCTATGGACACAACCATGATAGACATTCAAAGCCAGCTGGATCACAGAAAAGTCGACATACAAAAGGTCGGTGTCAAGACCATTAATTATCCAGTGTCTTTTTTGGATAAGCACAATAATCACCAGCATACCATCGCTTCCCTCAATATGTATGTCAATCTGCCGCATAAATTCAAAGGGACACACATGAGCCGGTTTGTAGAGATTCTCAACCAGTTTCATGGTGAGATCGATCCCAGCTGTTTTCTGCGTATTCTTGAAGAAATGAAGACCAGGCTTGACGCCGAGGCCTCGCATATTGAAATACGTTTCCCCTATTTTCTGCAAAAGGAATATAGCGAGGAGTCCTTAAGTTCACGCCGTTATGAATGTCGAATGCATGGCTCGCTTGAGCATACCGATGAGCTTGAATTCCACTTTACAGTCCCCATTTTCAGAGCTCTGAAGAAGAACGGCTACAACGGGATGCCCCGTTCACGAGGACATTGGGGGAATTCGACCATTGCCGTTCGTTTTAAAAGATTTCTCTGGATAGAGGATCTTATAACACGAGTGGAGAGTGCTCTTTACGCGACCTGCCAGGAGGCCGATACCAATTTGCGAGAGTATTCCGTTGAACTTCTTGCCGAAAAAATATCTGAAAACCTCTCGACACAGGAAGAATTAAAGTGGTATTCTGTCGAGGTTGAAAATCTTGGTGAGGGATATTCAACATTTGCGTTTCTAGAGGGTGGCGCTGCATAGAGAGCCTGTCTTTTGGACCACGTAAAACACCTTCCCGCAAAAATTTGAAAATACGATTACTATGAGCAATTTACTCTTTGAAATAGGAACCGAGGAATTACCGGCAGGCTATATCGAACCGGCCCTACAGCAGCTTCGGCAAGGTTTTGAAGCAAAAATGATGGAACAGGGCGTTGCACATGGGTTGATCAGAACGCTGGCTACGCCGCGTCGCCTCACCTTGATTGTTGAAGATCTTGCTCAATATCAACACGATTGGCACGAAGAAATCATGGGGCCATCCGTTAAAGCGGCCTATGACAATGAGGGAAAGCCAACCAAGGCTGCCCAGGGGTTTGCTCGATCCAAGGGAGCGACTGCCGAGGATCTTCAGGTCGTCGAGACCGCCAAAGGTGAATATCTCGTGCTTGTCAGGGAAAACAAAGGGCAACCGGTGAGTGAGTTGCTGCCTGATATTCTGAAAAAGCTGGTCGTTGCTATATCTTTTCCCAAAACCATGCGCTGGGGCAGCAATTCTCTGTCCTTTGCCAGGCCCATACAGTGGCTGCTGGCCCTCAATGGTTCGACCATTGTTGATGTTGAACTTGAAGGCATTCAAGCTTCCAACACCAGTGGAGGCCACCGTTTTCTGAATAACTACCCGGTAAAGATCAATGACGCCGCCGACTATGAGGAGCAGCTTGCCCAGGTAAACGTCATGGTTGATCCAAAAAAGCGAAAAAACAGTGTACTGCAGAGCATTGAAAAGGCGGTTGCCGATTCTGCATTTGGGGACGGGGCAAGAGTCCATGTCGATGAAGAATTGCTCGATACCGTGACGAACCTGGTGGAACTGCCCTGTGGTGTATGTGGTCGGTTCGATGATAGATTCCTCAGCCTCCCCGATGAGGTGCTCATTACCTCGATGAAAGAGCACCAGAAGTATTTTCCGGTTGTTGACGGCGAAGGGAAACTGCTTGCCGGCTTCGTCGCCGTTAATAACACCAGAATGGAAGATGAAACCCTCACCAGGCAGGGACATGAGCGGGTCCTGCGGGCCAGGCTCGAAGACGCCCTGTTTTTTTTCAAAAGCGATCAGAATTACAGGCTTGATGATTTTATTCCGGCACTGCACGGCAGCGTCTTTCAGGCCAAACTTGGAACAATGCATGCCAAGGCGGAACGGATGGTCAAGCTGACCCGCATGCTTGCCGAAAAGCTGGAGCCTTCCTGTGCCGAGGATGCGTGCCGGGCCGCGCAACTCTGTAAGGCCGATCTGCTCACCGAAATGGTGGGTGAGTTTCCTTCACTGCAGGGAATTATGGGGCATGCCTATGCCGTGCTTGGCGGTGAAAAGGAAAATGTTGCCCTGGCCATAAAAGAGCACTACATGCCCAAACGTGCAGATGCCCAATTGCCCGGCGGTGCTGAAGGAACCATGGTTGGAATGGCGGACAGACTGGACACCCTGGCCGGATGTTTCGGTATTGGCCAGATTCCAAGCGGCACCGCCGATCCATTCGGGCTGCGCCGCATCTCTCTTGCCCTGCTCCACATCATTGAGCATAATTCCTACGGGGTATCGCTGCGGGAGGTGGTGCATAAAGCTCTGGCATTATATGGCGATAAGGTCGATGGCAGTGGTGCGACGGTGGATGCGGTGGTTGGCTTCATAAAACGTCGCTATCGTAACGACTGTATCACCGCCGGGTTTGACGCTGGAGCCGTCGATGCCGGCATAGCCGCGGGATTTGATGACGTCAATGACTGCAGCAGACGAATACGGGCGCTCGGCGCCATGCAGACGAATGCTGCCTTCAGCGTGCTCGCCGGGTCGTACAAACGTATCAAGAACATCATAAAGGACCATGAGAAAACCGAGATTCAGGAGGATCTGCTGATTGAGCACGCCGAGAAAAGCCTCCATAGCCTGTTTAAGGATGTGCGCCGGCAAATGGAGCCCATGCTGGCGGAGGGCAATTATCTCGCCGCGCTGGAGGCCTTTCTAGAGCTCAAGGAACCGGTTGATACGTTTTTCGATGAAGTCATGGTGATGGACAACAATGAAGACGTGCGCTGCAACCGCCTTAATCTCTTGACCGCCCTGGGCCAGCTTGTTCTGCGGATTGGTGATATATCCAGAATGCAGGAAAGCTGAAAACCTGAGTATCGGCACTGCACCAAATGTGTCAAGGTGATGATGTGGATCAAGCACTTGGTCTGCAGGTGATCAGCTGGAGCCGTAACTGTGCAATCCTGATAGAAAAAAGTTGACGCCGTAGTAGGTGAAAATGACGGAGATAAACCCAACAATAGACAGCCAGGCTATTCGGGTTCCGGCCCAGCCTCTGGTGAATCGGGCATGCAGGGTTATGGCGTAGACAAACCAGGTTATCAGCGACCACGTCTCTTTGGGGTCCCAGCTCCAATAGGTGCCCCAGGCGGAGTTGGCCCAGATAGATCCTGTGATAATGCCGATTGTCAGCCAGAGGAACCCGAAAATCATGACATTGTGGGTTATGGAATCGATCACTTTGAGCGGGGGGAGTGATGCGATAATGCCATCCTGGCCATCTGTTGAAGACGTTTCGGACGTCCCGAATCTGTTTTTAATAAGATACATCAAACCGAGCCCGGCGGCGATGGCAAATGCCGCATAGCCAATGAAACAGGTGACAACATGGGCTATCAGCCAATTTGACTGCAGGGCCGGGACAAGTGGCGTGATACCTTTAGTTATGTTGTCGGCCATGGAGGCGTAGGCCATTGCCAGAAAGGCGATGGGGACGGTAAAGGCGCCGATGATACGCGACTTGAATGTATACTCAACAACGAGATACAAAGCGATAATCGTCCACGCAAAAAAGATGACCGATTCATACATATTGGTCAGCGGAGCGCGCCCTATACCCATCTCATAGGATTCATACCAGCGCAGGCCGATGCCTATGGTCTGCACGATCAGAGCAAGCGCGGTGAACCATGTGGCAAATTTCCCCAGGCGGGGAAGTTTGAAAATAAAAATAACAGTATAGAGAATTGTGGAAAAGAGATAGGCAAATGTTGTTACGCCTAAAAGAGTCGAACTGTCCATAAATTTGCTCCGGAAATCAGGTTCAAATCATTGCTGCAGGAGATGATCTTCCATGGTTTCTGCAAGGCGATTGAATTGTACGGCAAAGCCGGTGGTATTCTTGTTTGTCGTACCGCGCAAAGTGATATCGGTCTGGCCGTCCTGTTGGGTGATGACCAGCCATATTCGTCGGTGCGACATGAAAAAGGCCATGTAGAGGCCCAGTATCAGCAGCCCGAAGCCCAGGTATACGATCCAGACTCCGGGGTCTTTTGCGACCTGGAGGCCCGTTGCATATTGCTGCTTGGCGGATACGACATAGGTGTTCCGGCCGCGCTGAACCTCTGCCTGATCACCGGCATCAAGCCAAAACTGTGTGGGGGGGCCGGTAGGATCGGAAAACCAGATTTTGATTCTGCTGACGCTTTCTCGAAGGCTTTCGAGATTTATTATGCCAAAGCGGACATTTTCTTCAGGCCACTGCAGCTCTTTCTGAAATGCACCACTGAGTCGTATGGAAGATCCGTTTTCTTTGGTCAGGGTGAAGAGAAAATTTCTGAAAGGCTGGTAGCTCGCCTGGTAGAGGCTGATGCCCTTGTAGCGGAGCGGGTCGTTGACCTCTATGTTTTTCTGGAGCACCACAGTGTCATTTTCCAGTATGCTGAGCTGTGATCGGTATTCCTTGGGCATGCCATTATCGTAGAATTCCAGATCGAATCGATCGCAGCGAACGGTAAAGCCGAGATCGATGGTTGTGTTCTTGTCATATGGGTATATGACACTGCTGCTTTCACGCTCGGGGAGCATGATACTGCCCCGGAATCCTGTGGTGCTGCCATATATCGCGCCGGCGAAGACGACCAGTATTGAAAGATGAACGATATACACCCCCAATCGGCTCCACCGTTGTTTCTGGCTGAACAGGAGTATCGCCTCATCACGTCTGTCCTGCACCGCTTTCCAGCCCTTCCCGGCAAGCAGATTTCTCAGAGAATCCGCCACGTTTTCCGGTGTTTTTGGTGAAGTAAGAAAGGCGCCATGGCGCTGCCCGGCAATGCGGTCCATGGATAATTGAAGATTATCCCGGGTGATCTGGTCCCATGCGCGGGGAAAACGATCAATGCTGCATATGATCAGGTTTGCCGAAAGCGTACCCAGGAGTATGAGGAACCACCACGACGTATACATGTCGGTGATATCCAGCAGCTGAAAAAACGTTGCCATTTTGGGGCCGTAAGAGTCAATATAGGCCTGTGCAGGCTTGTTCTGCGGGATAATTGTGCCGATTATGGAAGTGCAGGCGAGACTGCACAGCGTGACAATGGCAAGCTTAACGGAAGAAAAGAAATTCCAGAGCGATGATGAAGATTTCATAGAGTTCTATTTGAGAATAATTGCTGAAAGAGAGTGACATAGTGGTACCATGTCGAGATCTTGAATGCAACACAAAAGCGTGTTGGAGAACAGTTGCAAATACCGGATGCAAATGTACCGGATGGCTTGCCGTATTACGGTGGTGTATTACGGTGATGTATTACGGTGATGTGTTAAGGTTATGTAGAGAGTCACGAGATTTTGAAGCTTAGTATATATGGAGGAGATATGAACAGTTTTGGTCGTCTTTTCAGGGTAAGCATATTTGGTGAAAGTCATGGCATCCAGGTGGGCATGGTCATTGATGGGTGTCCTGCAGGGCTGCCTCTCTGCGAAGATGATTTACGAGAAGACTTTGCACGTCGAAAGGCGGGCGGCAGAGGAACGACGCCACGGGTTGAGCCCGATCTTCCGCGCATAGTCAGTGGTGTTTTTCGAAAAAAGACAACCGGGGCGCCCTTGACGATAGTCTTTGAAAACACCAACACCAAATCCGAAGATTATGATAATCTGCTCAATCATCCCCGTCCCGGCCATGCTGATTTCACCAGCTCTGCAAAATATGGCGGGTTTTCCGACCCTCGAGGGGGCGGCCATTTCTCCGGGCGTATAACCCTTGGTATTGTTGCCGCTGGTGTGGTGGCCAAAAAAATCATGGCACCGGCACGTATTGCAGCCGAGCTCCTTGAGGCCGGAGGAAATAAAGATATTGCCGCCGCCGTTGAAAATGCTCTTGCCGAGGGTGATTCAGTCGGTGGACTCATCCAATGCCGCTGTTCAGGGTTGCCATCCGGTTTGGGAGAACCGTTTTTTGATTCCGTGGAATCAATGATAGCCCATATGATATTTGCCGTGCCGGCAACCCGCGGCATTGAGTTCGGCTCCGGTTTTGGTGCGGCGCGAATGAAGGGCAGCGAGCATAATGATGCCATAGTATCATCGTCGGGACAAACCCAAAGCAATAATGCTTCCGGCATAAACGGCGGAATCACCAACAGCAATGATCTAGTTTTCCGTGTTCCGGTGAAGCCGACGTCGTCCATAAGCAAAGCCCAGAATACCTTCAATTTTAAAAGCGGCCAGGTGGAAGAGCTCATTATCGAAGGCCGGCATGATGCCTGTATCGCCCTGCGCATTCCCGTTGTCATAGAATGTGCCGCCGCCATAGCACTGGCGGATCTTATGCTTTTAGAGCAGCAACGACCAAGAGTGTATGCCGGCTCAACCAACGTTCAGGCAGGGCAAAGTTCAGGCGGGGGTTAGTTAAGACAAGGTTTAAGTAAAAATATTTTTTTGACTTGCTATTGTTGTGTTTTCGAGGTATTTTTTCGCGTTTGTGGAACAATATTTAATTGATGCATAAAAAAGCCACACCGTTATGCAACATAAATGATCAAGATGTAATCGATATAACGTAGTCTATATAACATAGTCTCTACAAGCGTGTATACGCGTGGTCGATATAAAAGGAGATTGAGTAATGGCCAAGAAATGTCAGATTTGCGGCAAGGGACCAGCCACAGGAAACAACGTCTCGCATGCCCATAATAAAAATCGTAGAAGATGGCTGCCCAACCTGAAGAAAACACGAATGGTTACGGAAAAAGGCAGTGTGACAAGAGCACGGGTGTGTACACGCTGTATTCGTTCGGGTGCTGTTGTTAAACCTGTGTAACATCGAGGGCCCGGCAACAAATACCATGACCACCATGGCCACCATGTCCATCCTGGCCGTCGTATCTGTTTCCAGGCCCTGAGTACCTGCTGCTCCTGTATTCAAGAGAAGAAGGGCGAGAAGAGGCATAATCATGCTGTTCTCGCCTTTTTTGTGTGCCGGTAATCAGCCTTTTGTGAGCATGGGAAAGTGAATGGTTTTCTATACAAAGACTTAGAGTACAGCTGTTTTGAGGAAAAAGCAATGAGTGACAAGGATATTGGTTTTTTGCCATATGAGGACGCGCTCAAGATCGTTGCCGCGATCCAGGAAGAAGAAGACATAGATATCAAGGATCGCCGTATCCTGACTGTTTATAATTATGATGACAAAGAAATCTGCTGGTTCGATTTTGAACAGGTCATGGAAGCCGTCAAGGTCGATGGCAAGACAGCCGACAAGGAGGAGGTTCAGGAGTATGTCCTGAACCATATTCCGGAGTGGGCCAAAGAGATTTAGCTGTAGACAAGCTCCGTCAATCTGCTCCGCTTTACTCCGAAGCTGCCAGCCAGCGCTGCAGCGCTTGCGGAGCATGAAACTGCCCGTCCGCCGGTGGTGACTGCCAGGAACAGTGGCCGTCAACCACCAGGCCGTCCTGAATGACTGAAACCGGCCTGTCCGATGAGACAACGACAACCACCGTTTGCCGGTTTTCCGCGGTAAAACGTAAGGCGGAGTTATAGCGTGCCCCGCGGGCCCGGTCTTCTCCGGCAATGGTTCGGCCATCAAGGAGGCAGGCAAAGCCGTGCAGTTTTTGATCGCGGCGGATATGGAGCGCACCGTCAACACGGGAAAAGCCGCAGGCCAATTCAAGAAAATCAGGATTATTGAGATCCAGGGGGAGTTGGAGAAGCTGTCCGGATATTTTTGTCGGGGTCTCGTTGAGATCCAGTACAAAGGTACACCCGTGTTTCATTGACTGGCCATTATGGACAAGCACGGAAAATATATGGAACAGGTTGTCACGGGTGCGTTGTTCCATGTCATGGTCCAGCAGAATTTCTTCGATTTGATACAGTTTGGCTCGTAGTGAGGAGGATCTGTAGCGGCCATCGGAAAAACTGCAGACGGCATCCTCGTTGATGCGTAAAAATCCGTATCGCCCATGGTAGTCGGCCGTCAGTGAAAAATCCGGCAATCTGGCATAGGCGACCCCCAAAATATTAGTCCCGTCGGAAATCAGCTTGTGGTCGGTACCGTCGACAGACTGAAGAAGCTTTCGAACATGCTTGTGGTGGTACAGATGCGGCAGTTCGAAGGGGCGGAAGCGGGCCATAAAGGTGATATTGTCAATACCGGCTGGTGGCACAAAGACAAGTTCGCCCGAGGGCCAGGCACCTTCCTCCCGCGTCTTGGAAATCGCTAGAATGGCTTCGAGAACAGTATAAAAATCAAGAGCAAGGGATGATTTCCCTGTAAGACGCAGTGCTTCCGCCGTTATGTGGTCGTGGATGGCATGGGTGGAATATTCTTTCAAAAAACTTCCGGAAATACCGGTATAGAGCTCGGCGTCGTTGGCGACGTCATGGGAAAACCGCAGAACGGCATGCTCAAGCCAGCGCTCCGTGGGGCCCGGGGAGGAAAGATCGGGATGGTTCTCGGTGAACCACATCTGATAGGGAACCGTCGCTGAACTGCCGCCAAACGAAAGCAGGCCATCGATCTGTAACACCGGAACATTTTCTATGGCGCTGTAGCTGTTTGAGGTACCAGTGTATCGGGGACAATTGCGGTTGCCGTTTTTGCCGAAATAAAACTTTTTCAATTTCGGTTCATGGCCTCGAAGGAGTCTGTCGGGGTCATAAATATAGAGAGTGGCATCGCCCGTGAGATGAAAAATGGCTGCTGCCGAGCTGGGGCCGGAAAATTGGGTGAGCCCTTCACGGAGGCCGCGCAATGTTTCGTTGAGGCATTTGTTGATAAATGATGAGCTCATAGTCTGGCGACTGCGCAGGGGGCTGTTCGATGGGCTTTGTGGGGTATCAGCATATGGGGAATCAGCATATACAATTTTCAGGGCCTGGCGGTATGTTCCCGGAAAGCTCCTGAACCGGGAGTTCGGTAACGAAGAGCAGCATGCATGTTTTGCGTGCGCACAGCCCCTGCGAAGGTGAGCGAAAAGGTGTAGCGCCCGGGGCGTACATTGGGTATGAGCCATTTGGCGGTACCGGAGCTGTTATCTATTTGGCGCGCTTGAGGCGTGGCATTGATAAGTTTGTTTGCCGGATCGTGGGAATGTTGGATGATCAGGCTGCCGGGTGCCGGGGCGGTGACGGTTACCGTGAAGACAACGTTTTTGCCGGAGGCGTTGATATATTGAACTTTGGCGGAATCCCGGGCCAGGGCATGGCTGGTGCACAAAAGAATAAACAGCACCACCGCGCAGTATCCCGGGAGTGCGGTATGTGGGTTGAGCAGATGTTGTGATGTCATGGCAGACGCTCCGCGGCGGGTATCCGGCTCACTCTATAATTGATATTTTCCCGGTTTCACTGTTCCAGCTATATTTTTCAGCCAGCCACATTTTTTCGATAAAGGCAATGTTTATTGTAACATCATTCACGCCGTTATAGTAATCGAAAACGGTGAGTATCTCCTGATCGCTTATTGTGTTGTCACCGTTGCTGTCGGCCCAGTGAAAGCGGCCCATTTGTACAAAATGATTGCCCTGCACTTCAATACTGTCATCGGTTTGTGCCGACGACATTGTACCATGGAAGATGTGTTTGCGCTTTTCCGGGCTGCCGGTTGAAGGAATGGTGACCAGGTAGGAAAAACGGGTTGTCCTGTCTATCTTCCTGATCCATTTTATTTCGGTCGATGGTGCTTTTGCCTTGAGTGATGGCGACGTTTCAATGACACGAGCGCCCTTTGGGAGGTGCTCTTTGAGTATGATGGACAGCGGCTTTGCCCCCGAATGCTTGACCTGAACCACAACGGGAAAGGGGCTGTCGGGAAGAGCCCGGGTGGGCATAATGCGCACCGCTTCCAGTTCTACGCCGGTTGTGCCGAAAAAAAAATAGCGCGCACCGATTGCCGCCAGTCCAACTGCGGCAAGGCCGACGATACCCAGCAGTGCAAAAGAGATTTTTTTGGGCGCCGGTTGCCTGGCAGTCCGCGGCGGCGAGGTCGAATCCATGGTGTT
The DNA here is from genome assembly GCA_046260685.1 of Desulfopila sp. Lineage (GTDB taxonomy): Bacteria > Desulfobacterota > Desulfobulbia > Desulfobulbales > Desulfocapsaceae > Desulfopila_A. The sequence continues at coordinate 18,991 of JBHEOR010000025.1, forward strand.
CGCTGCTGGTTGGTCTTCGACAAGGAGGATGTCCTCGAGCTCGACACCGAGCGTTTCGGCAAGTTTTACCGCATTTTCCTCTTTTATAGTCGGGTACCGCCTGTTTTCCCACCTGGAAATGGTGTCGGTGGTAACACCGACGGCAGTAGCCATGTAAAGCTGGGTGAGCTCCCGGCGTTCGCGCAGATCCTTTATTGTACCGCCGTCAATTTTCAGCATGCTGTGCTCCCCCGCAAAAATAAACCATGAGAGGCCATCCGAAAATGGCCTTTGCGCATTTTGCGGGCGGCCTTCTAATTCCAGTCAAAACGTATAATATTATCCAGAGGGTCGCTCTTTACCACCCGTACCTGGACGGATGCTCCCGGAGACGGCTTTGAACCTCCCGGCGTCGGCAGATCACAGTCAAGAAGAATATCTTTTAAAAGCATTTTGACGCGTTTGGGGCCGGCATCAATCACCAGAGCGTCCAGATACTGCCCCTCCCTGTCCTTGAGATAGACGAGCAGCCAGTACCGGTGGCGCTGCTGTTTGACGGCGTTGGCGCCGGCAAGGGTCCTGCTTATAATAGAGGTGAAGTCTTTGCACATCTCTGCCGTGAAGCGTGGTTCCTGCCGGCGGACCAGAGAGTGGAGCTGGTGCTGCATGACAAGATCGAGCAGGCGCCGAATGGGGGAGGTGACGGTGGTGTATTGGGAGACACCAAGCCCCGCGTGTTTTTTGGCAACGGTGAGCAGTTCACCCCTGGAGAGCTGTTTCCGCTGGCGGGTGTTCATGAAAAGATCATTGTCCTCGCCGTGGACCAGGTACTGCTTGGGAGGATCCTGTGCTCTGAAAAGTCCGGGAGCCAATCTGTCGGAGACGTGTCGGGCAGCCTCCTGGTTGGCAAGAATCATCATTTCCGAAACCAGTATTCGTGAAGGTGTATCGGTGGCCCCCAGAGAAACATGCACCTTGGAGTGGTGGTCGATATGGATGTTGACGTCCGGAAAAGGCAGAAGCAGCGCGCCGGCGTCAAGCCGCCTGGAACGTAATTTCTTGCTGAGATCGTTAAGGATGGCGAGCTCATGATCCGCTGACACATGGGCATCGGCATATTCATAGGTCAGACGCCGAGCCACTTTGATGATTGAAGGGGTGATACGTACCCGCAAGACCTCGGCTTCCGCTGAAAGCAATATCATGAAGCTCATGGCCGCCCGAATTTCACCCTGAATAAGGCTGCATATTCCCTGTGATAAATGGCGGGGCAGCATGGGAATCTGGCTTTCCGGGAAATAGATGGAGGTCCCCCTGTTCATCGCTTCCTGGAAAAGGGCATCTCCGGGTTTGACGTAGTGGGAGACATCGGAAATGTGAATGCCGACGAGATATCCTTCCCGGGTCTCTTCGAGGCTCAGCGCATCGTCAAAATCAAGGGTGGTGGCACCGTCGATGGTGAGCGGGGCGAGATGGGTGAAGTCCTTTCGCGCGGGATCTTCGAAAAGATTGGCAACCGGGCTTTGTAAAACGTTTTCGGCCTGCTGGATCGCAGGACGGGAAAAGTTGACCGCCAGATCACTTTTGAGCAGAGCAATGTTTTCATTACGGTTCCAGACGCCGGCTTCAACGAGAATATTAAAGGCGTCATGGGGGTGAGTATAGCCTGCTTTTTTGAGCATCTCCCTGGCGGTTGATGCGTGAGCGGCTTCACTTTCAAAAAGGTAATAGTCCTGCAGTATTCGAAGGCATTTCTGCAGGATTTCCGCATCGGCTGTTGCGGTGGCTTGGTGCCCGCGTATGTGCTGCAGTACGATGGAGCCCTGTTCGATGAGCGCCTGTTTTTCCTGTTCTCTGGCTGTTTCTTTGTGCAGAGCTTCGACCTGTTCCGGCGTGTGGACTTTGATTTTGCCCTCTTTGTATTTGAAATAAATTTTATTAATGAAGACGGAGCGCAGCAATGCGGAAACACGGTCGTCGCTGGCCTCTTCGCCGAAAACCAGCTCGGTGAGAAAAAACGGGTCGAAGCTTTCACCATTTTCTTCGCTGACAAGCTCCCAGACCTCTTCCAGGTCAATTTCGTGCATCAGCGAATTTCTGTGTTCGCTGGTGTTCTGAAGGAGCTTGACAAGGGCATCCCGGTTGGTATCCAGGGCGCAGGAGTTGACGGAGCAGTGAATGATCCGGGAAAGCGGCAGATTGACCTCACGCTTATTCTGGTTGACCAGATGGACCCGTTTGGGTTGCAGTTCGGTAATGACGCCGCAGATAAATTTACCGTTATCAAGGTATTCAATTATTTTGCCGGTTGTAATCATTCAGATGTCTATGTATATAATTTTTGTTTACTGGTAACGATTCAGGAGCACCCCATCTTGTCCCATTTGAGCCTTCTCGTAGAGCACACGAATGCTTCAAAGTCCCAAATGAGCCAATATGGAGCACTCTTGAACAGTTACAACTTGGTGGTTATGCCAATTTGGTGCTCCCACCTGAATAGTTACGTTTACTGCTAGAAAGTAGCATATCCATCACAAAAGAAAAGCACTATAGTGTGATTTTGATTTTTCACAACGTTTATACCGGTAATTTACAAGGAAGAGGAATGAATACTCCATCTGAGATACAAGATGTTCGATCCGGAATGGTGGCCATTGTGGGACCACCTAATGCGGGCAAGTCCACCCTGCTCAATTGTCTGCTGGGGCAGAAAATATCCATTGTCAGCCCGAAACCGCAAACGACACGCAACAGGATTCTAGGGGTTGTCAATACCAAAGAGTATCAAATTGTCCTGATAGACACCCCGGGCCTGCACAGGACCGAACAGCGCCTCAATAAAGAGATGGTGCGCATCGCCGTGGAGAGCCTCAGCGATGTCGACGCCATACTTTTTCTTGTGGATGTTAAAGATTTTGCAAGAAACACGACCTCGCAGATAATACCGTCCATGGAATTTCTGGGTACAACGTCGGTACCCACCTTTTTGCTGCTCAACAAGACGGATCTCATCGTCAAGACAGAGCTGCTTCCCATTATGCAGCAGTATGCGGATGTCTCTGCTTTTACCTCGATTCTTCCAGTTTCAGCCAAAACCGGACAGGGCATGGAGGCGCTGCTGCAAGAGATTGTTGCGACATTGCCGGTGGGGCCGCGCTATTTTCCCGAAGATATTCCAACGGATGCCTCGGAGAGGTTTCTGGTGGGTGAAATCATTCGGGAGAAGGTTTTTCTGCTGACGGGACAGGAGATTCCCTATTCAACCGCCGTGGTCATTGATGCGTTTCAGGAAAAAAGTACCACACTGACTCTCCATGCCTCAATTGTTGTAGAGAAAGACTCGCAAAAGGGCATCGTTATCGGTAAAGGCGGCCGTAAACTGAAGAGCATAGGAATTGCGGCCCGCAAGGATATCGAGCGAATGGTAGGGGAAAAGGTACTGCTGAAGCTCTTTGTCAAGGTGAAGAAAAACTGGTCGCAGAACTCCACCTTCCTCAAGGAAATGGGATTGTAGCAAAGGTGTGATGCCAGGGCTTCCCGGGGATCACACCGCGTTCATTGCTGTTGCTGTGATTGGGTGCCCGTTGAGATAATATTTATTCCCTTTAATATACTGAGGGCCATCCGCACCTGATTATCGTGTTTGAGGCGAGCTGCAATTTCCTCCTCACCGTTTTGCCCCTTTTCCTGGGAAGGCGGTGTCAGGCTCTTCTGTTTTTCCGGGACGGTATTGGGCGTTTGCGAAGATTGTGACTGTCTGTTCGGTGCCATTTTTCCGGAAGTATCGGAATTGAGAAAATGATTTCTCAAATCGGCTTCCCTGGTTGAGGTCTTCTTTTTTTCTGCTCCCGCCGATGGATCATAGGGAATGTATGGAACTTCAATGTCGGGTGTTATGCCTTTTACCTGTATGGACCTGCCGGCCGGGGTGAAGTACCTGGCGGTTGTCATTCTTAGTCCTGCACCATCCTGCAGGGGGACAATGGTCTGGACCGAGCCTTTGCCGAATGTTTGGGTTCCAAGGATGAGACCGCGCTGCTGGTCCTGAATCGCTCCGGCAACAATTTCAGAGGCGCTGGCCGAACCTTCATTGACCAGGACGATCACAGGAACGGCAGTATGACTTTTTTCCTCATGCGCCTTGAACACCATGTTCTGATCTTCTCGTCTGCCCTTGGTATAGACGATAAGCCCTTCATCGATAAACACATCGGTGATGGAGACCGCCTGGTCCAGCAGGCCACCGGGATTGTTTCTCAGATCAAGAATAATGCCGGCAATGGCATGCTGTTCTTGCAGCTGCTGCAGGGCCTTTCTGTAATCCCTGGTTGTATGTCTCTGAAAATTGGAAATCCTGGTGTAGGCTATGTCGTTGTCGAGGAAAAGTGAATGCACCGATTGCACCGGTATGACGTCGCGAACCAGGGTTATTTCCTTGAAATCATCCCATTCCTTGCGCCAGATCGAAAAAGTGATTTCCGATCCCTTGGGGCCGCGCAGTTGCTTGACGGCCTCGATGGTACTCATATCCCTGGTCCACTGGTCTTCAATCTTGACAATGGTGTCATTGGCTTTGATTCCGGCTTTGAAGGCGGGTGTCCCTTCGATGGGGGAAACGACGGTGAGCTTGCCGTCTCTCACCGTGATTTCAATACCGATGCCGGTAAAGCTTCCCTGAGTCTGGTCCTGCAGATCTTCGAAATTTTGAGGTGTAAGGTAGGTGGAGTGGGGATCAAGTGAGCGCAAAAGTCCGTTTATCGCACCTTCCATGGCCTTGTCGGTATCTATCTCTTCAACATAGTTTTCCTGGATAATGCTGAGAACATTGGAGAATATTTCAAGGTTTTTGTAGGTCTGCTCACGCTCCTGTCGGCCGATTTCCTCCGCCCCTGCAGTGAGGGGAGACAGCACGCTGAGCGCCGCCAGCAGCGCAAGCGCCCGGAAGAGTGGAGCAGCGGGAAGGACAAAAGCGAAGTTTTTTTTACCGCCTGAACGTTTCATAGAGCTCTTTATCCAAAAAGTGGTGGTGTGGAGTGGTAACGGGTTGTAACCCCTTTTCAAGGGGCCTTTCGTTGTCCCTGGGTAGAGTTACGTAAATTACGTAAAATTGTCATGATCGAGCCATATCATCGGGTCAAGCGGCGTGTCTTTATGGCGAATTTCAAAATAGAGCCCTTTGTCGGTAATAGTTGCGGTGGAGCCCATTATTCCTATGACGGTGTTGCGCTTGACGATATCTCCTTTTTCAACTCGTATGCGCTCCATGCGGGATGTAATAGTAAAATATTGATATCCATGATGCACTATAACAGTATTTCCATATCCTTTCAAATACCCGGCATACATTACTCTGCCATCAAAAATTGAACGAATCTTGGTGCCGTCCGGTGCATCGATGATGATTCCGGGGGACTGCTTTTTAAAGCCGAACTGATTGACACGTTCCTCATTGAATGTGCGCAGCACCACGCCTTTGAGTGGAGTGACATGGCTTCCCTTGTTCAGGAGAAACCCTTGATCAACCACTTTTTCCTCCTGTTTGAGGGAAAGCAATGTGGAGGTGAGCCTGGTTTTCGACTCGTTCAGTTCTTTAATGGCCGTTTGATGGAGTTTGGCCTGGTTTTTAATGGTTGCGAGCAGCTTCTCCTTGTCCCGGCGTGCTTCCTGAATCGCTTTGCGCTTGTGATCCGCCTGATTTATAAGTTCTTCAAGGAGTTCCTGCTCCAGGGTCAGGGCCTGTTGCGCTCCCTGAAGTTCATCAACGATGCGGTGGTATTTTTCCATGAGTACCTTGTCATATTCGACAAGTGTTTCAAAGGAGTCATGAAAACGCAGTAATTGCGGGAGAGTTTTTGTGGAGAAGGTGATGTCGAGAAGATCGATCTTGCCAAGTTTATAATATGCCGCGATTCGCTTTTCCATGTGGGCACGGACTTTGGCGGTTTTTTTTTGAAAATTCTTGAGGTTGGCCTCTTTTTTAGATATGAGCGTTTTTTGCTCGGCCATCTGCTCCTTGAATCTTTGCAGCCGTTGCGCCATTTTTAAAAGCCGCAGGTCAAGCTCTTCAATATCTCCAAGGATACCTTTTGCCTGAACTTGTGTTTGCTCATAGCCCTTTTTCTGGCGTTCCAGGCCTGAGTGAAGACGTTGAATTTTTATCCTGCTCTTTTCAATCTGCTGTTCGATTTTTTGCTGTTTTTGACGCCGGAGGTGTTCAACATCCTCGGTGGAGCTGTGGGCCGTCTGTGGGGGCAAAAAAACAAGGGCGATGAGCAGCATACAACTGCACAACATAACCCTGCGGAGACAAATGAAGAAACGACGCCTTCGAGGAAAGGTGTATAAAAAGAAACAGGAAGTCATGGCCTAAATGCGCAGGAATTTTTGCATTGAGGCGAAGCTGCCGGCCGTTGTCAAGAATATTGAAACGGCAACTATGGCCAGGATCATCTGCGGTGAGAAAAAGGTGAACGAAAACAGCTCGAGCAGGCCGGGGCCGGAAAAATGGCCTTTGATCCACTGGTAGAGAACAAACAGCGAAAATAAGCCCAGTGTCGAACCTATCAAGCCCTGCAGAACACCTTCTATGAGAAATGGTGTACGGATATAGTTATTGGTTGCTCCAACGAGTTTCAAAAGTTCAAGTTCCGCCTGGCGACCGAAAATGGTCAGGCGGATGGTATAGGAAACCATGAATATGGTGGTCAGAATAAGCAGTGAGCCGCTGAGAAAAACAATGATGGAGAGAAGCCTGGTGAAATAATAGAAGCGCTCAATCCACTCCTGGCCATACTGCACTTTGAGGGTGCCGGGTAATTCAGAGAGATACTCGGAGAAGAGTTTGACCTGATTGAGACTGCGCAGGTTTTTCAGCGGAATGACCTCAACCGAGGCGGGCAGAAAATCCTTGGGAATATCTTTGAGCACATCTCTGTGACGGCCGAGCTGTTTGGCAAAGCGATCATAGGCCTGCTCTTTGGAGACGAAGATAATTTCTTCAACCCTGTCGAAATTGGTAATTTTACGGCGTAACTGTTCCTGCATCGCCGGTCCCGGGTCCTCTTCCAGGTAGATGATCAGGCGGAGATCGTCGCCGAGCTGTTCACTCGAGTTGATCATATTAGTATAGACGAGATTGAAAAAGGCGAAAATGAGCACGGAGAGGCTGACCGTCAACAGGGTCATGAGCTGCGAAGGCCAGGTCTGCCGCAGGTTTCTCCCTGCCTGTCGCATTACGGCGAGCCAGAATCTCATGAGAGTAAGACCTCCTTGAGCGATACGATTCTGCCGCGCTGCAGCTCCATGATGCGCCGATTTGCATTTTTGAAAATGGATTCATCGTGGGTGGCAATGACCACCGTTGCCCCGGAATTATTTGATTTTTTTAGAAGATCCATGACTCGGCCGGTGGTTTCAGCGTCGAGGTTGCCGGTGGGCTCGTCGACCAGTAAAAGGGCTGGTGCGTTTGCCACTGCCCGGGCCAGGGTGATGCGCTGTTGTTCACCACGGGAAAGTTCACCGGTTATGGAGTTGTGCTTGTCGGCGAGTTGGAGCTGGTCAAGCAGGCTTTTTACCCGTTTTTGAATCTGAGAAGGCTGTTTATAGGAGACCTCCATGGATATGGCGATGTTTTCGGCAACGGTTCTGTCGAGCAGAAGTTTGAAATCCTGGTAGGCAACCCCGATGCGCTGGCGCAGCTTGGCAAGCTTAGAGCCTCGCAGACGACGAAGATCATTGCCGGCCACCTCGATCAGGCCGCTGTTGGGCGGCTCCATATTACTGATGAGTTTGAGCAGCGTTGTTTTGCCCGCGCCACTTTTGCCGATGACGAAAAACATTTCTCCGGTATCAATGCTCAGGGATATATTCTCCAGAGCGATGATATCCGGTGGATATGATTTACTCACCTTGATGAGCTCAATCATCGGTGTTTGTAGTGCGGAGCGGCTGTCTTTCATATCTTGCATGTGCTATGAAGTTCCCTGAGGGTTGCTTTGTACATAGTGCATAGTGCGGCAAAAAAACCATGAAATACGGACCATGAAACCCATTATATCAGTATCCATAGTAAGTAAATCAGCATTTTGTGTCAATTTTTTTGGTGGATACTTTTATATGAAAGTTTTAAGCTTCAAGGCAGGCACAAGACCTGCCCCTACGGTGAATCAACCGATTATGCGTAGGGGCAACCCCTTGTGGGTGCCCTTGGATACTCCGGTGGATACTACTCCATTAATGGAATAAACGGTAGAGTATATTGCGATGCCGGGTGATTGTCGAGGGTCCTTGAGTGCATGGCGCTACACTTTAAACTTGCAACTTATCCAGCAATTGTTATTTTCTGTCCTTATTTTAAACGAAGTGCATCGAAGGTGAAGGATCTGTTGAGAAAAGGAGAAGGGATATGGATTACAGGGCGACATTGAATCTGCCCCAAACCGGTTTCAAAATGAAGGCGAATCTGGCCCAGAAAGAACCGCTGTTTCTCAAGCGCTGGGAAAAAGAGGATTTGTATGGGCAGTTGCAGCAACATGGCAGGGATAAGCCGACCTTCATTCTGCACGACGGGCCCCCGTATGCCAACGGCAACATTCATCTTGGCACTGCATTCAACAAAATCCTTAAAGATATTATTCTCAAGTCCCGCCGCCTGGCAGGTTGCAATGCACCGTATATTCCAGGCTGGGATTGCCATGGTCTGCCCATTGAGCATAATGTGGACATGGAGCTTGGCGACAAAAAAGATACAATTCCGAAGCTGTCGAAAAGAAAGGCATGCCGCAGCTATGCCGAAAAGTGGATAAAAAAGCAGAAGGTCGAATTCAAGCGCCTTGGGGTGCTGGGAGATTGGGATACGCCGTATTTGACCATGAACTACGGGTATGAAGCTGCAACCGCCCGGGAGTTCAACCGTTTTCTTCTTTCCGGATCGGTTATACGCAACAAGAAGCCGGTATACTGGTGTTCCACCTGCACCACCGCTCTGGCCGAGGCCGAGGTTGAATATCATGATCACACCTCGCCTTCCATATATGTCAAGTTCGCCGTCGAAGACTCGCTTGCCGATATCGATCCGGCATTGGCAGGCGATAATCTTCACGTCGTCATCTGGACGACCACCCCATGGACATTGCCGGCCAACCTGGCGGTGGCCTTTCATCCCGAGGTTGTCTATGCCGCCGTAAAAAAAGGTGACGAGACCTGGATCATGGCCAAAGATCTGGTGGAAGATGTCATGGCCAAGGCCGGCGGGGAGTACCAGGTGGTGGCCGATTTTTCCGCCGTGGGACTGGAAAACCGCAGGTGCCGCCACCCATTTATGGGCAGGGATTCGCTCATGGTTCTGGCGGAGTATGTCACCACCGAGGCAGGAACCGGATGCGTTCATACCGCGCCGGGGCATGGCGCCGATGATCATGTGACAGGCCTGCGTTATGGCCTCGACATCCTTTCGCCGGTCGACAGCCATGGTTTTTTTACCGCCGAGGCGGGAGAGTACCAGGGACTCCATATCCCCGAAGTCAATCAGCGTCTCAATAAAGACATGGCCCAATCCGGCGCGCTTATTTATCAGGAAAAATTCAACCATAGTTACCCGCACTGCTGGCGATGTAAAGAGCCGGTGATGTACAGGGCCACGCCGCAGTGGTTTATTTCCATGGAGAAAAATGAACTGCGCAGTAAGGCTCTGGAGAATATCGCCAAGGTACAATGGACGCCGGCCTGGGGTCGGCAGCGTATTCATGCCATGGTTGAAGGGCGGCCCGACTGGTGCCTTTCCAGGCAGCGGGCCTGGGGAGTGCCGATTACCGTCATCAGCTGCCGGGACTGCGGAGAAATTATCAAGGATGCCGGGGTTGTCGAGAAAATTGATGCACTTTTCCTCGAGCAGGGCGCCGATGCCTGGTTCAGTAACGATGTCGATGCCTTTATCGAGCCGGGTACTGCCTGCCACCACTGTTCCGGGACGGAATTTGTCAAAGAAGATGATATCCTGGATGTCTGGTTTGACTCGGGAACTTCGCATGCGGCGGTTATCGAACAGCGGCCTGAGCTGCGCTGGCCGGCTGATCTCTATCTAGAGGGCAGCGATCAGCACCGCGGCTGGTTTCAGAGCTCCCTTCTGGCCGCTGTCGGAACACGGGGACGGGCGCCCTTTGATGGGGTGTTAACCCATGGGTATGTGGTTGACGGCAAGGGCAAGAAGATGTCTAAATCCGTTGGCAACGTGGTGGTGCCCCAGGAGGTTATTGATAAATACGGTGCCGAAATTCTCAGGCTCTGGGTTGCCAGTGAGGATTATCGTGACGACATCAAGGTCTCGGAGGAGATTCTACAGCAGGTCTCCGAATCCTATCGAAAAATTCGTAACACCATTCGCTATATGCTTGGCAACCTCTATGATTTTGATCCAGCGCATAACAGGGTTGCCATCAAGGATATGCCCGAGCTTGATCGCTGGGCTCTGCAGCGCTTTGCCAACTGTAACCGAAAGATCATTGCTGCCTACGAGCGCTATGAATTTCATTCAATCTACCAGGACCTCAACTATTTTTGCGGTACAACCATGAGTTCCTTTTACCTTGATATCCTTAAAGATAGGCTCTACGCCGCGGGAACGGATTCGAGTTTGCGCCGTTCCGCCCAGACCGTTCTCCATGATATTCTCGATGGCATGGTCAAACTCATGAGTCCTGTACTCAGCTTTACGGCCGCGGAAACATGGGAGCATTTGCATAAACTCGATGACAAGGCGCCTCTGACAGCTTCTGTCTTCTTTGCGGAGTTCAGTGATTTTGGTGATTCCATCATGGATGAAGCCATGGAAAAGAAGTGGAACACTCTTCTCAAGGTACGTGGGGAAATTACTCGTGCGCTTGAAATTGCCCGGCGGGAAAAGGTTATCGGCCATCCCCTTGAAGCTGAGGTGCTCATTACATCGGATGCAACGCTGGATGCATTCCTGCAGACTGAATGGCAATCGTTGAAGGAGCTCTCCATAGTTTCGGCCCTGAGCAGGGCTGATGAGCTGGATGAAGGGTGTCGTCCCTATATCAGCGAGGAGATGGAAGGCCTGCAGATTGTGGTCCGTCCGGCTCCAGGGCAAAAGTGCGAGCGCTGCTGGATACGATCCCCCAGTGTCGGTTCCCATGATCACCACCCGGAGATATGTGATCGCTGTCATGATGTGGTTCAACATATGGAGGATGGACACAACTAGTTTCCTGTCATGTATCAGATGTTGTAGTATGACGTTGCCATTTTGCCTTTTTGCATGGCGCCACTGATTGAGCATGGCAGCGCTGTGTCATTGCAGGAGCAAGCCCGGCAGGAGGATAAAAGGGCCTGTAAGATGCATCTGTTGTTGCGTGACAGGAGACTGGCGGCAGTCCTTAATGTATGCTCTATTTTGGTATTGTTCTGATAATTGTTGCCCTTGATCAGATGAGCAAACTGCTCGTTGTGGCCAGGTTTTCTCTCTATGACTCCGTCGAGGTTATCCCCGGATTTTTCAATCTGGTCTACGTGACCAACAGGGGCGCCGCCTTCAGCATACTCGCTGAATACGACTCGCCATGGCGTCATTATTTCTTTGTCAGTGTCAGTATCATCGCCATTATTGTCTTGACTGTATTATGCGTTAGGATGAGAAAGAAGGCGCCGTGGCAGAGCAGGTACCTGGCACTTATCGCCGGCGGTGCCATGGGGAATTTTATCGACAGGATACGAGTCGGCGAGGTCATCGATTTTATTGATATCTATTATAAAAACTACCATTGGCCGGCCTTCAATGTGGCCGATTCAGCTATCTGCATCGGTGTGGTGGCTTTTATGATTGCCGGTTGTATCGAAAAAGAGCGCAGCTAAGACCAGGGTGACACTATGACCATAGCAATATTATTTCCCGGACAGGGGTCGCAGTTTCTTGGCATGGGGCAGGAATGTATGGATGCTTCCGCGCAATGCCGTGAAATAATGGATATCACAGAGGATGTCTGTAATGCTCCCATGGCTCGATTATGTAAAGATGGCCCCATGGAGGAACTGACAAAGGCCAAGTATCTCCAGCCCGCTGTTACGGCGGTGAACCTGATGTGCTGGACTATGCTCAAAGAGCGTGGAGATCTGGAGAAAATCCAATTTTTTGCCGGACACTCGCTGGGAGAATACACAGCCCTTCATGGTGCCGGTGTCGTTTCGCTTGAAGATACCATTCGTCTCGTTGCCAGGCGCGGCGCGTTGATGGGCAGAGAGGGCGAAAAGCATCCCGGAGGCATGCGTGCCGTTCTCGGTTTGCAAATGGAGCAGGTGGAAAAACACATCGCCGCCTGTGGCAGTGCTGCTACCGTCAGCGCCGCAAATCACAATACCCTGGAGCAGATCGTTATCTCCGGTGATATTGCCGGGCTTGATCGGGTGAGTGGGGCAATTGAGCAGGAGGGCGGAAAAGTTATTGCTCTCAATGTTGCCATTGCCAACCATAGTCCGCTGGTGGCCGGTGCTGTTGCTGAATTTTCCGATTTTATGGCGCCCATGGAGTTTGTTCCGCCGAAAAAAAAGGTGGTATTCAATATTACAGCGCAAGAGGAAGATGACGTCGCCGCCATTAAAGAAATCATGGCCCGGCAGATCATTTCCCGGGTACGATGGTACGAGAGTATCTCTTCAATGATCGATGGCGGTGTCGATACCTTTATCGAAGCCGGGCCAAAGACCGTGCTCAAAGGTTTGATGCGCAAGATTGCCCCCAGGGGAGCTGCGATTACCTCGCTTCAGTTTGATAGCCCGTCCGGTCTGGAAAAATGTCTTGATACGCTTGCCTGAGATGAAAAGCAAAAAGGCAGGCCGTAGCGAC
>JBHEOR010000250.1:0-3034 GCA_046260685.1 Desulfopila sp.
TCCTCGAGGAGGTCGACTGTCGGCAATGCGGCAAGATTTGTGGTGGTATAGGCCGACAGTACACGATTGTCGAAACGCTTATTGTTAAACCCGATAATAAGATCCAGTTGCTTCAAATGATCAACGAGCTGGTCTATTTCATTTTCCAGATAGGTTACATACCCATCCAGCACAGAATCATACACAACTCCCACCGATATCTCCATCTTCTCGGCACGATGCCATCCGCCAACCTCTTCAGCGGAAAACTTGGTTTCCAGATCAAAAACCCCGTAATGGCCGGGAAGAAGGTCGAGCCCATGTGCGACTGCAGAGAATTGCCGGCTGGCTGCTGAAGAACAATCATGGGAAACATGTAGCGGCAATTCCGTGGAAGCTTTTTTGCTGTTGCCGTATTTTTCAGAGACGACGCATTTAGGTGAATGGACGCATGCCGGGCAGCCATTGTCGCACTCACAACCGTTGACGATCTCCAAGGCCGCGGCAATGAGTTTGTCTGCCTTGGTATAGGCCTCGGCGGTCAAACCGGACCCCCCGGCATGGCCGTCATAGATAAAAATCGTTGCCCCCTCGGTCTGTTCATGGTCAGGGCAGGAGATCCCGCCGACATCATTTCTATCACAGAGCACAAGCAACGGGAACACCGAAATCAGGATATGCTCAAAGGCATGCAGTCCACCCATGAAATGATGCTTCGCCTCTTCAAGACCGGTGGTTACAGCATCCGGGATCTCAAGCCAGAAACCCTCCGTTTCCATACTCTGTACCGGCAAATCCAAAGGGATGGTTGCTATCAGGCGGTTGGTGCCGTTATTGCGCTTTTGGTATGCGGTAACTCTTTCACGTACCTTCAGGGTACCCCGATAGAGGCGACAGCCATGTACCAGGCCATGCTCGCTGACACTCAATATTTCGGTTTCTTTATTGACCGTCGGTTTGGTATAAAAAGATGTCCTGTTCTGCCTGACCACGACTTCTCCGCCATGCAGATCGAGTTTTACCACAAACCATGTGGTGTTGCGGTGCAGGTAGATAGCCCCTTCATGACACTCCTTCAGAGCCCGGCCGCTGTCGATCTCTCCCAGAAGAACACCCGTTTCTCCATTGATTATAGTCAAGGTGGTTGCGCCGCCTCGCAGATTGACATGGCGCTGTGGGCGTTTGCGTGCTGCATAATAGTGTACACCATCTGCTGATTGATACAATGCGGCCGCCTGCACCAATTCTTGCACACAGCTCTGTTCGACATCGCCATGGAGAAGCGTTTCATCATTTTGCAGTGGCATCTCAGCTGCCGCACAAACCAGATGCTGCTTGACAATGGTGGCATTGGCAGGATTCAAGACTGCTGATTCCACCTCTCGTGCAAAAAAGGCCTGTGGATTGTTCATGTAATACTGATCCAGGGCGTCCTCACTGCCGATGAGGATGACGGCGGATTCGCGTCCACTCCGCCCCACTCTGCCACCCCGTTGCCATGAGGCCATAATGGAGCCGGGGTAGCCGACAAGTATACAGATGTCCAGATCCCCGATATCGATGCCGAGCTCAAGAGCGGAGGTGGAGATAACCCCCAGCAGTGTGCCATCGCTTAATTGTCTTTCAATGTCGCGACGCTCCTCCGCCAGGAAACCGGCACGGTAGGAGCTCAGCCTGTCTGCCAGATTGCCCAGACGGGGACGAGTCCACAGCGATATAAGCTCGGTCATCTTTCGAGACCGGGTATAGACAATGGTCCGCAAGCCCCGCTTCAGGGAAGCTTCGAGCAGCTGGCTGGCACTATAGGCAGCACTATCCCAGGGATTGAGAAAAACAAAATTTCGCTTATTTTGCGGCGCGCCGGTTGCGGTGATAGTTGTGGCCGGCTGCCCTGTAAGTTGCTGACCAAAGTGGGCCGGGTTGCCAATGGTGGCTGAACTGAGAATAAATACCGGCTTGCACCCATAATGGTGCAGCACCCGGTTGAGTCTGCGCAGCAGCCAGGCTATGTGAGAGCCAAAGACACCTCGATAGGTATGCACTTCATCGATGATGATGAAGGCAAGATTTTTGAAAAAATGGACCCAGTTCTCATGATAAGGCAGAAAGGAAAGATGGAGCATCTCAGGGTTGGTGATAAGAACCGGTGGTGTGTGCTCCCTGATTTTTCTTCGCCAATAGGGCGTGGTATCACCATCGTAGACAGCACCAATTCCCTGTGGCCATTGTGAGTTCAGGGACGGTAGAGTGGCTGCCAGCGTATTGAGAGCAGCGAGCTGATCCCGGGCCAATGCCTTGAGCGGAAAAAGGTACAGCGCCCGGCTCCGCGGCTGTTTCAGCAGCTTCTGGAGTACCGGCAGATTGTACACCATGCTCTTGCCGGAAGAGGTCGGTGTTGCCACGATGACGTTTTCGCCGTTGGCTATTTTCTCAAAGGCCTCTCCCTGGTGGCTATACATGTTGACGATTCCGTCTGCATGCAGGCTCCGGCGTATTTCCTCTTCCATGAACAGGTCATTGATGGAATATTTGGCGTGTGTCTTTTCAAATATTTTATGGCAGACAACCTGTGGACCGAATTTCGGTGAATTTTTCAAAGAGGTGAGATATTCCTGAACAGGTGGTATGTTTGTTGGAGTAGATGGATGCATGAAAGGTATTTGGTATTGCCTAATATGGGCGGAAAGTATATCTTTTGGCCTCAAAATATCGTAGTATTCCAAGCACGGCAACATTGTTCAACAGTCAACTGTTGCTGCGCCACGACAAATATCAGCCATTCTCAGTACTCATGATATCTCTTGCGACACTTGGTCCTGTAGGTTCCGACAGCTATCTTGCCGCCAAACAGTATGATCCTGAGGCGGAGATCATCTGCTTTAACAGTGTATTTGAACTTGTTGCTGCATTCCAGGCCGGCAAAGCCGAATATGCCGTCATTCCTGTCTATAATACCAGAGAAGGAGAGATTAAAGAATATTTTAGATTTCTGGTCGAGCTGGAACACGCTCACTGGGTTGACAATGTTGTCCTGCCCATCCATCTGTCAATCGGC
>JBHEOR010000250.1:3044-3332 GCA_046260685.1 Desulfopila sp.
CTCCTTAAAAAATTTGACTTTGCCCTGCTTGACAGAGAAGTTGTTTCGCATAACAAAACCCGCTTTGCCATTATCAGCCGACACCCCGTAATGCCCACGGGGTACGATGCCACCGCTGTCATCACCCGACCTTTGAAGGACAGGGTCGGCATGCTGGTTGACCTGCTTGCTGAATTTACCCGTCGGGGCATCAATATCGTCGATTTACGCTCGGAAAATGACATTGAAACCCAGAAACTCCAAATATATATAGAAATTGAAGGGCATTGCCGTGACACAGTCATAGGT
>JBHEOR010000251.1:0-3000 GCA_046260685.1 Desulfopila sp.
CCGCAAAGCCCTGGTGCGCAAGTCGGGGGCGCGCGGTCTGCGTTCCGTACTGGAAGAGGCGATGCTTGACGTCATGTATGATCTGCCGTCCAAAGAAAATATCCAGGAATGTGTTATCAGTGAACAGGTTATCACCAATGGTGATTATCCCGTGATTTTATATCACAACAGCAATGATGATCAGGCGGAAAGCGCCTGAATGTAACATCCAGTATAATCAACAGTACAACCAACAGTATTACCAGCAGTACTACAAACAGTACTACCAAAAGTACTACAAACCGTACTACCAAGTTAGGGGCGCAGTCCGTGCGTCCCGACCGGGGCTACAAAAAGCCCGGTCACAAAAAATCATGAAAAGTGACTGAACCGGCTGCTGTTTGGCGGAAATCAGTGTTTTTCATATACATGGAGAGTCCAGAATGTCCACTACGGAAGCGGAAGAAGCTACACATCTGTATCCCCTGATGCCTTTGCGGGATATCGTGGTGTTTCCCCATATGGTTGCACCTCTTGTCGTTGGAAGGAAAAAGTCCATCCAGGCGCTCGAGGACGCAATGCAGAATAAGACCGAGATCTTTCTGGTCACACAGAAGGATTCCACGCTCGATGAGCCGGATGAAGACGGTATTTACACCAAGGGTACGCTGGCCGGTGTCATGCAGCTTTTACGTCTTCCCGACGGAACCATCAAGGCACTGGTCGAGGGCAAGCGCAGAGGAGAGATCGTCTCCTTTGTCCCCAATGATGATTTTTTCCAGGTAGAGGTGCGCCAGACTCCCCGGGAAGAGGAGCTGACCCAGGAAATACTGGCCTACGAGCGGGAACTGCGCAAATATTTTGCTGAGTTTGCCCAGGTAAACAAGAAAATCGCCAAAGAGGTTCTCAAGTCTCTGGAGTCTATTGAACTGCCAGGCAAGCTGGTAGATGTTATCTGTTCTCATCTTCCCGTCAAGACCGAGGAAAAACAGGATATTCTGGAGTGCCCAAATCTTCTTGAACGAATAATCAAAGTGCTCGAAATTATCAGGCGGGAAATCGAGCTGGCGGAGCTGGAAAAGACCATTGACGCCAAAGTTAAAACCCGTATGGGCAAAACCCAGAGAAACTATTATCTTGGCGAAAAGGTTCGGGAAATTCAAACGGAGATGGGGCATGGCGATGAAGGCGGCGATATTCAGGAGCTGGAAGAAACCCTCAATAAGAAGAAGCTGCCCGTCTATGTTAAGGAAAAGGCCACCAAGGAGCTGAAAAAGCTCAAGGCCATGCCGCCCATGTCGGCCGAGACAACAGTGGTCCGCAACTACATCGACTGTATTATCAGCCTGCCCTGGCAGAAAAAGGGCAAAGGCAATCTGGAGATCAACAAGGCCGAGCGGATTCTCGATGAAGACCATTATGGCCTAGCCAAGCCCAAGGAGCGCATCCTTGAATATCTGGCGGTCCAGACCCAGGTGAAAAAAATCAAGGGGCCCATACTCTGTCTGGTCGGTCCTCCGGGTGTGGGAAAAACCTCCATCTGTAAATCCATCGCCAGGGCCATGAACAAGAAATTCGTCCGCCTTTCCCTGGGTGGCATTCGGGATGAAGCGGAAATCCGGGGCCATCGGCGTACCTATATCGGCGCCATGCCCGGCAAAATTATCCAGTCCATGCAGAAGGTTAATGTCTCCAATCCGGTGTTCTGCCTCGATGAGGTGGACAAGATGTCCATGGATTTTCGCGGCGATCCCTCCTCCGCTTTACTTGAGGTGCTCGACCCGGAACAGAACGTTGCCTTTAACGACCACTATCTCGATCTTGACTATGACCTCTCCGGCGTCTTTTTCATAACCACCGCCAACAGCCTGCATGGTATTCCCATGCCGCTGCAGGACAGAATGGAGATTATCACCATCAGCGGCTACACCGAAGAGGAAAAGCAGAAGATCGCCGAGGGTTTTCTGGTCCCCAAACAGCTCGAGACCAACGGATTTAAAAAAGACGACATCAAGCTGACCGAAGGGGCCATTCTGGAAATGGTGCGACGCTATACCCGCGAGGCCGGCGTTCGCAATCTTGAGCGCACCATTGCCTCGTTGTGCCGCAAAATCGCAAGGGACAGGTTGAAAACGAAACTCAAGGATAAAAAATACCGCATAGGTGTGCAGTCCATCGTCAAGCACCTCGGCACCCCGAAATATCGCTACGGTCTTGCCGAGGAGAAGGATGCCGTCGGTCTGACCACCGGGCTTGCCTGGACCGAAGTGGGCGGCGAGCTGCTCCAGATTGAAGCAACGCTGATGCCTGGTACCGGTAAGCTCAATATAACCGGCAAACTTGGCGATGTTATGCAGGAATCAGCCAAGGCGGCGCTTAGCTATGTACGCTCCCGTGCCGAGATGCTCGGCCTGGAAGACGATTTTTATCAAAAGCTGGATATCCATATCCACGTTCCCGAAGGGGCCATCCCCAAGGATGGGCCTTCCGCCGGTATAACCATTGCAACCACACTGGTCTCGGCTCTGATTAAGGCACCGGTCAAACATAAATTGGCCATGACCGGCGAAATAACCCTGCGCGGCAGGGTGCTGCCCATCGGCGGCATTACCGAAAAGCTGCTTGCGGCCAAACGAGGCAATATTTCCCATGTCCTTCTGCCCAGGGATAACGAGCGCGATCTTAAAGACGTTGCCGCCACCATTCGCAAGAGCCTGACCATCGATCTTGTCTCCCATATGGACGAGGTACTCAACTATGCCCTTGTTCTCAGGGAAGGCCAGACCGTGTTTCAGAATGTATCCCCGGATATGGTCTATGGTGAAATTGACGGCGTTTCAGAGAATGCCCGTCATTAATATTTTTTCTGCCTTTTTTGCTTGACGGGCTCCAGCGAAATTGGTAAATACTCATCCACGCTTGAATGAGCGGGCGGGTAGCTCAGTTGGGAGAGCATCGGCCTTACAAGCCGAGGGTCACAGGTTCAAGCCCTGTTCCGCCCACCACAAAATATGGGGCAGT
>JBHEOR010000251.1:3010-3241 GCA_046260685.1 Desulfopila sp.
TGAAGGGATATAGCGCAAGGCTATGTCCCTTTTCTCGTTGACACCTTCATAAAAATTATCCAGGGAGTGGATATGTTATCGCGAACTCCCCTGGATTCCGGGTCAGGCCCGGAATGACACCGGGGAAGTATGTTCCCTCATCTGTTCATATCGTATTTACTCGCCCCCCACCATAAACTCCTCAAAATCCACACGCTGCCAGGTAAGGCTCTGCAACAACCAGTCATCACC
>JBHEOR010000252.1:0-335 GCA_046260685.1 Desulfopila sp.
ATTCACAAGTACTTGCAAAAATCGGCTCATGGGAGTGGGATATTGTTCACGATAAATGGTACTTTTCCGAGCAGTGGAAAAAAATCCATGGTGTCTCTGCCGATGATTTACATACAACCAAATTGATTCAAATCGCACACCCGGAAGATGCACCGTATATTTTAAAAGCTATCACTGATGCCAAAGAACAGAAAAAAACCTACGATATTGAACACAGAATCATTAGGGCGGATAACAAAGAAATAAGATACATAAAAGCCCTCGGGGAAGTGGAGTATGATCAAGATGGAGGTGTTCGTATGGTGGGGACGGCACAGGACATCACCGAGTTCAAG
>JBHEOR010000252.1:345-3232 GCA_046260685.1 Desulfopila sp.
GACCCTTCGGCGCCACTTTATGCAAACCTCCATGCCGTTCAGCAAGCGGCCGAACATTCCGCCGACCTAACCCGGCAACTGCTCGCTTTCGCCCGCAAACAAGCTATAGCACCCAAGGTCATCAATCTGAATAAGACAGTAGAGGGGATGCTCAAAATACTCCACCGGCTCATTGGCGAAGGTATCGATCTGCTCTGGAAACCGGGTGGAAACCTTGCACCGGTCAAGATGGACTCTTCCCAGATTAACCAGATCCTGGCTAACCTGTGCATTAATGCTCGCGACGCCATCACCGGCATGGGCAAAATCACCATAGAAACGGACGTCGTTTCCTTAGACGAGGCCTATTGCGCCGAGCACGCAGGGTTTGTGCCCGGCAAGTACGTGCTGCTGGCGGTCAGCGACAACGGGTGCGGCATGGACCAGGAGATCATCAGCCATCTGTTCGAGCCGTTCTTCACCACCAAGGAGCAGGGCAAAGGCACCGGTTTAGGGCTGGCCTCAGTATACGGCGCGGTCAAGCAGAATAACGGCTTTATCAACGCTTACAGTGAGCCGGGTCAGGGCACGACCTTCAGGATCTATCTGCCGCAGTACCAGGTCAGTACATCACGTCATGCTGATAAGGCAACGTCAAAACCAATTGCAGGCGAAAGTGAGACCATCCTGCTGGTGGAGGATGAGCCAGCCATTTTGCACATGGCCACGATGATGCTCGAAAGATTGGGGTATGTCGTGATTGCGGCCAAAACTCCAGGCGAGGCTACCCGCTTGGCCCATGAACACCGCGGCACCATCGATCTCCTGATGACCGACGTGGTTATGCCCGAGATGAACGGCCGTGACCTGGCCAAAAACCTGATCGCCACCTACCCCGGCATTAAAAGGTTGTTCATGTCCGGCTATACCGCCGACGTCATTGCCCATCACGGCGTGTTGGACGAAGGCGTACATTTCATCCAGAAACCGTTTTCGTCGAAGGATTTAGGGGCGAAGCTTCGTGAAATTCTTGAGGACAAAAATTGAGAAGTGCTACAATAGCAGATCGCCTTTTTAATAAGATTCACAAATTAAAAATTTTCTCAGGAGGATCTGAACGATTGCGCGAGGATTCGGGCATAAACGGTAATGGTCTGAGGTCCACTCATCACTTTTCTGAAGAGGCATATGAGGAACTTTGCCTTTCACTGGACCAATATCTTAAGTTGAATGAGTTCAAACTCAAGGCTGAAGTCATAGACACGATAGAGTGGAAGCGATTCGAACTACTTTGTCATTTGATATTCCAGGCATCTGGATTCAATTCACACCTCACTGAGAACGGAGCTGATGAAGGTGTTGATATACGTATTGTCGATAATATTGATGAAGCCATTACTCTTTATCTGATTCAATGTAAAAAGTGGCGTAAAAATCGGAAAATCGATAGACCTCTTTTACAATAATTAAGGGGACAAATGGCTGCTGAAAAAGTACAAAAAGGTGGTTATTGCGTAACCTCAAGCTTCACCATACCGGCACAAGAATTTGCAGCAACCAATAATATTGAACTCTTCGATCAAGATAAGATCACAAATTCTTTTATGATTTGTTGTTAGAATGGTCGATACTGCCGCTGATAAAACAACCAATAAAGCGAACATTGCCAAGAAAGCAGATGAGTCTTTAAAAGTGATAAGACAAGTAACAGCTACTAGCCCTATCGACAATACGAGGATGAGTGAACTTAATGAACTGATTTTTTTTTGCCTCATTTACATCTACCCCCTTGCCATTACCCATATGAGATTTTCAATCGAGCGGATAGCTTCTATGTCGCTAACGGTACCCGCACCAAATGGAGTGGTTTCAATTACTGATTGTTCCAGAAAATCTTTGCGGTTTCGCTATATGATCCGCAAACCCAAAAAACAATAACCAGCACAAATACCCCTTCTGGCCTAAGCGACAATTTATTGTGGTTCAGACGTCATTAATGCGAACTCATGTATTCAAAAATCACTGCTGCCACCGTCATGGCCTCTTCAAGCATTTTTCCGTGATAACGATGAGCAATACCAGCCAGGAGCATTTGTTTATTGAGAACAGATCCTTCACCGGATAATACCGCAAGTGAGGCCAGTGCGGCCAATGCCTTTTGTGAATTCTTGATATTCAATGCTGCAAAATCTATATCGATAACCTTTGCCCCTGTTTCAGGCAGGGCGAGTTCGCTCCCTTTGTTGACTATAGTGTCAGGTTGCAGCGATTTGAAAATATCTTTTTTTCTGGCAATACCCTCGGCTGCAAGACACAAGATGACTGAAGGTTTGCCGATTCCCGTATAACCAATCGGTTTTCGATCAAGAACCACCTCGGACACGGAATGGCCGCGCAGCACGGTTATGGGATAATCGTTTTTTTGGGTGACATGCAGGCCGCCGCTCATTCCGGCAAGGCAGAGTATTTCTCCTGCGGTATTGATATATTGCCCTGCAGCGCCAAGTATCAGGACTTCGCTCCGCTTATTGGACGGCGGAGCTTCACAGATTGCGGTGATTCTTGGAATTTCTCCAATGGGTCTGCTTTCAGCAGCGAGCCTTCGATAATGGGCGGAATATTCCTCACGCTCATTATCTGCGATTACGCCTCTCTTACCGGTTATGCCGTCCATCTCTTGTTCAAGCTGGTTCAGGGTGATGCGATTGCGTTTTAAATAGCGTCCGGGGCAGATTCCCCAGATATCCATCAGCGAGAAGCCTGGATAGCGGATGGCCGCCGCAAGTTGTGCGGATAATTCTGGTTAGAGAAAGTGTTTTAGGTGCCACTGGAATTTCCTGGGAGTAAGGAGTTCTGACATTGCAGGCATGCATGGTAAGGAGGTAGCAATCCTCGACATCCACCGGCG
>JBHEOR010000253.1:0-3175 GCA_046260685.1 Desulfopila sp.
GTGTTGTTGCTGCAGGACATTTCGTTGCTCGATCGTTACCAGCCTGGTGATGATATAACTGACCTGCGCCGGGAAATGGCCACCGATCTTCCTCTGCTCCTTTACGTTGGCAATCTGGAAGGCTACCAAGGCATCGACCTTCTACTGGAGGGTTTTGCCTTAGCAGCAGGTCGAGGGGTCGCGGCTGCCTTGGCGGTAGTTGGCGGGCGTCAACAGGATGTAACTCATTATCAACAAAAAGCACAACAACTTGGAATCGCCGAGCGCTGCCGTTTTTTCGGCCCCCGACCTGTGAACGACATCGGTGCCTACCTGGACCAGGCCGATATTCTGCTGTCGCCGCGAACTACCGGGAACAACACTCCGATGAAGATCTACACCTATTTGGCAGCCGGCAAAGCCCTACTGGCCACCCGCATTTACAGCCACACCCAGGCTCTGGATGACAGCATCGCATGCCTGGTAGAGCCATCCTCGCAGGGGATAGCGGAGGGCCTCAGCCGGCTCTGCTCTGATCCCGGACTGCGTGAACGATTGGGGAGTGCGGCGCAACGTCGTGCCAAAAAACGACACAGTTTCCACTTTTTCCGACAACAATTGACAAATTTTTATCGACAGCTGATGAACTGAGGTCAAAGGAGCAGCTCTTTGAAGGATGTAAATGTTCTGGTTACAGGGGCCACCGGCTTTAGCGGCTCTCTGCTTGTGGAGAAACTCGTCAACCTCGGTGCGCGGGTGACGGCCATTCATCGTCGTGACAATATCCCGGAAAATTTGTTGCCCCTGCCGGTGCGATGGCTTAAGGGTGAAGTCTACGATCCTGAAGTTGTCCGGCAGGGCTGTGCAGAGGTGGAATACATTTTCCATTTGGCAGCCGCCTATCGCACGGCGGGTATCAAAGACGAGGTTTACAGACAAGTGCATGTCGACAGCACCCAACTACTGGCAACTGAGGCTTTGAATCAGCCTGCCTTCAAACGTTTCGTCCACGTCTCCACTGTGGGGGTGCACGGCCATATCGAGACGATTCCCGCCGACGAGACCGCGCCCTTTAATCCCGGTGATCTATATCAGGTGACCAAGACTGAAGCAGAGCAGTGGATTCGCCAGTTTGCCATCGAACAGGATCTGCCGTTGACAGTGATTCGTCCGGCGGCCATCTACGGCCCAGGCGATCGACGGCTGCTGAAGATTTTTCGCATGGCAAGGCTACCGTTGGTGCCGATCCTCGGTTTCAGCGCCGGCTATTATCATCTGATTCATGTCGAGGATCTCACCGACTGCCTGATCCTTGTCGCCTCCCATCCCGCCTCGCTTGGCCAGGTTTTTATCTGTGGCAATACAACACCGGTTCGATTCAAAGATATGGTCCGCATCATCGCCAAGGAGCTGGGACGTCATCCGCTCTTCATCCGCCTGCCTGCCTGGCCCTTCTTTGCTCTTGGTTGGCTGTGCGAAGCGCTTTGCCGTCCCATAGGTCTGGAACCTCCCATCTATCGCCGCCGGGTTGCCTTCTTTACCAAGGATCGTGCCTTTGATACGCGCAAATTGCGCACACAACTGGGCTTCACAGGGCGGTATGATAATGAAGAGGGATTGCGCGAACTCTGCAGGTGGTACCTTAGCAAAGGCTGGTTATGATGAACTTAATTGAGGAGTGGCTATTGTCCCGCACAATTTGCCGGATTATCCGGCTTCCAGCATAGCTATGAACGATATTTATTTCATTGACGGTCATGCACATTGGCACGACAGTCTAAGTCTGACAACTTTTCTCGATAAAGCCAGGCAGAACTTCCGCCTCACCGGGAGCCTATTTCTCTCTGCCGACAATAATTTACGGGCGTTTCTCTGTTTGGCAGATTTTGCAGGCGCTGACGGTTGGAAACGACTAAAAAACCTCGAGCCCCACCAAAAGAATGGTCCCTGGGCGTTAACTGCTTGCGACGAACAGGCAATGTTGGCTACCCATAATACAGGAGATCGCCTGTGGGTAATTGCCGGGCGTCAAATAGTGACCGCAGAGAAAATAGAAGTCATGGCTCTGGGAACGGTCAAAACCGTGTCGAATGGGCTTTCTTTGCATGAAAGCCTGTACCTTTTGAAAAAACTTGGTGCCCTTCCAGTTTTACCCTGGGGGGTTGGGAAATGGTGGGGTAAACGTGGCAGGATTGTCCGAGAGGTAATGCAGCAATCTCAGGTCTTGCTTGGGGATAACGGCGGTCGACCTTGGTGTTGGCGGCCTAATCTTTTGTTACATGCCCCCCGACTGGGCATCTCAGTATTGCCTGGCAGCGACCCCCTGCCGATTGAAAGCGACCGAGAGCGTAACGGTGCCTTCGGCGTAGTGGCAAGAGGGACGCTGTCGCCGGCATCCCCTACAGACTGGCTCAAGAAAAAATTAACAGCACAGGCATTTGATCTTCCAACCTTCGGCGGCCCCCTCGGTCTTCGTCAATTTATATCCAACCAGCTGGCCCTTCGAAATAAAGGAAAGATAATTTGAACAAACAAACTACTCTGGCCAGCGACGCTATACATCGCGATCCTGCAGCCTTTGCCGACAACCATTATGATTTGATAGTGATAGGCTGTGGCATTTATGGTGCGACCTTGGCGCTGGAATCGGTGCGTCGCGGTTTGCGGTGCCTGGTTGTTGAAAAGAACGATTTTGGCAGCCAGACAAGTTATAATCATTTGCGTATCCTGCACGGTGGTCTGCGTTACCTGCAGTCTTTTGACCTTCGACGTTTTCGGGAATCGGTTATGGAGCGTAGCTGGTATTTACGTTATTTCCCTGACCTTGCTACACCTCTCGACTGCCTGATGCCCTTATACGGAAAGGGGTTGCACCGCCCTGCTATTTTCCGGGCCGCTTTTGCGCTAGACAATCTTTTATCGGCAGATCGCAATTCTGGATTGCTGCCTGAGCGAAAATTAAGCGCCGGCAGGGTACTCTCAGTCAAAGAGACCATTGCCCGATTTCCAGCAGTCAATCAAGGCGGTTTGCGAGGTTCCGCTCTGTGGCAGGATGGCTTTGTACCGAATTCGCCTCGCCTGCTTATCGAGTTGCTGCGCTGGGCGTGCCGTTATGGTGCACATTTACTCAATTACTGTCCTGCAGTCGGAATACAGATTACTGGTGGTCATGTGTCCGGGGTACGCAGCATAGACC
>JBHEOR010000254.1:0-3172 GCA_046260685.1 Desulfopila sp.
CATTTCTCAAAAATGCCGAAGTTGCGGCAAAGTTTGAACTGCCGATCTGTCAGGACACCGGCACGGCAATAATCATGGGGAAGAAGGGCCAGAATGTCTGGACGGGTTGCAACGATGCAGAAGCTCTGGCCCGCGGAGTGTATACTACCTATTCCAGCGAAAACCTGCGCTATTCCCAGACCGTTCCTCTGGATATGTATAAAGAGGTGAATACGGGTACCAACCTGCCGGCGCAGATCGATATTTATGCGACGGAGGGGAGTGAGTATAAATTTCTTTTTATTGCGAAAGGGGGAGGAAGCGCCAATAAAACTTATCTTTTCCAGGAAACCAAGGCACTTCTGAACCCGGAAAAACTGGTGAGCTTTCTGGTAGACAAGATGAAGACGCTCGGTACGGCAGCCTGTCCTCCCTATCATCTGGCGTTTGTCATCGGGGGAACCAGTGCCGAGGCCAATTTGAAAACCGTTAAACTTGCCTCAGCCAAGTATCTGGACGCTCTGCCCACATCAGGAAATGAACATGGCAGAGCATTTCGTGATCTGGAGCTGGAATCGCGACTGCAAAAGGCGGCACAGGATACCGGCATAGGAGCGCAATTCGGGGGGAAATACTTTACTCATGATGTCCGGGTTGTACGATTGCCGCGTCACGGCGCCTCATGTCCTGTCGGTATGGGTGTTTCCTGTTCCGCTGATCGCAATATCAAGGCAAAAATAAACAGAGAAGGCCTATGGCTCGAGGTAATGGACAGTAATCCAGGGCGATTGATTCCGGAGAAGTATCGGGAAAAACATGACCATGGAGTTAAGATTGACCTCAATAAACCCATGGTTGAAATTTTAGCCGAATTGAGCAAACATCCGGTAGGAACTTCTCTGCTTCTCAGCGGGACCATTGTTGTTGGCAGAGATATTGCTCACGCAAAATTCAAGGAACTCCTTGATGCCGGTAACGACTTACCTGAATATCTGCGGAAACACCCCATTTATTATGCCGGACCGGCAAAAACACCGCCTGGAAAACCATCCGGATCCTTTGGGCCGACTACTGCGGGCCGTATGGACAGCTATGTCGACCTCTTCCAGTCCCATGGCGGATCCATGGTTATGATTGCCAAAGGAAACCGGTCGCCGCAGGTGACCGATGCCTGCAGAAAACACGGCGGTTTCTATCTCGGTTCCATAGGCGGTCCGGCGGCGATTTTAGCCGAAGAGAATATCAAAAAAGTTGAGTGCCTCGATTATGCCGAGCTTGGCATGGAAGCAGTGTGGCAAATTGACGTGGTGGATTTTCCTGCTTTCATTCTGGTAGATGACAAGGGGAACGACTTTTTCCGTGAATTGATGTGACAAAAAAAAAGTGTCGGTTGGACTTCCGGGACAGTTATTGATACACTATCATAAAGTGATGCAATTTTCTTACCACTTGCTTGTGTATGGCATTATTACGTCCTGTTTCTCGACAGGGTCTGTCAATAATAAACAACAGAGGAGGAGTGTATGAAATTGAAACTGGTGTTGACGGTGCTGTTCGTTTTCTGTTTTTCCTGGCCGGCATTGGCGGCGAGTGGTGATTATGTCGGCTCGGAACAATGTTTTGCCTGTCATAGTGAGCAGTATAATACCTGGCAGGCTTCCGGGCATCCCTGGAAATTACGTAAAGCCGAAAAGGCCAGATACGCGAAACTACCGCTTCCTCCCGGATACAGTTGGGATGACATTTCCTACGTTATTGGAGGAGCAAATAAGAAAGCACGATACATAGATAAACAGGGATATATTATCACCTCTGCCAAAGATGGTTCCGAGGCCAAGACACAATACAATCTGGAGGACGGTAGCTGGTCCTTTTATTACCAAGGGGAGAAGAAGCCATACAAATGTGGGCCTTGCCATATGACGGCCTACTCTCCTGAGGGTAACCAGGATAATCTTGAAGGGATGATCGGGACATGGGCGGAAGATGGTATCAGCTGTGAAGAATGTCACGGTCCAGGTATGGAACATCTGCGCAATCCTTCAAAAGAAACCATTAAAATCGATAGAACAGCTGATGCCTGCGGTAAATGTCATCAACGTGGAGGTATAGGACCTGAGCCACCGGCAAAAGGTGGTTTCATTCAACATCATGAGCAGATCAATGAACTCAAGGTCGGTGTGCACAAGGATCTCAACTGCATTGACTGCCATAATCCGCATGAGCGTGCAATTCTCGTAAAAAACACTTGCGTGGAGTGTCATGACGATATCGCTTCCAGCTATGCCAATACTATTCATGGGAAACAGGGTACCGACTGTATTGAGTGCCATATGCCGAAGGCGGGAAAATCAGCTATCAGTGTAGCCAGTTATACGGGCGATGTGCGTACCCATATTTTCAAGATCAACACAGATGCTGATGCCGATATGTTTATGGAGGTGAAAGATGGAGACAAGGTGTCCACTTTTGCGAAAGGATTTGTGACGGCAGAATACGCCTGTTTGAGCTGTCATGGCAGCCGTGATAAAGTATGGGCTTCCAAGAACGCGCAAGGATATCACAAATAGTATGCAGCACTACCTCCCTGGTTGCCGTTACCAAAAAAAGAGGCTGACAAAAGCCTTTAACAACAAAACCCCTTAACGAGAAATCGTTAAGGGGTTTTGTTTATATGTAAATCGGCTGGTTTCAATCAGACATCTTTGGGGACTTGGTAGCAAGGAAAACCTGATTTCGTATGAAGTTCAGCTATAATGCCGACACGCTTGACCGAAGCTCGTCGTCTTTTACATCAATTCCGCACCCTGGCCGGAACGCTCTATCTCTATCGGATAGTAGGTTGGTGCTAAGCGGAGCGCAGCCCAACAAAAATATTCAATCGCAACGGAAAAGGGTTAGAGATATTCATAATTCATTCATAGAGTGAACAAAGTTGGGCTTCATTCCATTCACCCCAACCTACAAAAAGTCAGAAGTCAGAGGTCAGAAGACAGACATAAAAGAAAGAAACAGGAAAGAGCAGAGCGGAAACCAGGGGGCAGGGGATAGAAGTCAGAGGGCAGAAGTCAGATCCCTGAAGCCGGAATACTATGTCGCTTTTGGCAATTTTACTGAAAGATAATAGCCCAATGGAAAGAGCCTTTCTAGGGCTGTTGGCAGAGCCTGGCGAGAGAAGATAGAAGTCAGAAGC
>JBHEOR010000255.1:0-3091 GCA_046260685.1 Desulfopila sp.
GAGTTTCATCAGACCCTCGTTGAGCTGGAAAATATCAAAGGAAATCTCCGCCGAAAGTCTCAGGAACTGGAGCTCGGATTTGAGGGGCCGTCTCTGTATGGTTTCAATCCGGTATCTGCAGTAGGCGGAAGCGGTGTGCCGACTGCAGCCGGACTTGCCGATTTTGATCCCATTGAGCTGGACCGTTATTCACAGTTCCATCTGATCGTACGATCTCTGAACGAGATCTCCATTGATGTGAACGCCATCCATGCCTCCCTCACTTCCCTGGCCGGCGATATCAGCGGGCAGATCGGCAAACAGCAGTTGACCATGCGACTGATGCAGGACAAGCTGATGCGTATCAGGATGACTCCTTTATCCTCCATTTCGCGGGTTCTGTTCCGGGCAGTACGAGATACCGCCGCGAAACTCGGCAAAAAAGCCTCTCTTCGTCTACGCGGGGAAGATGTCTCTATGGATCGATTTATCTGGGCCGGGATAACCGACCCACTTCTACACATACTGAGAAACGGCATCGATCACGGCATTGAATCCGCCGAGGTACGTGCGACCGCCGGCAAACCGGAAGCGGGAACGATTACTCTTCATGCCGAACAGCGGAGCAGGTATGTTGTCCTGCGCCTAACAGATGACGGCGGCGGTATTGATTTGTCGCTCATCAGAGAGAAAATCAGCCGTGACGGCCTGGTGGCGAAACCGGAGAACCTGGGCGAAAAAGAACTGCTCGAATACCTCTTTCATCCCAGTTTCACCACCAGGCAAAATATCACCACGCTTTCCGGACGTGGTGTCGGCCTTGATGTTGTCCGGCAAAATATCCGAAATCTGCGCGGGTCGATTCAGATACACAACACTCCAGGCCATGGAGTCGCGTTTGAGATTCATGTTCCTTTCACCCTGTCCGTCAACCGCGCTATTCTGGTTTTGGCAGCTGGGCGAGAGTTTGCCGTCCCTCTGCAGGATATCCTGCAGGTGAAACGTTTCTTTGCCGCCGAGATTGTCTCTAACGACGATACCGGGGGCTTGTTTCTGCCCGTTGGTGACGCATTGGTCCAGGTGAGCAATCTTGGCTACCACCTGCAGCTGGAAAATAAAATGGGTATCCCGACAGCGGCATCCGAGGGGGTCCTGGCCCTCCTGTTTATGCAGGGGGAAGAACAGTGTGCCGTGGCCGTCGATGCCATTGTCGAACAGCGGGAGATTATTTTGAAAAATCTCGGCAGTCATCTCATTCACGTTCGAGGCATAAGCGGCGTGACCCTGACCGGCTCGGGCAGGATAATTCCAATTCTTAACCTGAAGGAATTGGTGACCACACACACAGCGGGCGGAGTGATTGCTGGTGAGCCCCTGCGGCAAAAGGATATGGGCGAACCCCTCAAGGTACTGATCGTCGATGATTCTATCAGTGTCCGACACAGTGTCGCGCGGCTGGTGGAGAGCCACGCCTGGCAGCAGCTGCAGGCGGTGGACGGACTGGATGCCCTGGCCAAAATGGACGGTTTTCTACCCGATGTGATTATCCTTGATATCGAAATGCCGCGAATGAACGGCT
This sequence comes from Desulfopila sp., assembly GCA_046260685.1. Lineage (GTDB taxonomy): Bacteria > Desulfobacterota > Desulfobulbia > Desulfobulbales > Desulfocapsaceae > Desulfopila_A. The sequence continues at coordinate 1,559 of JBHEOR010000255.1, forward strand.
ACGAATTGAAAGCAAGTCTGAATAATCATCCGTTGTACAAGGATATTCCCGTGGTGATGCTTACCTCGCGGGCCTCGGAAAAGCATCAGAAAAAAGCCGGAGAACTCGGTGTTACGCATTATCTCACTAAACCGTATGAGGAGAACACCTTTGTGCGCCTGCTGGAAAATATTCGCAGCGGTTTGCAGGTGCGGCGAAAGTGAAAATTGAGTAACGATGCAGGTAAGTGTAGACCTCTGATGGAGAATTTTTACGAGGCCATCAATTTCTAATACGGAAGGAAAAGATCCATGGCAGCAAAACTGATAATGATAGTGGAAGACAGTCCGACGGACATGCGCATCGCGGAAACCGCTTGTTCGGAGAACGGCTACAAAACCATTGGCGTGACCGACGGTGATAAGGTTGTCGCGACGGCGATCGCCAAAAAACCTGATCTGATTCTGCTCGATATTCTCTTGCCCAATAAGAATGGATTTCAGCTGTGCAGGGAGTTAAAAACGAATGCCGAAACCAGGGAGATCAAGATAATTATCGTCAGCAGCAAAGACCAGCCGAGCGATAAATTCTGGGGAATGAAACAGGGCGCGGATGATTATATCACCAAACCTTATACGGATGATGTTCTTGTCGCAGCTATAGAAAAGAACAGCAGATAAGAGACTACCCGCTATGCCGCAACAAAATCGTATTGTCGGTCCGGGTCGAACGGACCGAAGTGTTCTGACCGATGCCGGAGAACAGCTGGCTGTCCCGGAGGGTTGGGTTCTACTCCCGCCGGGAGACGGCCCGCTGACCAAAACAGTCAAGGCAAAAGGACCAACCTGGCTCGTCCAGGTAAAGTTTAAGAAAAGGTTTATTTCCAAAGGGATCTGGGTCAAAGAGGACCATATTCTCGCTGCCAAAGAGGAGCTGGAGCAGAAACGTACCGCACCTGGTTATGCACGAAAACGCCAGCAGGATCTGGCCCGAAGAGAGAAAAAGCAACAGGCGTACGCCGGGGATTTTTACACCGCAGTCGTCGATTTTTTGAAGTTTCACCCCCGTTATACACAACTGGCCGCACAACTGGCACGAGCAGTCACCGAGCTGGCAACCCCGGTCGGCAGTGGCACGGTAGCGCGCACCGAGCGCATTCCTCTGCAAGAGAGGGCGCGCAGTGCAGTCATTGCCTGGATGCGCCACCAGACGACCGGCTATGATCATATGGCCATTGCCCGGGTAAAGGGAGAAAGACGCCAGGTGCGAAGAGAGCTGGCCTTACAATCCATCGATCTGCTGCAAGGCTATCGGGCAGGAACGGATATCCCGGTGTCCTGTCCCTTGCGCGCGGCACTGATGGATGGGGAGAAGTTGCCTGCGCCAACGAATTTTTAGTACCTTGGTGGTGTCCTGATCAACAAGGTTTTCCCAAACCCCTTTTCTTGTTTTTTATGACAGAAGTTAAGGAGTAAGGTACTAACGCCGGTAAACGGCAAGTAAGTACCTTGGATGCCTACCCAACTTAACGATTTCAAATACATTTCTCCTTTT
>JBHEOR010000256.1:0-3084 GCA_046260685.1 Desulfopila sp.
TAGTAGGCTATGTTCACTGGCAAAATACTGACGAAGATGGCGCCGCATGGACTGACCTTTGGTGAACATTGTGTTGATTTAGTGCCTTACTCCAGAAAACTTTCATAAAAAACAAGAAATCTGGAGAATACTTTAAAATTAGAATCTCAAAGTGACCTCCAAGGCACTTATCCCCTACAAAGCATGGGGACTAAAAAGAGTCCCCCTCAAAGCTTGGGGATTAAAAAGAATACCCCATTGTGGGGTGTTAGTACTTAATCCGGAAGAACCGTTAAAATTTTCAAATGAGCAGCTGTTCTGTTAACAGATCGGCCAGGCCGCTGTAACGTTCAATATTTCTCGACAGTGCCTGGTTAAAAACCTGTTGTTCCGTCACGAGCTTTACCGTTTTTTTCGCACGGGTGACGGCAGTATAAATCAGCTCCCGGCTGAGGATTCTGTTGTCTTCATCGGGCAGGACAACAACCACCTCGTCAAATTCCGAACCTTGGCTTTTATGAATGGTCATGGCAAAGACAGTTTCGCAGCTAGGTAGACGATATGGCGAATAGCCTCTCAGGCCGCCGTCGGATCGTTCAAACCAGACTTTAACCGTCCCTTCAGCCTGATCCGGCAAACAGATGCCGATATCGCCGTTATAAAGATCGAGACTATAATCATTTCTGGTGATAAGTACCGGTCTTCCGGGATACCAACTGTCCGACCGACAGTCAAATCCCCGTCGGGCAAGTGATGATTCCACCCTGCGGTTAATTCCTTCTACACCGCGATTGCCATAATGAATCCCACACAGAACCTGAAAACTGTTGAATACACCAAAGATTTTTTTAACATCGGGTTCGGGGGATCGATACACCTCTTCCATATATCGCGCGTACTTTTTGCCGATATAGTCGATCAGGTCGGATCGCAGGATTGTGATATTCTGGGCACTTGCATTCTCCAGAAGCGACCAGGCTTTTTCACTATCACCACCGTTAATGCTTTCAGCCAGGTTTTTTATGTTATCGTCGAAACGATAGGTCTTCTTCAATTCGACGGTATTGTCCGGTAAACTTTTTATAAAATCACCGAGTACCGCGCCCGACTCGACCGAGGCGAGCTGATCCTTGTCGCCCAGCAGCAGCAGCCTTGCGCCGGGTTTCAGTGCATCGACAAGTTTACTCATCATGGCCAGATCCACCATCGAGGCTTCATCAACTACCACCACATCCCAGCCCATCGGGTTTTGCCGGTTATGCCTGAACTGCGGTGAATGTCGTTTAAAACCAAGCAGGCGATGCAGGGTCATTGCCTGAGCTGGTATCGCCGCTTTGATGTGTTCCGGAAACTGCAATCCCTGCAAACTCTTGCCAATGGATTCACTGAGGCGCATTGCCGCCTTGCCGGTGGGTGCGGCAAGTGCCACATCGAACCGCTGGTCTGTCGACAGAAGAATGAGTGCCAGTATTTTAACCACTGTGGTTGTTTTTCCGGTTCCGGGGCCGCCGCAAATTATGGTCAATGCTTTTTGCAGTGCGACCTTGGCCGCCTCTTTCTGCCAATCGGTTCCGGATTCAGCATCATCAAAGAAGCTGTCGAGCAGGTTTTTATGCTCATTATCAGGAAAAGCCAATGATGCCATATCGCTGACCTGTTCGGCCAGCCGGGTTTCATAATGAAAATACCTGTGCAGATAGAGTCTGCCATTATGGAGTACAAGCGGAGTCTGACCACCATCGGAAACAAGATGCACAGTTTCGAGCAGGTGTGCATCTGGACCCGAAACCGGCAGGCAGCTATGTCCTGCCTCATGGGAGGAAGTGAGGTTCTTCACCAGCTGCTCAAACCTGTCTTTATCGGCACCGGACAGGCGGGACCGCTCGGCCAGAAATTTTGAAAAATGGTTATCGAGGAGGCTATATTGTTCATTCATGCTCATCCCCTCCTATCACCAGGTCCAGTTCCAGGAGTTTCCGGTAATCAGGCAAGGTTGAGTATACCCCGCTGCCTGGGATATCCGGAGACATGCCCCGCACAAAGAGGTATCTCACACCCCCGAAATGCTGTTCATAATGATAATCAGGCAATACATTTTGCAGATGACGATGCAGCACCAGGGTGTAAATCCAATACTGAAGTCCATAATTATGAGATTGCATTGCCGCGACAAGATTGTCGGGGCTATAGTCGGACATCATTTCGCCAAGATAATTGGTTTTATAATCAAGGATATAATATTTCCCGCCATATTCACAGATGAGGTCGACAAAACCGGTCAAATATCCGCGCATCATTTTATAGCCAAGAGGTGCAACCGTCGGTTCATCAGCAAGAAGATCGTTAATCTTGTTGGTTGCCAGGCGGCTGAGATGAAAATAAAAGCCCATTTCCTTTAGACACCACTTGTCAGCCAGCATGGAAAGAGAGTAGCTGCCCACAGTCATCGGGGTTGTCACCACCAGCTCAAGCAGTTTTTTCACATCGACGGATGCCGCTTCCACCCCATAACGCGTACACTTCTGCCTGAGTAACAGCTCCAGTTTTTCCTTGTCCTCCGGCTCCTCGCGGGCGATAGCAGAAAACGACAGGCTTTCAAGGAGATCGTGGATAACATTCCCGAAATTTGGACCTGCCGGCAGGCCGGTTACCGGGATCAGGCGATGGCTATCTATACTAACCGGAGATCCTACCGGTTCATGTTCGTAATCATATTCACTAAGCGATGCCATGGCCGAAAAACTGGACATTTGCCAGTCGGTGTGCAGAGACCGACCAGAGGCCTGCATTGGCTGCAGATCAGCTTCCTGCACTTTTTTATGGTAACTCAAAACCGGTTCATTGAGGGAAACGGGCACATACTCCACGGAGTTTTTTTCCGCCAATCTTATAAAATTTTCCTGCTGCGCCTGATGCTCAAGATTGCCGTCCGGAAAAAGCAGATAGCCAAGGGCGGATGTAAAAGAATCACCGACACTGCCGGATTGCTTCACATCCGCCCAGCTGACGTAACAGCGGATCTTGGCCCTCGTCATGGCGACATAGAGTAGTCGCAGGTCTTCGGCCTTCTCTTCATTTTCGGCCTGCTCCCTTCGGGCTTCAAAC
>JBHEOR010000257.1:0-2515 GCA_046260685.1 Desulfopila sp.
GAGTTACATCAGTCTTTTCTTTGCGCTCAATCATTTCTGTATTTACCCTCCAGGGCAAAAAGAGTCTATTGTCCCCTGAATACTTCATTATTAATTTTAAAAATCACTCTGTGCATGATGGAATACAAACACCCAATCAGCAGCACCTCATTGGCGCCTGCTCAGCCCGCACCGCACTACAGAGGCATCTATAATGACGCATAGACACTCCAACATAGTACTCATCGGCATGCCCGGTTCAGGGAAAAGCACCGTTGGTATCATTCTCGCCAAACTGACCTCCAGGGATTTCCTGGACACCGATATCCTTATCCAGACAACGACAGGCAGGACATTGCAGCAGATCGTCGATGGCGACGGCCATATGGCGCTGCGCCGGATTGAAGAAGATGTGCTGCTTTCAGTCTCCCCGAAAAACCAGGTCATTTCCACCGGCGGCAGTGCACCCTACAGCCATGCCGCCATGGCGCATCTGCAAAAAGACGGCATCGTGGTTTTTCTGCATGCCGACCTGAAAACACTGCGGCGGCGCATTGACAATTTCGAGACCCGGGGGCTTGCCAAAAAACCGGAGCAGAGCTTTGAAGATCTCTTTGAAGAACGGCTTGATCTTTATAGCGAATATGCCGATATCACCATTGAAGGCGGAGCGTTGACCCAGGAGCAGGTATGCCGGGCTATCATTGCAAAACTTGCAGCACACCACACCAAAGCGCATACATGATGACTCTCGATGACCAGCATGCAATCTAACAACACACAACATCCTGCAGATTTTTCGCATGACCGTGTAGCCAAAGAGTTCGAAACGATCAAGGCAATGCTTGCAATATACTGCAAGGCGCACCACCATGGTGCACGAGGAGATGAGTTCTGCACCGATTGCCGCGACCTGCTGCACTATGCCCACACAAGGTTGCTTCGCTGCCCTTTTCAAGAGGATAAACCGACATGCGGTAACTGCCCTATCCATTGTTATAACAGGGACATGCGCAGACGAGTACAGCAGGTGATGCGGTTTTCCGGCCCACGCATGCTCTATAAGCACCCGCTCATGGCCCTGCACCATCTCCTGGACGGCAGGCGCAAGGCTCCCCCATTGAACAGAAAAGGCCGGAAGTCATCATGAATATCTTTATAGCAGGAACCTCTTCAATTCTTGCGGCACAGCTGGTTGAGTCGTTTTTCCGCCAAAAGGCCACTCTTTTTCTCTGCGACGAGCTTCCCCGGGATGATGGAGCCATTAGTGCCGCATTGGAGGCAACCACGGCGGGCCAAGCCATGGATGTTGTCATGATCCTGTATGGTGATGATGTCTTTTATGGCGATCTCAAGAAATTTCGGCGTGGCAAACCAGCAACAGCGCACCGACGGACGGAAGCCATCTGCCGATTTTTTGCGGGACGCACCAAAAAACCCGAAACACTCATGCTGACATCATCAGTGAACATTTACGGCTCTGCATCTCAGCACACCGCGGATGAAAGCACTCCTTCCGGCAATGATTTCGTGGCTCACTATTTCAAAGAGCTTGAAGCTGCCACCAGAGCGGCCGAAGACAATGGTATTCGCGTTGTGCATATGCGACTTGGTACAATCGTGTGCAGATCTTCCAAACCGGCCTTGCCACGCCTGCCTTGGCTTCCCGCCTCCATTCATGCCATATGCTCCGATGTCAACAGCCGCACCAGCTGGATAAGTGCGGAAGACGCGCTTGCCGCCGTCCTTTTCCTACTGGAAAATGAGGAGCTGAGCTCCCCGGTCAATATTACTTCGGGAGATTTCCCCAGTAGAAAAGACCTGTTCAGTACCGTAAAGAAACACTATGGTATCGGCTTGATGCTGTTGGTACCCAGCGCATTGCTGCAATGCATCCTGGGAAGGCATCGGGCATCACTGTACTGCAGGTCGACCATGGCGATGCCCACAAAACTTCTCCAGGCAGGCTTTTTCACACAAAACATATCCCTTCACGAATACCTCGGTTCCGCCCATGAATAACTTCATCCGGATCGACACGGGGTATCACATACTACGTGTCACATACTACTTATCGCATATTACTTGTCGGCATACTACACTTGCGTGATACGCTGCAATGCCTCACCATATCGCTGTCCGGTTTTATGCAATATTTCCTTGGGCAATGGAGGAGGCGGCGGTGTTTTGTCCCAGTCAAGCGATGACAGATAATCACGCAGAAACTGCTTGTCATAACTTGGCTGGCCACGGCCCGGGACATAGTCATCCAATGGCCAGAAGCGTGAGGAATCAGGTGTCAGGACCTCATCGATGAGGATCAGCGAGCCATCCCTCCAGCCCAGCTCAAATTTTGTATCAGCAATGATTATCCCCTTTTGCCGGGCGTAGGCAGCCGCCTTGCTGTAGAGCTCGACACTCACCTCCGCCAGTTGTGCCGCAAGATCTTCACCCACCGTCCGTTCCAGTTCCTCAAACGATATATTGACATCATGATCCCCAAGCGCCGCCTTTGTGGAAGGCGTGAACAGAGGCT
>JBHEOR010000257.1:2612-3075 GCA_046260685.1 Desulfopila sp.
CCCTTCACCCAGATCAAAGCCGCAGACAACCTGATTTTTCTTGTAGGCGCTCCAGAAGGAGCCCGAGATATATCCGCGCACGATACATTCAACGGGCAGTGGAGTGGTCTTTTTGACCAGCATCGAACGGCCCTCGAGTTGATCCCGATACTGCCTGCACACCTCGGGATACCTTTCGACATCCGCCGTGATAAGATGATTTTCGACAACATCGCCTAAAAGATCGAACCAGAAAAGCGAGAGCTGGGTGAGTACCTTGCCCTTCTCCGGTATGGCATCGTTCATAACAACGTCATAGGCTGATATTCGATCCGTTGCAACCATCAGCAGTTTATCATCGTGTCCTTCAATACCATACATATCCCTGACTTTGCCGCGATGCATCAGCTGCAGATCAGGGCAGTCCGTGGTCAAAAGAGAAATAGTCATGCAATGCTCCTTGGAAGCTGTAGTTGTTTAACTG
>JBHEOR010000258.1:0-3009 GCA_046260685.1 Desulfopila sp.
TTACCGGATTGGCCGCGTATATATAAAAAGAAATCTGAAATACTGGACAGTTATAAAGCTTCAAGAAAAGAAAGAATACCGTTTCTACCGTGGAGACGAACCCTGCCCATGGGAGAGGCTGTGACTTTTCCTATGATCCGGGCTTCTCTGCCGGCTTCCATTGATCGCATCAAGGCTACGATCCCGGCCGCATACTCAGGAGCACAGCAGAGGATACATCGGCCCTCACTGGAGAGGTGATAGGGATTGAGTGAAAGTTCACGACACAGGATTTGTACCATATCTGAAATCGGTACAGACTCTTCCTCAATTTCCATACATACCGCGGAAGCCGAGGCCAGCCAGACAAGCGATGTGGCAAGCCCTCCTCTGGTCGGATCACGCAAGGCATGCAGAGCATCGGGAAAATGCTGCAGTATTTCCTGCACCATAAAATGCAAAGGGCGCAATTGGCTTAAGCAGCTTACATTACAGATATCGCCTCTTACTGCCAGGCCATGTTCACCTATACTGCCGGAAATAATTATGGCATCCTTTTCCTCGATACCGGCCCCGGATATCTCCGTACCTTCGCACACAAGCCCTATACCGGAGGTGTTCAGGCATATTCCATTTATTTTACCCTGCGGCACTACCTTGGTATCACCTGCAACCACCGCCACCTCTGCCGCTGTCGAGGCTTTGCTGACCGAAATTATAATTTTTTCGAGATCTTTAAGAGGAAACCCCTCTTCAATTATAACACCGAGACCGAGCGCCAGGGGCATTGCCCCACGCATGGCGAGATTGTTGACGGTTCCATATATCGCCAGACTGCCGATATTTCCTCCGGGAAAAAAAGTCGGCTCGTTAATATAACAATCCGTTGAAAAGGCGAGACGGCCGCTGTGCTCTTCCAAAAGAGCGCTGTCTTCCAGACAGTGCAGCACCGGACTTGATAAATGCTTGAGAAACATATCACCCAGCAACTCCTGGGCGGCCGCTCCACCTTTACCATGATCCAGCAAAACTTTAGTCATATGCTTGTCGGTCTGCCTCCTCTATCTCGTTGAATACATGCCCCACCAGACTAAGAGTACAATGACGTGTTCGTTCAGGTTGACTCTTCCGCCTCGTCCCGCAGCTTGGCGAAATCCTGCGATTCCGTAAATTTTTCACTATTAAGCTGATCAATTTCTGCTCGTGTCAGGTGAAACATGCCACAACTCGGACAGGTGGCATCAAACTCCTCTCCCACGGCACGCTCACGCAATTCATCAATGGTCATGTGATCAACATACCCACACGCTCCAGTGGGATTTTCAGCTCGTACTTTTTTTCTCAGCGGTCTCTGTGAAGATGTTGTCATAAATACCCTCTTCCCCGGTTTAGTGGGGCTCTGTTCATACTTGTCGCTTGTCCGCAAACATCCATCCACAAGGCAGACAGAGCATTTCTTGTCAGTAATTCAACGGCTGCTCTGCTCAGCCACTTTCCGTCCGCTACCGTCAAATATCTGCAGAGATATGGGAACACCGCCATCCAGGCGATGTGTGGCGCACGACATTCACGGGTCATAGGCCCTAACGGCCATCTCCACCTTGTTCAACAACCCCTGGGAAATATTGCCGTTTTTTATAAGCAGACCGGCAGCCTGCCTGACACTCATATTCATAGGGCCAATATTGTGTGTCGTTCCCACAATGAGATTGGCACTCTCGATGCAACCCTGCTCGTTGGTGGTATAATCATGAATCAGGGTCCCTCGTGGGGCTTCGACAATGCCCACCCCCCGTCCGGCGCCGGGCACAGCTGTCGCGCGGATATCGCTATCGGTTATATCATCCCATTCAAGCAGTTCTATGGTTCTCTCGCAGGCGTACAGCATTTCTATCAACCTGGCCTGGTGATACAGCAGGGTCTGCTGCGCCGGGCGGCCGTATCCGGCACGAAACTCCTCCAGTTCGGCCTGGGCCAGAGGGGTTGCCATTTTCTCACAAACGTTTATACGGGCAAGGGTATTGGCGCGGTAGATTCCTTTGGGGCTGTCGAGGTTTAAGGAAACCCCTTCCTGCCACGATCTGGCATAGGGCATTTTGCCATACCCCCAGGGCTCGACATGCTCGCCGATATAGGTATCATACTGCAACGCCTCGAATTCAACGAAACCGCCATCCGGTTTCATCAGCCTCTGCACACCATCGTAAAGCCGTAACGACCCGTCGCTCCGGTCAACGGTGCCGAGAAAGCCGGTTGTGATCGCTCCAAGCTCACCAATGACATCACCATAGTCGGCAAAAACATGTTTTTTTGCATAGTCTATACTGTAGCGGGCAAAATCAAGAAGTATACGGGTATCTTTCAGCATTTCGAGCCGCTCGGATTCCAGCATCGGTTTCGAAAAGCCGCCCACCACTCCGGCAATGGGATGGATTGCTTTGCCGGCAAACCGCTCCAGCATTGCCTGACCAAGACGCCGCATCTTCACGACACGCTGTGCCAGCTCAGGCCGGGCCTTGACAATGCCCATAACATTTCTGACGGAATAGTCCGAATCGGGCCCCAACACAAAATCGGGCGCGGCTAAAAAGAAAAAATGAAGAATTTTATCATTGATATGGGCCAGCACCTGGCAGAGTTCCCGGAGCCGATGACCCGTCGGCGTCGGTATCACACCAAAAGCACCATCAACAGCCTTGACTGAAGCCAGATGGTGCATCCAGGGACAGATCCCACAAATACGATTGACGATACGCGGCACCTCTTCCGCCGCCCGCCCCTCAATGAACTTTTCGAAGCCGCGCAATGATTGAATATGCAGGAAGGCATCGGCAACATTGCCGCTGTCATCCAGATGAATGGCTATTTTGGCATGCCCTTCAATACGCGTCACCGGTGCAATAGTTACAACTTTTGCCATGAATCAAGACCTCTTTTTGAGCGGTCGAAGCCGCCCGTGAGCGCCGCTGAATCTGAGAATGGAGCGGCGATCGACAACTGTTTTATAATCTATACCGTTACTCGTCATGG
>JBHEOR010000259.1:0-2997 GCA_046260685.1 Desulfopila sp.
TGGTAATACAATGGAAAAAAATAATTTTGCATCCCATTTTAGGAACGAGGCGGCTTATATCGCACGATATTCTGGAAGTGGCGTGGTGAATACAATTTTTGGTTTTTTTGTTATTTTCATTGCGATGGCGCTAGGTGTTCCCCCTGTAATTTCAAATATAGTTGGTTACACTGTTGGTTTTACATCTGGATTTGTACTTTCAAAAAAATTTGTTTTTCGAAGTAGCGGCCATTTTGTTGGAGAAAGCATTCGTTATCTGGTTGCATTTATTGTGTCCTTTTTGTTCAATTTGTTTGTGCTGTATATTGCATTAACTTATTTAGAGATACATGCAGTGGTTTCCCAGATTGTAGCTGCAGTGAGTTATGCCACGTTGATGTATATATTGACGCGAATATATGTGTTTGATAACGAACCAGCTGGGGTCAAGTCGAAAGCGCCGGGATAAACCGGCATAGGGTAGAGGGTGAAAGTCCCTTACATGAAAGGAGAAGCTGCTCCATCATGACAGCGAGTCATGCGTCGGCTATCCGTGAGGAAGCGGCGAAGCGTTGACAGGGGAAACACGCAGGCCAGCCATTGAGCTCCGAAATCACCTCATCCGGAGTGCCGACCTTGTGACTTGAAGGGGAAGGCAACACGGTGGTATATGACGTAAACCCAGCGAGTCAGCCACCGGCTCCGCGGAGTCAGAGACCCTGTGCATGCGTGGAAGCTCTATGTTCGAGAACCGGGAGATCTCAGAAGCGCCCACCAGCAGGTAGAGCCGGCGGGCCGGTCAGGGAAGGTCTGTGGCCGTACTCCTGACGTGCACGTTTCTGAGAAGTCGGACATCAACATAGTACCTGAGAAGGTGTCGAACAAAGCCATGCAATCCCGGTATGGCGGCGGAGATGCTGGAGGGAAGGGCGATGACCAAGGGGAATCATCAAGAGGACGACTGTGACCTGTACACAGGGACAGGGGAAAACATTGAACGGACTTGAGAGGATACACAAAGCAGCAGGGCAGGATAAGACTCTTCGCTTCACCAGCCTCATGCACCATATCACCGAAACACTTCTTCAAGATGCCTATAAAGCGCTGAAACGCGATGCCGCATCAGGGGTCGATGGTGAAACATGGCAGGAGTACGGTGAGCACCTGGAGGAACGCGTTGCGGATCTCCATGGTCGTGTGCAAGGTGGCGGATACCGTGCAAAACCTTCGAAACGAATCTGGTTACCCAAGCCTGATGGTCGCAAAAGACCGATAGGCATAGCCAGTTTGGAGGACAAAATAGTCCAACAGGCCGTGGTATGGGTGCTCAATCAGATTTATGAAGAGGACTTTCTCGGTTTCAGCTACGGATTCCGGCCAGGTCGCAGCCAGCATAATGGCCTGGATGCGGTCTATGTCGGAATAACACAGCGGAAGATAAGCTGGGTGCTGGATGCGGATATCCAGGGGTTTTTCGATGCCATCTCTCATGAGTGGCTGATAAAATTTCTGGAACATCGCATAGCCGACCAACGACTCATCCGCCTGATCCGGAAATGGCTCAGGGCTGGTGTGTCGGAGGAGGGTGTCTGGTCAAAGAGTACAGTGGGAACGCCACAAGGGGCGGTAATTTCGCCCTTGCTGGCCAACATCTACCTGCACTATGCTCTTGATCTTTGGGTAGGCAAGTGGCGAAAGACCTCCCGTGGCGAAGTAATCATCATCAGGTACTGCGATGATTTCGTCATAGGTTGTCAATATCCAAATGATGCAGAGCAACTCCTGAAGGATTTACGGGAGCGGCTAGCAAAATTTGGATTAGAGTTGCACCAAGGGAAAACCCGGCTCATTGAGTTCGGGCGATTTGCCGCTGCCAACCGTGAGAAACGCGGAGAGGGTAAACCCGAGACCTTCGATTTTCTGGGGTTTACCCATATCTGTGCAAAAACACGGAAGAGCGGGAGATTTACCATTCGGCGCAAAACCATCGCCAAGCGTCTCAGGAGCAAGATAAAAGAAATAAGGAAAGAGATCATGAAGCGACGACATGTGCCGGTCCCGGATCAGGGAAAATGGCTGCGGTCGGTTGTGAATGGTCACCTTAACTACTATGGAGTTCCTGGGAACAGACAGGCCACCGATACCTTTCGCACAGAGATAATGCGGGACTGGTTCAAAGCGCTTAGGCGCAGGAGCCATAAAGCCCGTAGCCTGACCTGGGAAAGGTTCAAGCGGCTGGTCAGAACATGGCTGCCCACGGCCAGAGTAAGGCACCCCTATCCCAACCAGCGACTTTGTGTCACCAACCCGAGGTAGGAGCCGTATGAGGTAGTTCCTCACGTACGGATCTGTGCGGGGGGCGCCGGGAGACCGGCGTTCCTACCGCGACTTTGCTTGACTCATCTTCTACTTAATCTTTTGTGATATAGGCGTTTAAGACTCCAAAAAAATCTCAATGAAGATAGTTTTTAACGATTTCTCTTAGCTATTAATATTGCCACATCCAACTTCAGAAATTTCTCAATTTACCCCAGGTTGAGATGTCTACTGAATCTCTGATTTTCAAAAGTCAATATACCTCCTGTATACCGCCCTGATCTCAATTCACAGGAAGCGCTAAAGGTCCCCGCTCCCCTGCCTTTTTTTTCTCACTGCCAATAATGTATCCTAAAAAGCGGCCAGCAACACCACATTCAGGCACCCGATCAGAAACCCGAGGATCGCGCCAAAGAGATTGATATACTTGAACTGTTCCTCCATGATGGAGAGGAGCAGTCTCTCCAGACGCATCAGATCCAGGGAATCCACTTTTTCCTTGACGATCTGCTTGAGATTCAACGACTCGACCAGGCCGGGCACCTCAACGGCCAGCATGTCCGAGGCCATTTTCTGAATGGACTGATAGAGGCCATCCCGCACCCCGGCTGGAAGCAGGGCGGACAGACGGCCGATGGGACGTGCGAGAAGATCCTGCAGCAGCGTCTGGATCATGAAATTCAGACTGTTTCTGGTATTTCC
>JBHEOR010000026.1:0-30666 GCA_046260685.1 Desulfopila sp.
GTATTGGCCAGACCGGCCAGGACGTCATAGCGCATGCCATAGCCGCCGCACAGGCGGATATTTTCCCCATCTACATATATTCCTGTCTTGAGCATTGCCTGCACCATTTACAATCAGGCCGGCGCATACCGGCCCTTCGATGTACACTTTTACACTTTTTCTCGATTGCCGACACTGCTCAGCTCGGCGTACGAGAGGCAAGGGGTATTCACATGTTGTTTTCAAGGGTATCTGCAGCCCGGACGGCTGCAGCTAAGCCCCCAGGGACGGGTTTATGGCGTCCCTTGAAAACAACATGTGAATACCCCCGGGTCGATGAGCTGAGCTTTGCCGTACTTCTCATACGTAAGCAGTTGCAGGTGCTCCAGATTTGTGCGGTCGCAGGCTGTTCGCTATAGCCCACACTATGCGGGCGGCCGCGACCGTACAAAGATGGGGTGCCTGCGACTGCTTACATCATTCCCATTCAATGGTTGAGGGAGGTTTGGAAGAAATATCATAGACCACTCTGTTAACGCCGCGCACCTCATTTATAATACGGGCTGAGATGACCTGGAGAATATCATAGGGCAGCCGCGACCAGTCGGCGGTCATGGCGTCCCTGGAATCAACCGCCCGAATGGCTATAACATGCTCATAGGTGCGGTAGTCCCCCATCACGCCAACGGTCTGGATGGGCAAAAGCACGGCAAAGCTCTGCCACACCCGGCGATACATGCCGCTCTTTTTCATCTCTTCCAGGACAATGACATCGGCCTGACGCAGGATACGCAGACGTTTTGCATCCACCTCGCCCATGATCCTGATCCCCAGACCTGGGCCGGGGAAGGGTTGTCTGTATATGGCCTCCTCGGGCAACCCCAGTTCCAGACCGAGCAGTCGTACCTCGTCCTTGAACAGCTCACGCAGCGGTTCTATCAGATCAAGTCTCATGACCTCCGGCAGACCGCCGACGTTATGATGCGATTTTATCGGCACCTCACCTCGAAAAGAAACCGACTCAATGACATCGGGATACAACGTGCCCTGTGCCAGATAATCGACCTCGCCGAGTTTGGCCGCCTCTTCCTCAAAAATCTTGATAAAGCCAAGGCCGATGCGCCGCCGCTTGACCTCCGGATCGACAACTCCCTCCAACTCCCCGAGAAAGAATGATTCTGCATCAATATCGATGACATTGAGCATAGTCTTCTCTTTAAAAAACTTGAGAATAGACTGTGATTCCCCGGTGCGCATCAGGCCGTTGTTGACATAAATACAGGTGAGCTGGTTGCCGATGGCTTTATGGACAATTGCCGCGGTCACGGAGGAGTCGACCCCGCCGGAAAGGGCGCAGAGAACCTTGGCCGAACCGACTTTTTCTTGAATTGCTTCAATGGTGGATTCTATAAAGGAACGCATGGTCCAGGTCGGGCTGCAGCCACAGATGCCAAAGACGAAATTACGCAAGACATCGGTGCCGATCAGGGTGTGGGCAACCTCCGGATGGAACTGGACCCCGGCAAAGGGTTTTTCGCTGTGCCGGAAAGCGGCCAGCGGGGAATTCTCACTGGTGGCGGTTACTACAAAGTTTTCAGGCATCTGCTTCACCCTATCACCGTGGCTCATCCAGACCTGATGCATGGCGATGCCGATCTCAAGTCCTGCAAAGAGGCCGTCGGTATGCTGGACAACCAGATCCGCCTTGCCAAACTCCCGCTTTTGGGCCATCTCCACGCTGCCGCCAAGCTGCTGCACCATAAGCTGGGCACCGTAGCAAATGCCCAGCACCGGTACTCCCATATCAAAGATTTCACTGTCGGAAACAGGAGCATCGCTGTCATACACCGAAGCCGGTCCACCGGACAGTACAATGCCGCTGGGCTCCATGGCCCGGATTTTTGCCATATCCGTGGAGTAGGGGTGTATCTCGCAATAGACCTTCTGCTCCCGGATACGCCTGGCGATGAGCTGCGTGGTCTGTGATCCGAAATCGAGGATCAGAATCATCTCTTCATGGATATTCATAGTCGATTTTTTGTGTACATTTTAGAGCTTGAGCTATCAAGCAGTTCTATAATTGGGCGCCTCTTTGGTGATGATAACGTCATGGACATGCGACTCACGCAGTCCCGCAGTTGAAATACGGACAAATTTGGCCCTGGTGCGCAACTCCTCGATGTTTGCCGCGCCGACATAGCCCATACCGGAACGAAGACCGCCAAGAAGCTGGTACATCACGTTAACCAGCGTGCCTTTATAGGGGACCTTGCCCTCGATGCCCTCCGGTACCATTTTGAGCTGACTCTTGACATCGGACTGAAAGTACCTGTCCGAGGAGCCTTCTCCCATGGCGCCCAGCGAGCCCATACCGCGATAGCCTTTATAGGTCCGCCCCTGATAGAGAAAAGTTTCGCCGGGTGTTTCGTCGGTTCCGGCAAAAAGGCTGCCGATCATTATAGCATGGGCCCCGGCACCAATGGCCTTGGCGAGATCACCGGAGTGCTGGATGCCGCCGTCGGCGATGATGGGAATACCGTATTTTTCACCAATCCTGACACAGTTTCGCAAAGCGGTCATCTGCGGCACACCCACACCTGCGACTATTCGAGTGGTGCAGATGGAGCCTGGTCCGACTCCCACCTTGATGGCGTTGGCTCCCGCCTTGATAAGATCTTCCGCCCCTTCCGAGGTTGCCACATTGCCGGCAATAAGCTGCAGATCGGGAAAGGCGGTTTTGACTTTCGCAACCGCATCAACCACCCCCCTGGAGTGTCCGTGGGCCGAATCCAGAACCGCAACGTCAAGCCCGGCCTCGACTAATTTTCCAGTGTTTTCCAAGAGGTCGTCGCCAACGCCCAGGGCTGCGCCGACGATGAGCCGGCCAAAGGAATCTTTGGCGGCATGGGGGTATTTCTTTATCTTTTCCAGATCTTTGATGGTGATCAAGCCCTTGAGGTTGCCGTCGTCATCAACCACAAGGAGCTTTTCGATTCTGTGTTCGTGAAGCAGTGCCTTGGAATGTTCAAGATCAATCCCGACCTTGGCGGTGACCAGTTTTTTACTGGTCATGACATCATCCACCCGCAGGGCGTTATCGGAGACGAAACGCAGATCCCGGTTGGTGACGATCCCGACCAGTTTACCATTATGCAGAACCGGCAGCCCGGAAATCTTATAATTGCTCATGATCTCCTGCACCTCGGCCACCGACTGATCCTGGGTAACGGTAATCGGATCGATGATCATGCCGGATTCGGACTTTTTCACCCGTTCGACCTCTATTGCCTGCTGCTCGATGGTCATATTTTTGTGGATGATACCGATGCCGCCTTCCCGGGCCATGGCTATTGCCACCCGGTGCTCCGTCACCGAATCCATGGCGGCACTGACAAGCGGAGCATTGAGTGAAATGGAATCGGTCAGCCTGGTTGTCAGCGATACTGTACCGGGGAGCACTTCCGAAGAAGAGGGGACCAGGAGTAAATCATCAAAAGTTAATGCAAGTTCTATTTCTTCGGGTAACATGGTCACCTCCTTTTGGGATAATTATGCCGCAACATTTTCCAGATTGCCGGCATAGACTATGAAAATCCTTAACATACTACGACGTACTGCGTATATTCTTTCTGTGACAACGACCGCAGGAGTTTTTTTTACATGCAACGTAACCATTCAGCACCGCAGAAGCTGGAGCCGAGATGCCACTTGCATCCTGAACAGATACCATGCAACTAACCATGCAACCGAGGTACGGGGAAGCGACGTAATCAGATTCCCCGGCATTTGAAACTGCTTGAAGGTATAACCGTCAACAACACCACGTAAGGGAACACCATACAACACATGCTACTCTCAATTAACCCGGACAATCCGCAACAACGCCTGATCGACCAGGTGGTCAAAGAGCTGCTCAATGGCGCCGTTATCTGCTACCCCACCGACACCGGTTACGGTATCGGCTGCGACATGTTCAATCAAAAGGCTATTAAATCAATTTTTCAGATAAAAAAAAGGCCAAAGCACAAACCCCTCACATTCATGTGCTCCAGCTTGAAGAACATAAGCCACTACGCCCATGTTTCCAACACCGCCTACCGTTTGCTGAAAAAAAGTCTTCCCGGCCCGTATACCTTTGTCCTGCCGGGAACCAAACTTGTACCAAAGATCATGTCGACAAAACAGAAAACCGTTGGTATTCGGGTCCCCGATTCCACCATCTGCACGTTTCTCATGGATACACTGGGCAACCCCATTATCACCACCAGTGTGCCGTATGAAAACGACCCTCCTCCCACGGAGGCATATCAAATAGAAATGCTCATCGGAAACAGGGTCGATATAATCATTGACGGCGGTCCGGCATTTCCCGATCCCTCCTCGGTCATCGATTTGACGGCCGATGTACCGGAGATCCTGCGCCGGGGGAAAGGTGATATCAGCCCGTTCAGCTGATAAGGGCCTCTTTCAACGACTTGCTCATGGTAAAATGGAGTGTTTTCCGTTCCGGAATATCCATGACCACCCCGGTTCGCGGGTTTTTGGTGGTTCTCGCCTTCCTGGTGCGCGTCGAAAAACTGCCGAAACCGCGGAGCTCGACCCTTCTCTGCTCGGCCAATGCCTCGCCCATGGTATCAAGAATTATATCAAGTGCCAGACCGACGTCCTGCCTTTGTAATGAAAGCTCCTGGCTCACTTTTTCTATCAAATCTTTTTTCAACATGTGTATTCTTTCAACTGACCAATATTTATAAAAAAAGGTTGCTTTGCCGGTCAACGCCGGCAAGGCAACCTTGTGTGCAACCTTGTGTGGTTGCGTGCTCCTCTACAACAACGGCCACAGCCTATTCCTCGTCGCTCTGATTTCCTCCGGCAGCAGCTTTAAGGAGATCGCCGAAGGTTGAAGGTGAGGCTTCCGCACTATTCTCTTCATTTTTCTTCAACTTTTCAACGGCCTGCTCTTCACCCTCATCTTCAAGGGTTTTGATGGAAAGACCAATTTTTCTATCCTTGGCCGACACATTGATGACAATGGCCTTGAGCGTGTCTCCGACCTGATACATCCCAACGGGCGTCTTGACCTTGTCCTTGCTGATTTCAGAGACATGGACAAGTCCCTCGATCCCCTCTTCGAGTTTGACGAAGACACCAAAATCAGTGACATTGGTGATCTCGCCCTCGACAACGGTACCGGATGGATAGTTGTTATATGCCTCCTGCCACGGATCGGGAACAAGCTGCTTGACGCCCAGAGAGAAGCGCTCGTTTTCTTTGTCGATCTTGAGGACAACGGCCTGGATGGTCTCACCCTTGGCATATTTCTCGGAAGGATGCTTGATGCGCTCGGTCCAGGAGAGATCGGAAACGTGGATCAAGCCGTCAATACCTTCCTCAATCCCTATAAATATACCAAAATCGGTGATGTTCTTGATCTTGCCTTCAATGATCGAGCCCACCGGATAATTTTCGGTGACAAGATCCCAGGGGTTCTGCTGGAGCTGCTTCATACCAAGGGAAATGCGCTTGGTTTCCGGCTCGATGTTGAGCACCATAACCTCGAGCTCATCACCCACGGAAACCATCTTGGATGGATGGCGCGGCTTCTTCGACCATGTCATCTCAGAGACATGGATCAACCCTTCAACGCCCTCTTCCAACTCAACAAACACACCGTAGTCGGTTATGGAGACAACCTTGCCGACCGTCTTCTCGTTCACCGGATAGGTCTCCGTAACCGTCTCCCACGGATCTTCGCGCAGCTGTTTGACGCCGAGGGAAACCCTGTCGTTTTCACGGTCATATTTGAGGACTTTGACTTCGAGCTCCTGGCCGACTTTGTAGAGCTTGGCGGGATGCGAAACCCTGCCCCAGGAAAGATCGGTAATATGACAAAGACCGTCCATGCCGCCCATGTCGATAAAAAGTCCGTAATCGGTAATATTGGTGACGGCGCCCTTGATGATCTGGCCCTCTTCGAGCTGCGAACGCATCTTTTCGCGAAGCTCCTGACGGGCCTCTTCAAGAATGGCACGGCGGGAGATAACCACATTATTGCGCTTACGGTTGAACTTGAGCACTTTGAACTCAAACGACTGACCGATCAGGGCATCGAGGTCCTTTACCGGACGAAGGTCTATCTGAGAGTAAGGAAGGAAAGCCGGAACGCCGATATCAACGGACATACCGCCCTTGACACGGCTTTCGATTTTGCCTTCAATGGTGCCGTCTTCTTCCTGGATTCTGGCAATTTCTTCCCAGACCTTAATGGCAATAGCCTTTTCCCGGGATAAAAGAAGTCCACCCTCTTCCTTGCGTCGCTCTATAAAAACTTCGAAGGTGTCACCTATTGCTACTTCTTCATCTTCTTCCAGACGGAATTCCGATTTTGCGATATAACTTTCCGCCTTATCGCCGACATCCACGAGAAAGTGGTCATCGACGGCACCGATTATGGTGCCAGTGGCAACATCGCCTACCGCAACAACCTTGTTGTTTTCTTCCATTTCAAAGAGTTCCGCAAAACTTAACTCTTCTCCGCCTGTTTCCTGGGTTCTTAGTTCTTCTGTCATGGAGTTTGCTCTTCTTTCGACCAATGAACCATGCATATCCAAAAACGGCCTTCTCGGAGTCTTCGAAGTGAGACTCCGAAAAATCTGGTATCTGGTTTATGGATGGGCACTATCTCAAAGGCCATTTCGATTAAGATTTTTCTTTGCCCTGGTATAGAGCGCCTGTGGTGCAGTACGGCATGCACCTGTCCTCATTATAAGACCACAATAAATAGCAAACTTTATTATGCTTGACAAGTTTTATTTATTGCCGTCAGCAACGAACCCATACGCGATGGTACATAATGATATCATAAAAATCGACCTATGATCAAAATGATATTTTTATCGGCACGTATCGGCACGTAAGGGCACCATAATCACAAAATAGTATTTGACAAAAGGGCGGCATATGTCACACCGTAAAGAAAGGAAGCCTTAGGGTCCGCTCACCGGGCAGGCAAGGTGATTGAGTCAACTCTATACCCGTAACTATTTGCTGACACAGGAGAAAAAAATGGAACTACAAGACAAGAAAGTTGCCATCCTCGTTGAAGATATGTTCAACCTCTATGAGTTCTGGTATCCCTACTATCGTCTGCAGGAGGCTGGAGCGGAGGTGGTTGTGGTCGGCTCGGGACGTTGCCGGGAATTTACCGGTAAGCCCGGCACAGTTGCCCGGGCGGATGTCAGCGCAGGTGATGTGAGCGCAGAGGAGTTTGACGCAGTCATTATCCCCGGCGGGTACGCCCCTGATATGATGCGCCGCCATGAGCACATGGTGGAATTTGTCAAAAAAGCCGACACGGCGGGAAAAGTCATAGCGGCCATCTGTCATGCCGGCTGGATGCTGATTTCGGCCGATATCCTCAGAAACAGAAAGGCGACGTCATTTTTCGCCATTAAGGACGACATGGTTAACGCCGGCGCAGACTGGGTTGATGAAGCCGTGGTGGTTGACGGTACCCTCATCACCAGCAGAAAACCCGATGATATGATCGTTTTCCTGCCGGCAATCATAGCGGCCATGCAAAAAAGCTAGGAGGCCGGCCGAAAATGCTTATTTTCGGACGCCCCCCTGCGAGTGCTTTGAGCTTGTCACGATGAGCTCTTTGCCGGTGGACGAGAACTGGAAGGTCTTCTCCTCCTTGATCTGCCGGAGGAAGGGGGTCCGCTCCTGCCGCCTTTGCCGCCCTGGGGTTTTTTCGCTTCAGGGGCAGGGCCTTTCGCTTTGGCTTTGGCTTTATCCTTGCCCTTGCCTTTACCTTTAGGCGGCGGGACAAGCAACTCTTCATCGGGCTGGCTGCAGTCAAGCTTACGCCCGATGAACTCTTCTATCTCCGGCAGGACAAAGCTCTCCTCTTCGCAGGCAAAACTGACGGAGATCCCCTCAGCCCCGGCTCTACCCGTCCTTCCTATTCTATGGACATAGTCCTCCGGCTCATAGGGCAGCGTATAATTAATAACATGGGTTATGCCCTCTATATGAATGCCCCTTCCCGCAACATCGGTGGCAACCAGAACCGGAATACGCCCCGAACGGAAGCTTTCCAGCCGTTTGGTCCGTTTCTCCTGAGGAACATCACCGGAGAGCAGGGTGCACTCGATGGAGTTTCGCTGGAGCCGCTCATAGAGCCTTCTCGCCTCTATCTTCTGGTTGGCGAAGACTGCGATGCGTGCGCCCTCATTCTGCTGGAGAAGATTATAGAGCACTGCGTACTTCTCGTCGCTGGTAACCAAATAGACCTTTTGATCAACGCTCTGCACCGCCACCTGTTCAGGCTCAATGGCCACATTGACCGGCTTGGTGCACCATTGATAGGCAAGCCGTCTGACCTCATCGGTTATGGTTGCCGAAAACAGCAGTGTTTGCCGATCTTTTTTGTCAGGCAGCTGGCCGACGATGCGGCGAACATCGGGGATAAAGCCCATGTCAAGCATACGATCGGCCTCATCGATCACCAGCGTCGAACATCTGCTCAGATCGATAATTTTTTTACCGCAGAAGTCAAGCAATCGCCCTGGTGTGGCAACAACAATATCACACCGGTTGTTTTCGACAAAATCCATCTGCTTTTTATAGTCAGTACCGCCGTACACCGGAGCAATACGAACATTACAATATTTACCAAGTGCCCTGGCATCCTTGGTAATCTGGCCTACCAGCTCTCGCGTCGGCGCAATAATCAGGGCCTTGACCGCCCCGTCCTTTTTTTGCCGTTGATTGTAGAGCCGGGTGAGAATGGTAATAAGAAAAACAGCGCTTTTCCCCGTGCCGGTGTTGGCATGCCCGACAAGGTCCTTGCCCTCCAGGAGATGCGGCAATGATTCGGCCTGTACCGGGGTGCAGTAGCGAAAATCAGAATCGGCAATGGCGTGCATCACCGGCTGCGGCAGGCCGATATCATGAAAGCGGACCTTTCCCGGAACCGGTTCCACCTCAAAATCGCGTAACTCCCACGTTCGCTTTTTTGGGCGTTCGGTCGGGGGTGCTGGTGTTTCCTGTATTTCCGGCATCCGGTCCTTGTCCTCTTTGACCTCTGACTGTGGCTCAGCCACCTGGTCGGCTTCGGAAGCAGTGGCCACGCCTCCGGATTTTTTGGGTTGGGGTTCGGGTGATGTCTCCGGTGCTTTTCCTTTTTGGGGAACATCAACACGGAACCGTCGGCGAACCGACTGAAAAAATTGTTTGATCATAAAATAAATACACCTTTATTTGCCCTGCAGACGAAGCTCCTCGGTGATGGGACCAAAAAGCTCTTCATATTCAGGAATTGCTTTGCGCAGGATGACGTTAAAATAGGGAATCTCGTTGTCGTTGACAACCAGGTTGGCGGAATTGGCAAGGGCCTCAAGATTGTAGAGCGTTTGAAACTCCTTGCCGATGAGGGTATAAAAGATAAATCGCCGGCGTGACATATTCATCTCATACATATGCTGATGAAACTTCGATATCGCCAAAGGCTCACCGTCGTACCCGGACTGCAGAACGACCGCCGAATATTCGACGAACTCCATCTTCTGCATGGCTTCCCTGGAATCTTTGACGAACTCAGTCTTATACCCTATTCCCTCAATACTCTCAACAACTGTATCTCTCTGAGCACCGTCTTCCATGAGAACAAGTGCCAGCGGAACATCCTCGATGACATCGTCATTTTCAAACACCCCTTCCTCAATCCAGGATATATCGGGCGGCGCCGGCGGTTTTATGCTTTTGGGGACAGCCTCGCCGGACGACCGCCGCACCTTGGCCCGGGCTTGAGGAGAACCCGTTGCCCCGGCATGCCCCTCTGTCAACATGGAACTGTCAAGAATAATCGGCTCTTTACATCCGGGACACTTAATACGGACATTTCTACCGGCTTCAAGCTGTGTGACGCTCTCCAGAATTTTGGCGCTCAGTTTTAATTGTTTGCCGCATGCACTACATTGTGTCTTCATCACCACCTCTTACCTCGTATACCAGGCTGCCGGGCTAACAGGCTACCAGACTACCAGACTCTCTGGGACCCCTCTTTATCAATATCCACTGTGGAGCTGCTCTTCTTCTTCCATGGACAACCCCGTCAGCGACGTTGTCGCCTCACCCCGTTCAGCCTTTATCTGGTCAATTCCTCTGTTCATTTCATTTCTCTGAGAACAGCTGGCCATTGCCGTCTGCTCGGTGATAACCCCGCTGCTGTAGAGCTCGAGAATATGCTGGTCAAAGGTGCGCATCCCCAGGGCCGAACCGTTTTTAATGATATTATAGAAGGTTTTCTCCTCCGATTCACCGTTGATTATAAGATCCTTGACGCGCAAGCTGGTACTGAGGATCTCCATGGCCGCCACCCTGCCGCCGGTGACACGGGGCAGAAGCCGTTGGCTGACAATCCAGCGGATGGTATCGACCAGCCGATGGCGTATCTGCGGCTGCTCTTCCTGTTCGAACATGCCGAGAATACGGTTGATGGTCTGCCCGGCGTCGATGGTATGAAGCGTCGACAGAACCAGATGACCCGTCTCCGCCGCCGTCAGCCCTATCTCCATGGTCTCCCGATCCCGCATCTCACCCACCAGAATCACCTTGGGAGCCTGCCGCAGCGCCGCGCGCATGCCACCGGCAAAGGAGCTGAAGTCATTGCCCAGTTCACGCTGATTAAAGGTGGACGTTTTATGCGGATGGACATATTCAATGGGATCCTCCAGGGTGACGACATGTACCGCCCGGTTTTCATTAATCCTGTTGAGCAGGGCGGCAAGCGAGGTCGTTTTACCCGTACCGGTGGCGCCGGTAAAAAGGACCAGCCCGTTGAGCTCGGCCGCCATCCTGTCAAAGGACTGGGGAAATTCCATACCCTCGATGGTGGGCACGTCGGTTTCCAGTTTCCGCAAAACCGTTGAGAAACAGCCCTTCTGGGTAAAAATATTCACCCTGAACCGGCCTTTCTTGCCCAGCGAATAGGAGAGATCGCATGAACCGTGCTCCACCAGATCGGACAATAGCCGCTTATTATTGCCGATCAGGTTCATGGCAAAGGCCTCTGCCTGAAACGGGCTTATCCTGTTGATATCAGGGGAGACATCGACCGGTATCAACTGCCCTTCAGCTTCCACCTGCAGTTTTTTCCCCACGGTTATATTCAAGTCGGAAACGTTCTTATGCGCCTCCAGCATTGTAGTGATCCAGTAGTCGATTTCCGGTTTTCTCATGGCTTCCTCCTGAAAAAAAGTGCATGTGCCCCTTCTTTCATAGTATATTGACCGGCAAGGTACAAGAAATTCTCGATACCATATCACACATTTCCTGTTTTTTCCCGCCTATTTTATAGCGGAATTGCTGACGAGATTGACAAACGGGACTACAAACGAAACTACAAACGGAACCACAGACGCAACTACAAACTACAGGCAAACACCATGGCAATAACACTCCGCAGCGCAACCACCACCCAGGGCAGAAAAATGGCCGGTGCCAGAAGCCTCTGGCGGGCCAACGGCATGCAAGAGGAACAGATGGGCAAACCGATCATCGGCATCGTCAACTCATTCACCCAGTTTGTTCCGGGCCATGTGCACCTTCATGCAATAGGCCAGCACATCAGAAAATTGATTGGCGAGCTGGGGATGTTTGCCGCCGAATTCAACACCATTGCCATCGACGACGGCATTGCCATGGGGCATTCCGGCATGCTCTACTCGCTGCCCTCGCGAGAACTCATTGCCGACAGCGTTGAATATATGTGTAACGCCCATACCGTCGATGCCATGATCTGCATCAGCAACTGCGACAAAATAACCCCCGGCATGCTGCTGGCGGCCATGCGTCTTAACATTCCGACGATTTTCGTTTCTGGGGGGCCCATGGAGGCCGGAATTTCCGGGGATAAAAAATACGATCTGGTCGATGCCATGGTGCTGGCCGGAGACCTTGAGGTCAGCGACAGCGAGATCGAGCAGGTAGAGCGCAGCGCCTGTCCGACCTGCGGGTCCTGCTCGGGCATGTTCACCGCCAATTCAATGAACTGCCTCAACGAGGCTCTGGGGCTGGCCCTGCCCGGCAACGGAACCGTCGTTGCCACCCACTCCGGCAGGACTTCACTGTTTGAGCGGGCCGCCTCCCGCATCGTCGAGATGGCCAAAAACTGGTACGAAAATGAAGACTCTTCGGTGCTGCCCCGCTCCATCGCCAACCGGCAGGCATTCATGAACTCCATGACCCTGGACATCGCCATGGGCGGCTCAACCAACACCGTCCTCCATCTCCTCGCCATTGCCCACGAGGCCGGTGTTGATTTCACCATGACCGATATCGACGCTTTGTCCCGCAAGGTCCCCAATCTCTGCAAGGTATCCCCCTCTTCGTCGTATCATATCGAGGATGTCAACCGGGCGGGCGGCATCATGGCTATCCTGGGCGAACTCGATCGGGGCGGGCTGCTTGACACCTCGGTCTCCAGGGTTGACGCCAAAAGCCTGGCGACCACACTGGCCGCCTGGGACCTCAAGAGCGAATCGGTAACGGATGCGGCAAAAACCCTGTATCTCAGCGCTCCGGCATCCTCCGGCAGAAACCTGGTCATGGGCTCGCAGCACACCATGTACGAAGCAGCCGATCTCGATCGCCGCACAGGCTGCATCCGGGACATGGGACACTGTTACAGCACGGAGGGCGGGCTGGCCGTGCTCCATGGCAACATTGCCGAAAACGGCTGCATTGTCAAAACCGCCGGCGTTGATCCTTCTATTCTCACCTTTACGGGCACAGCCCGTGTCTTTTCCTCACAGGACCAGGCCTGCGACGCTATACTCAATGGCGACATCACGGCGGGCGATGTGGTCATAATCCGGTATGAAGGGCCCAAAGGTGGGCCGGGTATGCAGGAGATGCTCTACCCCACGTCGTACCTCAAATCCATGCATCTTGGCGAACAATGCGCCCTGATCACCGACGGCCGTTTTTCCGGCGGCACCTCCGGCCTCTCCATCGGTCATGTTTCGCCGGAGGCGGCGGCAGGCGGTAATATAGCGTTGGTGCAGGATGGAGACACCATAGCCATAGACATCCCGCAGCGCACCATAAACATCAGTATTTCAGACGAGGCACTGGCCAAGCGACGCCAAGAGGAGGAAAAGCGGGGAGATGCGGCCTACACCCCGAAAGACAGGGGGCGCAATATTTCCACGGCCCTTCGCGCCTATGCTCTGTTTGCCTCTTCGGCCGACAAGGGTGCCGTGCGGCGACTGCCCTAGCTTTAAGAATATTCTGCATGGAAAACCGTCACGCTTCCGGGCCGCCGCCCAGACATCCCGGGCACAGATTTCCAGTGCATTATGGCTGGGTCATCATGGCCGCCGGCACCGTGTGCATATTTGCCTGTCTGGGCCTGGGGCGGTTTTCCCTGGGAATGCTTCTGCCCTCGATGGGTAAGGCGCTTGATCTGAGCTACGCTGAAATGGGCTTTCTCTCCACGGCCAATTTTGTCGGCTACCTCGTCGCCGTGCTGCTCAGCGGCAGGATCATGCGCCGTATCGGTGCCAGGAATATCATCACCGCGGCCCTTGTCGGTGTGGGCGGTTCCATGATGGCCATCAGCCAGCTCACATCCCTGACGGCCATCACCGCCTTCTATATCCTCACCGGCATGGCCAGCGCCCTGGCCAATGTTCCCGTCATGGCGCTTATTTCCATCTGGTTCGGCCGCAGCCAGCGCGGCAAGGCCGCCGGTTTCGTCGTCATCGGCAGTGGTTTTGCCATTATCCTGTGCGGCAGGCTCATCCCCTATCTCAACGATCTCCACCAGGATGGCTGGCGCACCGGCTGGCTCAGCCTGGGGGCTGCCGTGTTGTGCTGCGCGGTAATCTGCTATGCTCTTTTCCGCAACACTCCGGCAGAGCTGGGGCTTGCCCCCGTCGGCGCAACAAAAGAGGAACAATCCAGCGCCGGCACCAGACCATCACCGGCCCCGCTGGCACTGCACTCCGGCATCGTCCTGCATTGCGCCGCTATTTATTTTCTCTTCGGCTTCACCTATGTCATCTATGTCACCTTTGTGGTCACCTCCATGATCGAGGACCGCGGTTATGCCGAATCGGCCGCCGGCATCTTCTGGTCCTGGGTTGGGCTGCTGAGTCTTCTTTCCGGCCCCCTTCCCGGAACGCTGTCCGACAGGTTCGGCAGAAAGGCCGCCCTGATGAGTGTTTTCGCCATTCAGGCCATGGCATATCTGCTCGTTGCCCTTCCCCTGCCTGATTTCTTTTTGTTCCTCTCCATCGGCTGCTACGGCATCGTCGCCTGGAGTATCCCCTCGATCATATCGGCGCTGGTGGCCGATTATGCCGGCCAACAACGTGTCGCCGCCATCTTCGGCTTTGTCACCTTCGTCTTCGGCATCGGCCAGATCAGCGGTCCCTACCTGGCCGGCCTGCTGGCCGAGGCAACGGGAAGCTTCAGCGCAAGCTTCTTTTTGGCCTTCTGCCTTGCTGTTGCGGCAGTCATTTTATCGTCGTTTCTTCCCGCAACAGCAACAATGAAACGTTCTAGCTGATAGTGAGAAACACTCTCATTTTCGTACATAAAAAGGTTTTTTTGAGCTCGTTGCAAGAACAGCACTCCACCATACAACGGTCAAAGCAACGGTCAAAGCAACGGTCGAAGAGCGGGAATTTCCAAAAAACCGCTTCACAAGCGATACTGATTGTGATTAAAGTACTTGTGCAATTACGATCGCGATCTGCGTTTACAACCTTTTGAGGAGAGAATCCCTTGGACCCCACAGATACCAACAATCCTGAATATTTTCACAAAGTCATCGACTGCCAATACGGCTGTCCCGCCCATACGAATGTTCCTGAATATATTCGGCTCATAGCAGCCCGGCGCTATGACGATGCTTACATGATCAACTGGAACTCCAATGTCTTTCCCGGCATTCTCGGCAGAGTGTGCGACAGACCCTGTGAGCCTGTGTGTCGAAGATGCAGGGTCGAAGACAAAGCCGTCGCCATCTGCCGCCTCAAAAGGGTCTGTGCCGACAATAAAGGGGATGTTGTGCATCGCATGCCCACAATCCCCAAAGAGAAAAACGGCAAAAAGATCGCGCTCATCGGCGGCGGCCCCGCCTCACTCACCGTTGCCAAGGACCTGATGCCGCTGGGCTATGAAGTTGATCTCTACGACGACCAGCAAGCGGCGGGCGGCTTTATGCGCAGCCAGGTCCCTTCTTTCAGGCTGCCCCAGAAGGTGCTCGACGAAGAGGTGAATTACATTCTTGACATGGGGGTGAAAACCTCTCTCAACACCTATATTGCCAGCATGCGCGATTTTCTGGCAAACAATGACTACAGCGCGATTTTCATCGGTACCGGCGCCCCCCGCGGCAAGGATATCGAGCTTGCCGGACGCCGGGAGGGCGATGCCTTTATCCACATCGGCATTAACTGGCTTGCCGGCGTGCAATACGGCCATACCAAAAAAGCCGGCACACGCACCCTGGTGATAGGCGGCGGCAATACCGCCATGGACTGCTGCCGAACGGCCCGCCGACTCGGCGGCGAAGACGTCGCCGTTATTATTCGCGGTCCCCGTGAAAAAATGAAGGCCTCCCCCTGGGAGGTCGAGGATGCCATCCATGAGGATGTTCCCATTCTGGAATACCACTCTCCCAGGGAGTTCGTCGTCGAAAACGGCAAACTCACCGGCATGCTCTTTGACCATGCCGCCGGCAGCCCGCATGAAGGTGAAAAGCCCGCTTTTATTGCCTGCGACGAGGTTCTGCTCGCCATTGGTCAGGATAACTCCTTTCCCTGGATCGAAAACGATCTCGGCATCGAATTCAGTGACGATGGACGGCCCAAGGTCGATCCAGTCACCCTGCAGTCAACCCTGGATACGGTCTTTTTTGGCGGCGATGCGGCATTTGGCCCGCAGAATGTCATCACCGCCGTGGCACACGGCCATGAAGCGGCACTGTCCATCGATCTCTTTCTACAGGGCAAGGACATCCACGACCGGCCCCGCCCCGACACCACCCTGGCCGGCCAGAAGCTGGGAGTCCATGACTGGGCCTATCACAGCGAGGTTGTAGAGGAGCGGCGCCATGATGTGCCGATGGCCCCGAAGGTCAAGACCATCAAGGATCGTTTGATGGAGGTTGAACTCGGCTTTGACCAAAAGATCGGCTTCCGTGAGGCGCTGCGCTGCCTGAATTGCGACATTCAGACCGTTTTTGATACGGACAAATGCATCGAATGCGACGCCTGTGTCGATATCTGCCCGACCACCTGCATCAATTTCCTTAACAACGGTGAAGAAGCAGACCTCCGCCAGCGACTCACCATTCCCGCCCGCACCACCTGGCAATCACTTTATGTCTCCAAAATTCTGCCCACCGGCAGGGTTATGGTCAAGGATGAAAACGTCTGCCTTCACTGCGGTCTCTGCGCCGAACGATGCCCGACGGCCGCCTGGGACATGCAGAAATATCTCTACAACACAGCCAAGGCAGGTCAAAAATGAGCTGGTCAAAAATGAGCAGGCCCAAAATGAGCAGATCAGAAATGACACCACTCCAGGGGACCAATGACTTTGTTATTCGCTTTGCCAATGTCAACGGCTCCGGTTCCGCCAGCGCCAACAATCTCTTTGCCAAGGCGATCTTTCGCATGGGTATTCCGGTAAGCCCGAAAAACATTTTCCCGTCTAATATCCAGGGATTGCCGACCTGGTTCGAGGTACGGGTCAACGAGCAGGGCTACCTGGGCAGGAGGGGCGGCTATGATTTTGTGGTTGCGGTCAACGGCCAGACCATGCGCGATGACTATGAAAATCTGAACAGCGGCGGCTATTTTTTCCATGACTCCACACGTCCGCTGCCGGAGAACTACCAGCGTGAAGACATTATCGTCATCGGCGTGCCCCTGACCCAGCTGTGCAACCAGGGTATCAGCAACCCCAAGCTGCGTCAGCTGCTCAAAAACAT
This sequence comes from Desulfopila sp., assembly GCA_046260685.1. Classification (GTDB taxonomy): domain Bacteria; phylum Desulfobacterota; class Desulfobulbia; order Desulfobulbales; family Desulfocapsaceae; genus Desulfopila_A. Next base: position 16,991 of record JBHEOR010000026.1, read on the forward strand.
CGTCTACGTCGGCGCCCTGGCAGCCCTTCTCGACATCGAGTTTTCGGTGCTCACCGACGCCATCACTACCCAGTTTGAAAAAAAACCAAAGCTGGCCGAACCCAACATCCAGGCCCTGGAGCTGGGCTACAACTACGCCGCCGATAATTTTGCAGATACCTGCCGGCTGCGGGTTCGACGCAGCGACATGCTCAGCGAGGAAATCATCATCGACGGCAACAGCGCCACCGGGCTTGGAGCACTCTACGGCGGCGCCACCGTGGCCGGCTGGTACCCCATCACCCCGTCGACATCGGTCATCGAAGCCTTCAGCAGCTTCGCCTCCAACTACCGCCGCGATGACGAACACAACATCCGGGCCGGCATCATCCAGGCCGAGGACGAGCTGGCGGCACTGGGCATTGCCATGGGTGCCTGCTGGAACGGCGCCCGCGGCTTCACGGCAACTTCAGGACCGGGCGTCTCGCTGATGAACGAATTCCTCGGTCTGGCCTATTTTGCCGAAATTCCCGTGGTATTGATCGATGTCCAGCGAACCGGGCCAAGTACCGGCATGCCTACCAAAACGCAACAAGCCGATGTGCTGTCGGCTGCCTATGCCTCACACGGCGACACCAAGCACGTGCTGCTCTTCCCCAGCGATCCCAAGGAGTGCTTCGAAATGACAGCACAGAGCTTTGATCTGGCGGAGCAGCTGCAGACCCCCGTCATCATCATGAGTGATCTCGATCTCGGCATGAACGACAATATCAGCGCACCCTTTGTCTGGGACGACAATCGACGCTATAGTCGCGGCAAAGTTCTGAGCGGCGAAGAGATCTCCTCTCTGCCAGAAAAATGGGGGCGCTACCGGGATGTGGACGGTGACGGTATCTGCTACCGCACCTTTCCCGGCAGCCATGCGGAGGCAGGCGCCTATTTCACCAGAGGCTCTTCTCATGACGAATATGCCGTCTACACCGAGGACAGCGCGACATATGCCGCCAATATGGACCGCCTGGCACGCAAGTGGCAAACCGCCAGGCACTATGTACCCGCACCTGTCATTGAGATGCACGACAAAGATATAGACGATGCAATTATCTTCTTCGGCACTACCGCCCAGTCAGCCATGGAGGCACTGGATATGCTCAACCGCGACCAAAAACGGTTCAACGCCATACGGCTGCGCGCCTTTCCTTTTCAGGAGGAGGTATTGGAGTTCATCGACGACCATCAACGCATCTTTGTCATCGAACAAAACCGCGACGCCCAGATGCGTACACTGATCATCAACGAAGGCAACATCGCCCCGCAAAAGCTTTTTGCGGTTGTCAACTATGACGGCCTGCCCATAACCGCGGCCCACATTCATCAATGTATTGAAACGGCGCTGAGCACTGCAGCGGCAAAGCCGGAAACAGCACACAAGGGAGGCTTGCAATGACCTACCGGCGCCCCACATTCCGTCATCCCGATCTCCCCACAAACGCGCGCGGGTATACCAAAAGGGAGTATGAAGGGGGGATATCGACACTCTGCGCCGGATGCGGCCATGATTCCATCAGCAATGCCATCATCCAGGCCTGTTATGAACTGGCCCTGGAGCCGCACAGGGTTGCCAAGATGTCTGGAATCGGCTGCTCCTCCAAGACACCGGCCTATTTTCTCGGCAAGTCCCACGGCTTCAACTCCGTTCACGGCCGTATGCCTTCGGTGGCCACCGGTGCCAACCTGGCCAACCGCGATCTGACCTACATCGGGGTCTCCGGCGACGGCGACACCGCCTCCATCGGCATGGGTCAATTCGCCCATGTGGTGCGGCGCAACCTCGACATGACCTATATTGTCATGAACAACGGCTGTTACGGCCTCACCAAGGGCCAGGACTCGGCAACGGCGGACCGCGGCTCAGCCGGCAAGAAGGGAATTGCCAACCCCTTTGAATCCATCGATCTGTGCGAGCTTGCCATTCAGCTCGGCTCTGGTTTTGTGGCCCGCGGATTTTCCGGGGACAAAGAACAGCTCGTCCCCCTGCTCAAGGCGGCGATCAGCTACAAAGGCTTCTCACTCGTTGATGTCCTCTCCCCCTGTGTCACCTTCAACAACACCCAGCAATCCACCAAAAGCTACAGCTGGGTTCGTGACCACATCGAGGCCACCGCCACCTTTGATTTTATTCCCTTGATGCAGGAGATCACCACCGAATATGACAAGGGCAGCGCAACCCCTGTCACATTGCACGACGGCAGCATCCTCAATCTTTATAAAAGCGATGACTCCGTTGATGTAACATCGCGACGGGCTGCAATCGATGCTCTGGAAAAACACCGGGAGCAGAATCAGATACTTACCGGGCTTCTCCATATCAACGAAGACCTCGATGACACCCATGCAATCCTGGAAACCACGCAGGCACCGCTCAACGCATTGTCGGAACAGGAGCTCTGCCCGGGTGCCGCCACCCTTGAACAAATTATGGAAAAATACCGTTAGGACGGGGCGTCCGCGAAACTACTGCCCCTGTTAACCGTAATAACCCCGGAAATATCGTGCCGGGCCTATTGTTGGACATTTGCGATAGTTCCTCTACCCAATTGATTGTATGCCGTTACTAGCTCGAACAGAACTTGCTCGGAAACTGCCCGAACTCTCCTCCGATGCCGGCCCCAGGGTTTTTCTCTTTTTTGGAGAACGCTTTCTCTGCCGCAAGGCGGTGGACGAACTGGAGAAGGCACTGCTCGCCCAATGCACGGGAACCGTGTACGCCATTGACGGCGATACCGAGGACGCCTCACAGACCCTTGCCAAGCTGATGAGTTATAGCCTGCTCCCGGGAAGACAGATATACCGGATCAACGACACCCGCCTTTTCCACTCTAAAAACATAGCGGCCTCTGTCTGGCAAAAAGCCTGCCAGGCCTATGAAAGCAATCGACTGGAGCAAAGCGCCAAATACATCGGCGAGCTCTATCACCTGGCCTCCATCGACAGAACCGACCGCCAGCCGCTTGCCGAAATGACCGGGGAGCAGTGGCAAGAGCTTTTCGGAATAGAAAAACCACGCGATCTCGGCTGGACGGAACAACTCCATGCACTGCTTGAAAATGACGAGACGGCACCACCACCGCAGTCTGATCCGGCACAGCGCTATATAGACAGCCTCTCTAAGGGAATGCCGCCCAGTAATATACTCATACTCTCGGCGGAAAACGTCGATAAACGCAAGCGGCTGTTCACCTATATAAAAAATAACGGCGTCGTCATCGACTGCTCCGTGGCCGAGGGCGGAGGAGCTGCGGCCCAGCGGGTACAAAAATCAGTGCTCCTCGAAATGATGCAGGAGACGCTCAAAAAATTCGATAAAACCATTGAACAGGGGGCACTCGATGCCTTCTTTGAACGTGTCGGCTTTCATCCCGTCGCCGTCGTCACCGAAACCGAAAAACTGGCACTCTACTGCGATGACCGCCCCAGGATAACCATGGACGACCTCAACCGGATGGTCGGCAGGAGCCGGGAGGACGCCCTTTTTGAGCTGACCGACCATTTCGGCAAAGCACAGCTCGGCCCCAGCCTGACAACCCTCAAACACCTGCGTGAAGACGGCGTTCACGGCCTGGCCATTCTGGCAACTCTGCGCAACTACGTCCGTAAGCTGCTTATTTTCAAATCCCTCCAGTTACAGCCCGCACCTGCCTATCAGCGGGGCATGAGTGCCAAGGACTTTCAGAACAAGTATCTCCCAAAACTCAAAGAACAACAGCAGGCCAGTGATATACTCAAAGGTCATCCCTATGCGCTGTTCATGAGCTTTGCCAAGGCATCCCAATTCAAAAGCGTGACATTGAAGCGCTGGCTTGGCCAGATCCTGGACGCCGAATTCCATCTTAAGGGGTCGGGTATTGCCGAACACATTATTCTCGAGCAGCTTATTATTGCCATGGTCCGGGAAGGCTTTGGCGAAAGACAGCGGTGAGGAAAATTTTTTGAAAAAAGCTCTGGTTCACCTCATCTTCATCATGGTACCATAAAGTACGTCACAAAGAGATAAACACTTGACATATCCGCCGCATCACCTGATCCTAAGAGTATCATCGGAAGCATCACCGTATTTTTGCGGGCTCATAAAGATTGAAAAAGTCTCATTCATAACTATTTTAGTTCCAGGACATACTAGAGAATATATAAAATACTAAGGAAAACCAATTGAACCATGAGCGACACCAGCAGGAAAGAATCGGTTTCAACACAAGAAAGAATCAAAACTGAGGAGCCGCCCCTTTACAAAGTCCTTCTTCATAATGATGATTATACAACAATGGAGTTCGTCGTGGCGGTTTTGGAAAAAATATTCCAAAAATCCAGCGCCGAGGCCACGCAAATTATGTTCAGCGTTCACTATGAGGGAGTCGGAGTGGCCGGAATTTACACAAAAGAGATCGGGGAGACTAAAGTTTCCACTGTTCACCAACTGGCAAAAAAAAATAATTTTCCGCTCAAGTGCTCCATGGAGATTACGTAGTGGTCATACGGAAGTGAGGCAGTACACGGCCATTTCCAAAGAGGCTCTACTCAGTACACAACCACAATTAGATACTATACAATATGCTAAGCAAAACATTGGAAATGGCTCTGATACGGGCAATACGCGAGGCCAAAAGTCATAATCATGAATATGTGACCGTAGAACACATGCTCTATGGTCTGCTTCATGACGATCTGGCGCATTATATCATTTCAGAATGCGGCGGCTCCATCGTTAATCTCAAAACCAAGCTGGAAGAGTTTTTTATCGGGGGTATTCCCCAGCTCTCTCCAAAAGCGGAGAGCGAACCGGCGCAGACCCTTGCCTTCAACCGCGTTCTACAGCGGGCCGTCGCCCATGTACAGAGCTGCGGCAAAATGGAGGTGGACAGTGGGGACGTACTTGTCTCCATCTTCTCGGAATCGGAATCGCACGCTGTACATTTTCTCGGTACGGAGGGAGTGGGACGAATGGCCGTGGTCAATTTCGTCTCCCACGAACTGCCGGAAAATCTGCAGAAAGAGCCTTTGCCCAAACCACCGAACAACAGTCCCAAAAAGAAGGAATCCAGCACCGAAGACAAGGCCCTGGAAGAGTTCACCATGAATCTCACCCAGCTAGCCGCCGAAGGCAGGCTCGATCCGCTCATAGGTCGTGAGGTTGAAGTTGAGAGGATCATGCAGGTGCTGTGCCGCAGAAAGAAAAACAATCCTCTGCTGGTCGGCGAACCCGGTGTTGGCAAGACGGCCATGGCTGAAGGGCTGGCACTTTCGATTCACAACGACACCCTCGCCCGCATCAACGAAGAAAAGACCAACGTTCCCGATCTTTTGCGCGACGTTGAGATATACCTTCTCGACATGGGCTCCCTTGTTGCCGGCACCAAATACCGCGGAGATTTTGAAAAGCGGCTGAAGACCGTCATCGCCGCAATAGAGAAAAAAGACAATGCCTTACTCTTCATCGACGAGATGCACACCGTGGTCGGAGCCGGAGCCACCAGTGGCGGTTCCATGGATGCCTCCAACCTGCTCAAGCCTGCTCTGCAGGCCGGAGTTCTTCGCTGTATCGGCTCAACCACCTATGAAGAATACAAAAATCATATTGAAAAAGACCGCGCCCTGTCCCGGCGGTTCCAGAAAATCGATATTGAAGAGCCCAGCATCAAGAATACCAAACTCATACTACAGGGATTGAAGCAGCGCTATGAGGAACATCACCAGGTACGCTATTCCAAGAATGCCATCGAGACCATTGCAGAGCTCTCCGATCGTTATATCAATGAGCGTTTTCTGCCGGACAAAGCCATCGACGTCATGGATGAGGTCGGCTCGCTGTTCAGAATGCAGGGTAAACGTGATAAAACCATTAAGGTCTCCAATGTGGAGCAGGTTGTCTCCAGTATGGCACGGGTTCCAGCCAAAAACAGCTCACGCAGCGAAAATGAATCGCTGAGGCAACTTGGCGGCAAACTCAGAGAGGTTATTTACGGCCAGGATGAAGCCATTGAGGCGCTGGTTACCGCGGTGAAGCGTTCGCGGGCAGGACTCGGCAATCCGGAATCTCCCACGGGCTCTTTTCTCTTCGCCGGTCCCACCGGCGTGGGCAAAACAGAGGTGGCCCGACAACTCGCAGAAAAGCTCTCCATTCATTTCGAGCGCTTTGATATGAGTGAATATATGGAAAAACATGCTGTGGCCCGTCTGATTGGTGCTCCTCCAGGATATGTCGGCTTTGATCAGGGTGGTCTGCTCACCGAGGCTATCCGCAAGCATCCCTACTCGGTGCTGCTTCTTGATGAGATCGAAAAGGCCCACGCGGACATATACTCCATTCTCCTCCAGGCCATGGACCACTCGACACTTACCGACAATACCGGCAGAAAGGCCGATTTCAGGAATGTTATCATTATTATGACCACCAACGCCGGCGCCCGCGAAATGAGTGCCGCCTCCATTGGCTTTGTGACCTCCGGCAACAGCGGCAAGGATAAAGCCGCGGTCGACAAGCTGTTCTCCCCGGAATTCCGTAACCGGCTTGATAGTATCATCTCCTTTGGTGCACTGGATACCACGACCATGGAACGGGTCGTCGACAAGATGATGATCGAACTGGGCGGCCAGCTGGCGGACAAAAAAGTCAGTATTGTCCTCAGCGACAGCGCCAGAACCTGGCTTGCCAAGCAGGGATACGATCCCGCCTATGGCGCCCGTCCTCTGCGAAGGCTGATACTTAAAGAGATTGGTGATGTGTTAACGGAGGAGATCCTCTTTGGCAAGCTCAGCCAGGGCGGGCAGGCCAGTGTGGATGTGGCCGACAACAAGCTCAGCTTCAGCTACGAAAAGTAAGCTCTTCCTGCCGGCACCATGCCGGCAGGAGTGTTGTTTTTCTTGGCCGTGTTATTTGTGAACAGGCCATTAGGTTCTTAGGAGGAGAGGAAAAATTCGGTCTTTCGTGTAACAGTGGATTTTATCTGGTCAAGGGTGTCACTGAGCACACTGAGCACCGTTTCACGGATATCACCAGCCACAACAATAAACATAACATCATCGCCTATGGCAAGATCTTCCCCTTCGTTGATTTCGACCAGGATTTCAACGATCCCCTGGCGTTTTTTCTGGGCATGGACTATTTCCTCCAGCCTGTGCCGGTCAACGGCCACCGTCAAGCCGCTTACCGCCCTGCCATCGCGCGAGGTCTGGCGCACCACGCCATTATGGCACAGAATCATTCCCGCCTTATAATATTCCGGGTGCTGTTTAATCTCTTCAACCAACTCGTTGAGCGCTTTCATGGACATCCTCTCCTTTCAATTACATTGTACCCTGATTATTTCACTGTACCACCAAAGCCCAGCGTATAGCACCGTGGGAAAGGGTCTTCACATGAAAAGCCCCCGGGCCCATTGGCTACGCTGTGGTGGCAGCCGGCACCTCTTACGATAATGATATTTACAAGATGTGCCATACAATGGTACAACAAGATTGTAAACAAATACACACAAAGCGCAGGCAAACCACCATTATCGCCACTGCACCACCTTCTGCAATAGATTTTTAAAAAAACACTATGGCTCCTACCATCCCCCCCTCGACCGCCGCCATTAAAGTTATTCTAGATTCCATCTCCGATGGTGTTTTCACCGTTGACCACGGTTTTCGAATAACCTCGTTTAATAAAGCCGCCGAGAAGATTACCGGCTATTCCAGAGAGCAAGCCATCGGCAAACACTGCTGGGAAATCTTTGGCTCCAATATGTGCAATGCCGACTGTGCCCTGAAAAAAACCATGCGTGAAAGCAGGTCATGTATAAGCAACACAACTCATATCACCACCGCCCAGGGTAATACTGTACCCATTTCATTATCGACCTCACTTCTCGAGGATGAAGACGGCAATATCCTCGGCGGAGTCGAAACATTTCGCGACACCAGCGAGATCGAGGAGTTGCGCCAGGAACTTGCCGGAACCGTATCAATTGGCAGGATGGTCTCGCGCAACCCCGCGATGAAGCAGATTTTCACCATTCTTCAGCAACTTGCCCAAAGCGACACCACTGCTTTGATCGAGGGGGAGACAGGGACGGGAAAAGAGCTGCTGTGCCGCGCCATCCACACCTCTTCACCCAGAAAAAACAAAAAATTCGTTGCCATTAACTGCGGCGCCCTGCCGGATACCCTGCTGGAATCAGAACTTTTTGGCTACAAAGCAGGCGCATTCACCGGAGCAAACGCCGACAAGCAGGGACTTTTTGCCAGCGCCGGCGACGGCACCATCCTCCTCGACGAAATTGGCGATACCAGTCCAGCTTTCCAGGTAAAGCTCCTGCGCCTCCTTGAAGAAAAGGAATACCAGCCGCTTGGCAGTGTCGACACAATTACCACAACGGCGCGCATTATTGCTGCAACCAATAAGAATCTTGTAGATATGGTCGCCGCCGGTACTTTCCGCCAGGATCTTTATTACCGTATTAATGTCTTTCATTTGAAAGTGCCGCCGCTTCGCCGGCGTCCGGAGGATATCCCGCTGCTGGTTGAACGTTTCATCGCCAAGATGAATTCTATTAAGGATTGCAATATTCAAGGTATCGCGCCGGATGCCCTGGCGCTGCTGATGTCTCACAACTATCCCGGCAACATACGAGAGCTTGAAAATATTATTGAACACGCCTTTGTCGTATGCCGAAGGGGCACCATTACCAAATCGCATCTGCCGCCGGAACTTTTTGAAAAATCACCCCAATCAGCGGAACCTTCCACCTCTCTCGATCAACCAACCAACCTCGAAGAAGTGGTCCACTCGACCGAGCGCCAGGTTATCGTCGAAACACTGGAGCAAAACAAATACAGCCGCAAAGCCACGGCCCAAAAGCTCGGCATGCACAAAACCACGCTCTATCGCAAGATGAAAAAACTTGATATCAAACTTCCCGAGCAGGACGGTCGCTCTACTATTGCCGAACGCGTCAAAAGCTAACCACGGGCAGCCGAAAACCGGTCGGGACTCTCTTCAGGGTCGAGTAATGGGCCGATAAGGGAGCAGGCTGGCGTTGCAGAAACGCAACACAATAATACTCTATGCTCTCCTCTTTTGATGCATGTTCGCACCACTGCAAGCGTTCCTTCGCCATTTGCACACCTCGTCATAATGTGCATTTGCCCGTTATCCCGCCAATTAATTTTTTCTCTTTGACTTTTTAATATACTGGCACAGCCCTTGCTTCGTCAATAGCAACAGCGAGGCAACAGGCAGAGGGAAAGCAGTCAGATACACACCATTATACAACGAGGATCGACATACATGAAAATTGTCGTCACACTAAACAGCGATCCGGGAAACACCCCTTTCACGGATCATCTTGAACAAAACGCCAGACTGCATCATGTGGCACCATCCTTCGATGCTCTGCAGAAAGTCATCAGCGCGGAAAAAATTGACGCCATCATTGGAGAAGATGCAAATCTTGAATTAATAAAGAAACTTATCATGAAATTCCCCGGTTGGAAGATGCCCAAAAGCTGCTGGAAGCACTTCAAAGCATTACTCGAGCGACCACGGGAAACCAAAATGCAGGAGATACATTATGATTATAAGCGTTGCCAGCGGAAAGGGAGGCACCGGTAAAACAACCGTCGCGACCAACCTGGCTGCCGCTCTTGGAGAAGACTGTACTTTCCTTGATTGCGATGTTGAAGAACCCAATGCGCACCTTTTTCTCAAACCCGATATCCATTCACGGCAGGATGTTTTCACCTTTCTTCCTGAAGTCGATAAGAGCAGGTGTGATCAATGCGGCAAGTGCCGTGATATATGTCGTTTTGGTGCCATAACCATTGTCGGCAGTTCACTGCTGCTCTTTGACGAGCTCTGTCACAGTTGCTACGGCTGTATGGAAGTCTGCCCGCAGAAATGCATTTCTGAAGGCAAGAGAATGCTTGGCACCATCGAATCGGGCAAAGCAAATGATGTCGATTTTCACCATGGCATTCTGCGCGTCGGCGAGGCAATGTCACCTCCACTGATCAAGAGAATCAGAAAGGAATACCAAAAAGGGAAAACCATCATTATTGATGCTCCGCCGGGGACGTCGTGCCCCGTCATTGCGGCCATGCACCAGGCCGACTTTGTTGTTCTGGTCACGGAACCAACGCCCTTTGGTCTCCATGATCTCAAGCTTGCCCATGAGACCGTCAAGCAAATGGGCCTTGCCGGCGGCGTTGTCATCAACCGGGCTAATCTCGGTGATAATTCCGTCCAGGAATATGCCAGGGCCAACGATCTGCCGATCCTTCTTGAGATTCCCTTCAGCAAAACCGTCGCCGAACATTACTCACGCGGCACCCTGCTTGTCGATACAGACCCGTCATGGCGCCATATGTTTAAAGAACTCTTTGCAACCATAGAAAAGCAGACCACAGCCGTAAGGAGCGAGGCATGAAAGAAATAGTTATTATAAGCGGCAAAGGAGGAACCGGCAAAACCAGCATCACGGCCGCATTCGCCATTCTGGCCGATCGCCCCATTCTCTGTGATGCCGATGTGGATGCCGCTGACCTGCACCTGCTCCTGCAGCCGGAAGTGGACAAAAAGACCGACTTCATCGGTGGCTGCCTGGCAGTCATCAACACGGACAAATGCACGGAATGCGGATATTGTCGCGAACTGTGCCGTTTTGATGCGATCAGCCCTGACTTTGTGGTTGATCCCATCAACTGTGAAGGCTGCGGCGTTTGCGTGGATCTCTGCCCGGAAGAAGCCATCGACTTTCCGCAACAGAAAAGTGGGGAGTATTATGTCTCCAACACCCGGGTCGGCCCCATGGTCCATGCCAGGCTTGGCATCGGCGAAGAAAACTCGGGAAAACTGGTCAGTCAGATCCGCAAAGAAGTCCGCGACATCGCCGAGGCCAAAGACCACTCATTAATCATCACCGATGGTCCTCCCGGCATAGGTTGTCCTGTTATCGCTTCGATCACAAACAGTGAAGCAGTGGTCATCATCGTTGAGCCGACCGTTTCGGGCATGCATGATGTCAAGCGTGTCGCCGAGTTGACCAACCACTTCGGCATTCAAGCCATGCTGTGCGTCAATCGTTTCGACATCAACGTCGAGGAAACCGAAAAGATAGAAAAATATGCCGGAGAACAAGACATTGTTGTTCTGCCGCGCATCCCTTTTGACTCTGATTTTACCAAAGCCATGGTCGAGGGTAAAACCATAATTGAATACGCCAGCGGTTCAGCAACGGCCAAACGAATACGGCAGGTATGGCAGCAGATACTGGCAACACAGACTGCTGCTCCTGTGAAACCTTTATCCATGGATAAACTTGTACAAAATCAAACCCAAGGGGGCAGTTAACCTCTAACACGCAGCAATTCAACAAAGCAACATATACAACAGAAGTAATTCATTAAGGGGGTAAACGACTTTATTGTGATAACCCCTGTATTTGTAACTGCTTGCAGGGTACCGAAGATTCTCGCAAACAGACTGGTAAAGCGTATAAATAATACGTAAGCCAGGCTGATCGCGGAAAGTCCTGGTGCCCTGTGAGCAGTTACCAACAGAAAAGGAGTACATTTTATGACTACGATGCGCATCGCAGTGCCTTCCAACGGCTCTGGTGGAATTGATGGTACCCGGGCCGGTCATTTCGGTCATTGCGACGTTTTCACCCTGATTGACTGTGAAAATGGAGAAATAGTAGATGTCACGATCCTGCCAAACGAAGGCCATGCGCAGGGCGGATGTATGGTTCCGGTTAATTTGCTCGCCGAAAACAAGGTCAACGCTCTTTTGGTCGGCGGCATTGGTATGCGCCCGCTTATGGGCTTTAAAGAAGTGGGGATTACCGTTTACCATGAAGCTGAAAGACCAGATATTAAGCCGGTCATAGCAGATCTACTGGCAGGAAATATCCCGGAAATACAAAACGATCAAGTATGCGGAGGAGGAGGGGGCGCTGCCTGAGGCAGCACCAAAACACCGGCCTTGCGGCGGGCGGATACAATTTTCCAGCGCAAGGCCGGCACCACCGTATTTCTACTACAACGAGGAGATTTACCAATGAAAGTTGCTGTCACAGCAAAGGGAACAACACTCAAGGATCCTGTCGACCCCCGGTTTGGCAGGGCTGCATATATTCTCATCGTCGATACCGATTCGATGAATGTCGAGGCGCTTGACAATAGTGCCAACATTAACGCCTTCAAAGGTGCCGGTATTCAGGCGGCTACCATGATATGCGACAAAGGCGCCGAAGTCCTGCTCACCGGTTATTGCGGCCCCAAGGCATTTCAAACAGCTCAGGCCGGTGGTGTTAAAGTCGTCAATGATATCAATGGAACCGTCGAAGAGGCTATCAATCAATTGAAAGAGGGAACGCTTCACTACAGTGAAGCCCCCAACGCGGATGGCCACTGGTAAAAAGCATATGAACAATAAAGAGCTCGACGCCTTTGTCGACAAACTCCAACAGGATATTTTTGACGAAGCCCATCGGGCATACGGTCAAAAAGGATATGAGCGCTGGCTCAACCCCAGGTTCTGCCACCAAATGCAGGACTGTGACAGCCATGCGGCGTTGACGGGTGAATGTGGTGACACCATAGAAATATTCATTATAATGGATGGAGAAACATTGCAGGAAGGATCATATACCACCACCGGCTGTGCCTCGAGCTCAATCTGCGGCTCCTTCGCGGTGGAAGTCGCTCTAGGTAAAACCGCCGCAGAAATTCTGGATATGAACGGGGCTACGATCCTTGAAAAGATCGGCAGCTTCCCCAAGGATGAAGAACACTGCGCTCATCTTGCTATTACGACAATGAAGGAGGCTATTAACAAATATATGCGACAACAGACAACCGGTCGCAACACCATTTAACATCCAGGCAGTTGCGGTATATATTAGCCAACCTCCTCAAGAGAATCCCCCGGTTTATTTCCACACGCTATTCTCTTTGGCATTGCAATTCAATATATACCGCGAAAAAGGCATTTCTCTTCTTCCTCCGGAGATCTGCCTTTTTTCGTGCCTTATTCCTTCCCGGCTTTCTGTTGCGGGGACCTCCACATATACGAAAAATTCAAAGCTACGAGCAAACCGGCGGCGCCTCTTTTTAGCTGCCCAAAAAGTTCTGAGCAAAACAAGCCCAGGCCTTCATTAAAAGTTTTCTCGTGGAATTGTTTTAAAAAGGTAAAGTCCCACACCAGATCGCTCAATTATCATGTGCACGAGAATTCCTCTCTATTTCAGAGTATTATATCCGGAAATCACCCGAATTATTGTGGTAAAAAAGCATAACGCCGCAAAAATCCAGGCAAGAAGAGGAAATGCCGCGGGAAAAAGACAGAAGAGGAGCAAGAAGGTCATTGTCTCCGTCCCTTCGGCCAATCCATCAAGGTAATAAAATCCTTTGTTGGGATAGCGCAAATTACAAATCCCCCTGCGCTCGGCCATGATGCCAAAGGCAAGAAATGAGCTCGCTGTCCCCATAAAAGAAAAAAGTAACGCCGCGGCCGCCAGGCTGTTGGCGACAGGGTCGGCAAGGGCAAAGCCGAACACCACGGCGGCATAGAAGATAAAATCGAAGGTTATATCGAGGTAGCCACCGGCATCGGTGGCCCCGTTCAATCTGGCCACATGGCCATCCAGGCCATCTGC
>JBHEOR010000260.1:0-2913 GCA_046260685.1 Desulfopila sp.
CGGATCAAATCTTTTGATCGGCAATCCTGTGTTCATAATCTTTTTGAACCGCTGGGCGCGGCCCTCATTGTTGATAAAAGTGCCGTCCATTTCCACCCAGGCAGTTGTCGGTAGAACAATCAAGGCGTCCTTGACGGTATCTGTATTGCGCCAATCAAAAGCAGCTACAAAGGGGATGGCTTCCAGCAGTTCAGGCGGTATATCTGCCTCAATGGCTATAACTCCCTTTACCTTGCCACCCGCAACGGCCTTTGAAAGCGGGGTCGCATCATGCTCCAGGGAAAGAAGTGCGGTGCCGAAGGCGTTCGGTCCGTCCAGCAAAAAAATAAGTTTTGCGTCTTTTGGTAAAACTTGGGGTAAATCTTCTTTTTTATTGCTACAACCCATTATGATTATCTTATTTTTATCATCATTTTGGCGGAACGGAATATCGTCTATTGCCGGTACGCCAATCCACTCGAAGGGGAGCCCCTGTTGAGCTTCCGGTATGGATGAATCTTCAACCAGATAGACCTTGGCTCCCTTGCGCCAGGCCTGTCGGACAGCAAGCGCCATCATCGGCCCATCTTTTAATACATTGCAGTTGATAAGAGCGATCAGATCCGCCGCCCGAACATCGGCCATGGAGGCGGAATTTTCTTCGTTTAGTTGTGTCACCGCTTTTGCCGCGCAGTCGGCATCATGTTCATTGACAAAGTAGCAGAGCGCGCCTGCGGAGGTACTGTCACGCAGCCTGTGCAACATGGATGCCGCCTCCATCGATAGCCGGGATGAGCCGACGATAGCCAGAGCTTCCGGACCGTAAACTTCACCTATCTCTTTGATGCCAAGCACCAGGTTTTCAATCGCCTCTTCCCAGTCAACCCGACTATCATCCACCTTTGGATATCTGGGGCGATCCGGATCATTGACCACATTGTTTTCAAATCTTCCCCTGTCGCAGATAAACCAGCCATTGACCGCATCGTTTCTGCGGGCCACGACCTTGAGAAGCTCGCGGTAGCGGGCGGCAGGCAGGGTGTTGCAACCGAGCGAGCAGTGCGGACAGATGGACGGGGCCATGTCGTAATCCCAGTAGCGCGCCCGATAACGGGCAGTTTTGTCGGTGAAAACCCCGGTGGGACAGAGGTCCAGAATATTACCTGAGAAAGGAGATTCGAGTTGACCTTCTTCAAACCGACCGTAGTAAACACCTCCGGCAATGCCCATAACCCCGAAATCGGCACCACCGGCATATTCCTGATAGAAACGAACGCACCGGTAGCATTGGATACAGCGGTTCATCTCGTGTTGGATATGCGTTCCCAGATATTGATTCAGATAAGTGCGCTTTTTACCGGTATACCTGCGCAAGCCATGCCCCCCGGCGATAGTGAAATCCTGAAGCCGGCATTCACCGCCTTCGTCACAGACCGGACAGTCGTGCGGATGGTTGATCATCAGCCATTCAATGACCTGCCGCCTCATAGCCATAGCCTCCTCATCGGTGGTGGATACGACCATGCCGTCCTGAGCTTCAAGCATGCAGGACATCTGGATACCTTTCATCGGTCCGTCCAGCATCTTCACGGCGCAGACCCGGCAGGCACCCGCCTTGCCGAGTGCCGGGTGCCAGCAGAAATGCGGGATGGGGATCCCGACGCTCTGTGCGGCTTCGAGTACGGTAAGGCCTTCGGCTACTTCAACCGATATGTCGTCAATGATGAGTTTTGGCATTTGTATTTAAAGGACAACTCCTTTTTGTAATATGCTCTCGCAATTCATCCATAAAGTGCTGCAAAAGCCCTTGAACCGGCCCCATAGCTCCTGGTGCCAGGGCGCAGAAAGAATAATTCAGTAACGTGACATGCTGCTGCAGTATGGCGATATGTTCCTCGCTGCCGTTGCCGGCTTCGATTTTCTCTAGGATGTGTCGTACATAGGGCAGTCCCTCCCTGCAGGGTGTACACCAGCCGCAGGATTCGCGGGCAAAAAAGCGCATCAGGTTCAAGGTGGCTGCAACCATGCATGTATCCTGATCAAATACGACAATTCCGCCGGTACCGAGCCGCGATCCGGCTTGAGCCACCGGGTCGAAATCCATGGGGATGTCCAAATGTTCGGCAGTAAAGTAGGGGGTGGAAGCCCCTCCGGGAAGACAGGCCTTAAAACTGCTGCCCGGCCTCATGCCGCCGCAGGTTTCTTCGATTATTTCGCCAAGCGGCATACCGAGCGGCAGTTCAACGCAGGATCTTTTAACCACATGGCCGCTGATGCAAAAAAGTTTCGTTCCGGCCCCCTCCGGGGTACGTGCCAGCCCTTTAAACCATTCGGGACCTTTGCCGACAATGCATGGGATATTGGCCAGACTCTCTACGTTATTGACTACTGTCGGTCCATTCCAAAGCCCTTTAACGGCAGGAAAGGGCGGTTTTGGCCGTGGATTGGCTCTTTTGCCTTCCAAAGCGTTTATCATCGCTGTTTCTTCCCCGCAGATATATCGTCCGGCAGAACTATGAATGTCGATATCGCATGAAAAGCCGCTGCCGAGAATATTTTCTCCGAGAAAGCCGGCTTTGAGGCATTCTGAAATGCCGCGTTCAAGATTACCGGCTGCCTCTTCATATCCGCGCCGGATAAAGATAAAGGCGTGACGCACTCCAATGGCGTAGGACGCCAGGATCATCCCTTCGATTAACGAATAAGGATTGGCTTCCAGCAGTACCCGATCCTTATAGGTTCCCGGTTCCATTTCATCGCAGTTGCAGATCAGCCAGCGCGGGCCGGGCAGGTCGCGCGGGACAAAGGACCATTTTTTGCCGGTAGGAAATCCCGCACCGCCGCGTCCTCGCAGACCGGAATCTATAACCGCCTGTTGCACCTGTTCCGGGGAAAGACCTTTAAGGGCTTTTTTAAGCGCGGAAAATCCCCCTT
>JBHEOR010000261.1:0-2891 GCA_046260685.1 Desulfopila sp.
CCTATGAAAACGGCGAACTGGATATGATATCCGTAGCTCCTGATGTCCTGCCGCGCTTTGCCGACGATCCTGACAATAAAATTATCCGGAATCCTGCTTTCTGGGGATACCGCTTGTTGATGAACATAACCAGACAGGAGCTGTTGCAGGATGTAAGGGTACGCCAGGCTTTAGCTCATGCGATTGACCGGGGCGAACTGGTGGAAAAAATCGAAAGAGGTGCGGCGGTTCCAGGCAGCCCGGGTATTCTGCCCCCCGACCATATCATGGCAGTCGAAAACACACTCCAATATCTCTTTGATGCCGGACTGGCAGGAGATTTGCTCGATCAGATGGGTTTTACTGAAAAAAACGGTGAAGGAATGCGGTTTCTACCGGATGGAAGCCTCTTAAGGTTTGAGCTTCTCTGTAGCAGCCAGGAGGTGCGAATGGCCGAACTCATCCGCCAGAGATTGGGGGAAGCAGGTATTGAACTTACCATCCGGAGCGTTGACGGCAAAACCCGTGATGTCAGGGTTCGGAATCAGGAATATCAACTCGCCATCATCGGCCATGGTGGCTGGGGCGGTGACGCCGATTATCTGGTTTCCCATCTGTCGGGCGATGTCTTTTCACAAAATGAATCTCCCTCCGCCTCGGGTTTTGGGGGAGTGGATGATCCGGAACTTATGGATCTTCTTCGCCGTCAGGCGGTTGAAATTGATCCAGGAGCGCGGGGACAACTGATCGGGGAGATTCAAAAAATGGCGGCGGAACTGGTTCCGGAAATTCCACTCTACTACACCGCCGGATACACCATGTACCGTCCGTCAAAATACGACGGCTGGATGAATATGTTCGACCATCACTCCCTGCAGCACAGCAAGCTGTCTTTTCTTGAGAGATCGGGACCGGCGGCGCTCAGGTAGTTCGGGCAGATTGAACAAAAGGATAAAAAATGGGATGTACCGGTAAACGCTTTTTTGAATATTTATTTACCAT
Organism: Desulfopila sp.; assembly: GCA_046260685.1. Taxonomy (GTDB): domain Bacteria; phylum Desulfobacterota; class Desulfobulbia; order Desulfobulbales; family Desulfocapsaceae; genus Desulfopila_A. The sequence goes on from JBHEOR010000261.1 coordinate 982, forward strand.
CCTTGTGGTGATCAGCCTGAATTTTGCCCTGCCCAGGCTGATGCCGGGTGATCCTTTCCTCTACCTTTCCGCTGATAATGGCGAGGAAATAGCACGATTCAGTCCTGAACAGGTGGAGGCATATCGTCAACAATACGGTCTTGATCAACCATGGCATATCCAGTATGCGGCTTCGCTTTTCGCTCTTGTTCGGGGTGATCTCGGTTATTCAATCTACTATAACAATAAAGTGTCAACCATCCTGGTCAATCGCCTGCCATGGACTCTTTTGCTGGTTCTTGCTGCAGTTCTGATCAGTACCGTTGCCGGTTGCCTGCTGGGAAGCATCAGCGCAGCCTTTCGTGGCAGAACTCTCGACCGGCTGCTCTATCCGTTAATGATCGTCCTGGCTGAAATTCCAGCTTTCCTACTGGGCCTGGTGCTGCTCTTTTTTCTCGCTGCCGGTCTCAGGTTGTTCCCTTTATCGGGAGCGATGACCCATTTCGCCGATTATTCGGGGTATTGGGAACAGATTGCCGATATAGCGCATCATGCGGTTCTGCCGGTGTTGACTTTGACTTTGGTTCGAACAGGCTCCATGTTCCTGCTGGCAAGAAACGCCATGACCACGGTGCTGACCAGGGATTATGTCCGGACAGCGAGAGCCAAAGGTCTTTCGCCAATGAGAATCCTTATACGTCATAGCCTGCGCAATGCCATGGTTCCGGTGGTCACCCGGGTTTTCTTAAGTCTTGGCGGCCTGGTAGGAGGCGCTATCCTGGTTGAAAACGTCTTCGCTTATCCCGGTCTCGGCCACCTGATGCGGGAGTCGGTACTGGTCCACGATTATCCTGTGATCCAGGGGATTTTTCTGTTGGTTACCTTTACCGTCCTGTCGGCAAATTTTCTCGCCGACATAGTCTATCGACGACTTGATCCGAGGATTGACGAATCGATTGAGGTTCAATCATGAAAGCCATCGAACTGGTTAAACCGGTATTGCCGGTATTGCGACAGGAAAACAAAGCGATTCTGCTTTGGAGGCAACTTTCAAGGGGCGGGAGAGGAGCATTGGTGATGCTGGCAACTATGGCGTTCATAGCCATGGCAGCGCCTCTGCTTTGTGAGCATTCCCACCGAATAAGTTCGGGACCGGCCCTGTCTGCCCCATCAATCGCTCATCCTATGGGCACGGACGAACTCGGCGTGGATCTCTGGGCGCAGATCGCCTATGGTGCGCGGATCAGTCTTCTGGTGGGTGCGGTAACTGCCCTTATCTCTTGTTTATTCGGGGCAGTAGTTGGCATTGCCTGCGGTTACATGGGCGGGCTCACCGACCGCCTCTTTATGCGACTGATCGATATCCTCCTTGTATTGCCCGATTTGCCGGTAATGATCGTCCTGGCGGCGTTTTTCGGTCCAAGCGTTATCACCATCATTATAGTACTCTCTGCCTTTTCCTGGGTTACCACTGCCCGTATCGTCCGCAGCCGGGTATTGATCTTAAAGGAACGCCGTTATATTAAAGCCGCCGAGATGTATGGAGCCGGTACCATGTATTTGATGCGTCGACATTTTCTGCCGGAGATTATGTCTCTTGCAGCAGTTGGGATGATCCGTCTGGCAGGGCGGGCCGTTGTCGCTGAGGCGGCCCTGTCCTTTCTTGGTCTCGGTGATCCGACTTCCCGATCCTGGGGGCTGATCATGCACCATGCTTTAAGTTTCAAGGGTATTTATTACACCGATTTTTGGAAATGGTGGCTGGTTTTTCCCTGGCTGGCGCTCACCCTGTTGGTGACATCACTCGCCCTTCTTGGCAGGGACCTTGAAACAATAGCCGACCCGAGAATGAGGACAAGCCGATGCTGACAGTTGAAAATTTTTCAGCCCACTATCAGCAAAACGGCTGCTTATTGCCCGCCGTAAGAGAT
>JBHEOR010000262.1:0-2803 GCA_046260685.1 Desulfopila sp.
GACATTCAGCATTTGACCTTGCCAGCACATCTATTTACCAAACCCCACTAAGAAGCTAAGACCGAATCCCTGTGGTGGGTTATGTACCTTTGTTTAGATTAACCCAAGAATCTGAATCTTATTTGCTTGCAGATCCATATAGAGCAATCTATTGACGTCGTTTACAACCTGGGGCAAATCGCCGGGCTGCATGGCTCTGGCGCGAAGATAAGAACGAGTGGAGGTCATGAGCAGCGCCGAACAAAGCCCATGCCCACAGGCGTCGCCGACAACAATCCTCATTATATCAGGAGCTTGACAGCACACCCCGGAAAAATCAAAATAATCGAAGAAATCCCCACCAAGAGTATGGGAATACACCGTCCATCCCGAAATATCGGCTCCCTCGATTACCGGTACGGTTTTGGGGAGCAGTTCCCGTTCTATAACGGCAGCCATCCGTAGGCAGGCCTCGTCTGGACACACCACCTCCTTATCGATTTTCTTGGCAGGTTTCATTGCTTCCTTCTCCATATCACTGTCTGATCCTGTACTTAAAAAGTCCGATCAAGGTTTTCATATTGTTAATAAACCGTGCCTGACGCTTTTTTCTCGACACTGTAGGCGAAAATCGGGATATAGATCAAAGTCAAGAGTGTGCCGATAAGCAGCCCGCCGATTGCCACATCAGCCAACGGCGACAGTCGTTCCAGCCCCACCGCCCATTCGAAGGCAATGGGAATCATCCCGGCAATGGTGCAAAAGGCCGTCATGAAGACCGGCCGGAAACGAACCCTGACGCTTTCCAGTGCTGCGTCAAACGGTTCATTTCCCGCCTTGCGGTAGTGCTGGTAAAAATCGATGAGCAGTACCGAATTTTTGATAATGATGCCGAACAGCAACATGATGCCGACGAGACTCGGCATACAACTCGGTTTGTTGAACGCCAACATGGCCCAGGAAGCACCGATCATCGACAGCGGCAGAACCAGAATCATGACCAGGGCAAGCCGTACCGATCGATAAATAGCGATCAGTGAGACCAGTAAGAGGATAACACCAATGCCGATGGCCTTGAATATCCGGCGGAAGCTGTCGCCCATCTGTTGGATATCTCCTTCCTGACTCACTCTTATCCCCTGCAGATCGACCTGGTGCAGGGCTTTTTCCGTATCTTCGGTCAGGGTGGAAATTGCCCGCTGGGAACGATAGGCCGAGACATCAAGGGAATAGAGCAGCTGGTTTCGTTCAATTTTGTTGGCGGTCAGGTCATATTCAATTGTCCCAAGAGTTTCCAGCGGCACCGGTCCCAGAGGTGTCTGCAGGGGAATCAGCCGCAGTCCCTGGAGATGATCGGCAAAGGGGCGGTTGAAAGAGAGCAGAACCGGCTGGGTCTGCATCGAGACCAGGTTGCCATTCAACGAGATCGGCGTGCCGGCCAGAGGGAGCTGGGCGGCTATCTGTACCGGCGTCAGACCATAGGCCAGGGCCTGATTGGTGTCGATCTGCAGCTGCGCTTCAGTGAAGTCCCGGTCCCAACTGGTATTGATCGAAGTGAGCCCCTGCACTTCCGCCATAGCCGCCGCCACCTGGCGGCCCGCCTCCGGTAGAATACGATAATCCTCGGCCAATAGCCGCACATTCACCGGTGCCTTGATACTTGACATCGGCGTTGCCCCAAAATCGTAGACATCGACAGCCTTGACATTGACCAATGCGCTTAACTGGTCGCGGATATCGTCTTCTATTTCCCAGAGAGTCTCCGTTCGTTCAAAACGATTAGTGCAATTAATAGTCATCACTGCTTCGGTCGGCAAGGCGCCGGCGCCCAGTGACAGCACTCCGGGTTCACTGCCGAAACTCACCGAACTCATCAGCACATCCGGCCGCTGGTGCAGCCAGTCTAAAAACGGAGCAATGCGCTGCTCAGCAGTCTCGACGGTTTCGTTGGCACTGAACCGCACGTGGGCCTTGATAATGCCGGTGTCCATCGGCGGCATCAGATCCCGGCCGATAACGGGCATGATAGTGCGGATACTGAGTGCCACCAGAACAACGACGCCAAGCGTCAGCAGGGTCCGCCTCAACCACGAACGTCCCCCGGCCGAAAACTTCAGGATCGAGAGATAAGGTGTAACCAGACGACCGAAACTTTTTTCATACAATTTCTCCAGCCCCATCTCGAAACGGGTCTTGGTGCTCCCCTTGCGATAGAGAAAAAAACAGAGGCTGGGAATAAAGGTGATGGAGAGGAAATAGGAGACCAACAGGGCAATGATCAGGGTGGAGATTAAGGGACGAAAGATCTGTTGGGGAAAATCGCCGACAAAGAGAAACGGCAACATGATGGCACTAGTCGCCACCGTCCCGGCGAATATCGGGTTGATGACCTCTTTGGTACCCTTGATGATGGCCACCTGCAGATCTTCTTTCAACTCGGCCATGTGTCGTTCAATATTTTCCAGCACCACCACGGCATCATCGACCAGCATGCCCAGAGCAAGAATTATCGCCGTATAAATGACGACGTTCATTTGCCCGCCGGTAACCCAGATAATGGCGATGGTCGCGAAAAAAACCATGGGGATCGAGATGAGTGCCGCAGCCACCGCCCGCAGATTACCGAGAAAAAATAGAATGACCAGCAAGGTAAAAATGATCGCGTCACGCAATGCCTCGAGCATGTTGGTATTGGCGGTCTCGATCAAGGTGCGCTGGGTATCGGCGATCTGAAAATGGATCTTCGGATAGCGCAATTCGAGTTGGGCCATTTCGGCGCGACCGGCCTTACTGGTGGAGAGGACTGAACCTCCCGGCGCGCGCT
>JBHEOR010000263.1:0-2788 GCA_046260685.1 Desulfopila sp.
GCCCTTTTCTCGTGGCGGAACCTCCGTTGGCGCTGGTTGGCTGGTGCGGCGCGCTGCTTATCTTTGGTGCCAATGTCGCCCTGGCCGTTCGACGATCAGCGCTTGCTTCGGCCAAACAGGCGCAGCTTTGAGCAGCAGCTGTTCAAGCCCGGTTGCCTTGCTCGCCATAGCTCCCCCTCCTGATTTTTTCACTTTCTATCATCAAACTCCTTTTCATCGGAGTTTTCTTTCAAGGGTACCTTAAAGCGGAGAAGACGCCGGCCGTATTCCTGCCGGAGCCTGTTGAGGAATGCCTTGTCGATCTCGCCCTTCCAGGTTTTCACCGAATAGAACCGTTTGGGAATGACAACCTCGTCCGGATTGTAACCGGTTGCAAAGCGCACCTGCCAGCGCAGCTTGCGTATATATTCGGCGGGCTCGTCGAGTGAGGAGGCAAGCTCAGGCAGTCCGGCACTGTGCAGACACTCAGCCATCACCTCGGGACTGTAGACGGAGCGGGCGAAAAGGCAGGCAACCATGGAGGTGAGCAGTACTCTGTCCGCCTCGTCTTCCATAAGGAAATCGACCGCACCGTCGACGTCTTTGTCCTTGTTTTTCTGGTCCCAGGAATAAGCACCGGTGTCGAGGTGGGAATGCCTGAAGCCCAGCGACTGGGAGGTGAAAAACAGCTCGCCCGTGGCATAACCAGCCATCTCCTGGCCGAGGACACAGGCGAATTCGCCGCCGCCGTATCTGGCTGCGGCTTTCAAGGTTCCCTGAGCCAGTATCCTGTAAAACTCATTGATTCCCTTGCCCAAGAAGGCCGCGGCCTTGATGTAGCTGTCAGTTGCACCGAAACGCAAGGAGACCAGGGTCTCGTCCTCGGAAATCAGGCCGCGTTCGCTGGCCTCCGTGGCCCAGGCAAGAGCTACACCGCCGGATATGGCATCAAGGCTGACCTTCTCGAGGCTGTCAAGAACGCGAAGAATATCGAAACTGTCGGTTATACCGAGCATCGAGCCCGCGGCAAAAATCGGTTCGTAATCATAGGCCACTTGATGAAAATGGTAGCGGTTGGCCTGCAGCGATTTTTCGCGGAAATAGCCGATGTGGATGCAGCCTACCGGACAGCCGGAACAGGCGGAGTTGCGGAGCAGGGTGTCTTTGGCGAAGGTCTCGCCGGTGATGGAGCTTATGGCCGGATCCGTTGTTGTCTGGAGATTACGCCAGGGCAGCGACTGCAGTTCGTTGAGTGGTTCGAGGTTGGCCGGTGTGCCGAGATCGAAGTATTTGTGCATCATGCTGGTGGCAGTAACCTCGGTATACAGCCTCTTGTAGAGCTTGGGGTAGTCGCCCTGCGGCTGGTCGAAGTCATTGTCGCCGTGAATGATAATCCCCTTGAGGTTCTTGTCGCCCATGACGGCGCCGCTGCCCAGTCTGCCGAAATGGCGATAGGTGTCGACGTTGATGCAGGCCATAGCCGAGCCGGCCTCGCCGGACTGGCCGATGCGCAGTATGGAGCGGTGACCGGCATTGGCGGTGAACATCCGTCGCAGGAGTCTGCCGCTGGATATGGCGTTCATGCCGCGCATGAAGCCCACGTCCTTGCATTCGATGTGGTTGGCGCCGATGCTGAGGCAGGAGAGCACCCGCGCTTTGCCGGTAATGACGATGGCGTCGAGTCCGGCAAAACGCATGGCCAGAGCCGCCCGTCCGCCGCCGTGGCTTTCGGTGTACTGGTCGTGGTAGGGCGACTTGAAAGCACAGACCACCTTGCTCATCAAGGGAAAAAGGCCGGTCAGCGGGCCGATGGTAAGGATGAAGGGCTGGTCCGCTTCGTTCCAGCTCTTCTCCGGGTGGCCATAAAGATGGAAGAGCAACGCCGCCAGACCGCTGCCGCCGACATAGCGGTTTCTGCCCTCGTGGTGGACAATTTTACCGCGTCTGCGGCCCAGGTCATAGTGGAGAATGCGGAACTGTTCGGAGATCATAGAAGCACCTCCTCGATGGTGTCGATTTCCTCGTAATCAAGACAGTTCTGAGGACAGAAATCAACACATCTGCCGCAGTGAATGCAGACGAAAACCTCCCTTTGCGCATTTTCGTAAATGGCATCAACCGGGCAGGCCGGTACGCAGGCACCGCAGCGAATACAGAGTTTTTTGCGGACGATGACGCCGCCGCCCTCGCGCTGTGAATAGGCGGAGGTCGGGCAGGCCTCGGCGCAGGGGGCTGGGTCGCAGGCCAGGCAGCGTACTGCCCGAAACCCCGAAGAGATGCCGCCCGAAGATTCGATGCGAATACCGGCGCAGGTCCAGGACAGCTTTTTGTGGATCAGTCTGGCGCAGGCCAGAGAACAGGAATGGCAGCCGGTGCACTGGTCCATCCGTGGAGTGGTCAAAAGCTTCATAATGAAATGGCTGTGTTGATTGTCGGCGGAGATATTGCGATTAGAACCTCCTATCACAGTATGCCAACAGAGACAATATTGCAACCATCAAGTTTTCAGGAAAAAGACGCCCCTGGTACAGCCACGCATTGAATTCAAGGAACATGTACTTACCGTCATCCACGTCAGCGTTGTTCATCACTTAAACGCGTACCTGTACATCGTATTACTGAAGATAGCCTTGAAATACTGAAGCGGAATATCCCCCGGCGTCATTCCGGGCTTGACCCGGAATCCAGAAAACACCCCAGGGAAAAGAGCGCGAAAAGGATTCCCTTATCAGCACGAGAGATATATGGCTCTCCACCTGTGCAGCATAAATCCAACTGTTTTTCCTGGATTCCGGATCAAGCCCGGAAT
>JBHEOR010000264.1:0-2765 GCA_046260685.1 Desulfopila sp.
CAACAATTCAGCCGGATCTTTGAGCTATGTAACAGTTGACTGGGGATGGTGGTAGAAGGCCCATGGGAGCCTGTTTACGGCATTGTTAAAGCCAAGATGTCACCTGTTCGATCTATGGGGCAAATTGCCGATCTGGGTTACGATTTTCAACAGAAAAAAGAATTTGTGCGCTTTGCCACGCCACAGCGATGTGTTGCCATCGGCGAACATACGGTGGCTCCGGGAAAGGAAAAGGCATTTGAAAAAGGCGCAATCGAAACGATGGAAGCCTTGTCTGACTCGACCGGTTTTCTCGGGTACATGATTTTGAAACAAATCGGGGTCTGCGCATTGGGCAGCTTTATGCTCGACCCGGTGTCAATGGCAGAAACCCTGCAGACACTCGGAGCCAACCCGCCGAGGAATCCCAAGCCCCTATTCAACACTTTGGATGCCAATCCCAGCCCGCCCGAATACCTTATTCACAGTGAGTGGGACGCGACGGAAACGGCTCAGTTGGGTTTTGCAAAAGTTCTGGTGAACCATAACATCAGAAAAATACATGATGATGGCGTTATGGCCCATCTTATCCGGGGACCTTACATCATGTTTTTTCAACCCATGATGGAAGAACCCGGCTGGAGGTCTTTTTTGTCATGATGAAAAGCAGAAATTCACTCACTGTCATTCAACTCAACGACAGCCATGCCTATTTTGATTTGCACCAGGAAATGTTCTGGCAGGGGGCGCAGGCAGTCTATCGTCCTGCGGGAGGATATGCCCGCATTGCCGCAGTCGAAAGCAAATTCGGGCCGCAAACCCCGAGCGCGTACTCTTTTGCGATTGCGGCGATACGCTCCACGGCACCTATCCGGCCCAGAGTACGCAGGGAAAGGCAATGGTTCCTGTTTTGAATTCATTGGGCCTCGATGCAGTGACGGCCCATTGGGAACTTGCTTACGGTCCGGCGGCTTTCAAGCAGCGAGCAGCGGAGCTCAGCTATCCGATGCTTGCGATCAATGTTTTCGATCAGACGACGAAAGAGCGGTTTTTCCCACCGTACAGCGTGAAGGAGATCGACGGCTTGCGGATCGGTCTCCTTGGCATCGCCTGCAATATTGTAGACAAAACCATGCCGCCTTCCTTCAGCGAAGGACTGGAATTCACCCTTGGGCGGGAAGAACTCCCTGCCATCATAAATGTTTTACGCACCAAAGAGAAGGTAAACCTGATCGTTCTCATCTCCCATCTTGGGTTTTCCCAGGATATGAAGCTGCTATCAGAGGTGGAGGGAATCGATGTCTGCCTGAGCGGCCACACCCATAACCGCCTTTATAAACCGGCACTCCAGGGGGAAACGTTGATCATACAGTCAGGCTGCCATGGTTCTTTTTTGGGCCGCCTGGATCTGGAAATCGAGGGGGGACGCGTCGTTGACTATCGGCACCAACTGATCGAAGTGGAAGCCAAGATAAACCCCGATCCCGAAGTTGATGACCTCGTGCGCCAAACACTCACGCCGTATCAAGAGGAATTGTCAATGATTGTGGGTGCAACGGTGACGGCGCTCAACCGAGGTACCACGCTGGAAACGACAATGGATAACTTCCTGTTGCAGGCGTTGCTGGAAAGCACGGGCGCTCAATTGGCATTTTCGAATGGGTGGCGCTACGGCGCACCGATCATTCCGGGGGAGGTCACGCTCAATGACCTCTACAATATCATTCCGATGAACCCGCCGATCTCATCGGTCGAGCTGACAGGTGAGGAAATTGTCGCGATGCTGGAGGAAAATCTGGAACGGACGTTTGCGCGTGATCCGTACGACCAGATGGGTGGTTACGTCAAACGCAGCCTTGGTCTCAACGCCTACATCAAGATCGAGAATCCTTTCGGGCAACGTGTGCAGCAGGTGTTTGTCGGTGATGAACCGCTGCAACCCGGGCGCTATTACCCCACGACTTTTGTTACCGAACAGGGCGTTGCAGGCAAGTACGGGCGCAACCGTCAACAGCACACTGAGAGAAGCATAGATGCACTGAGGGCATATCTGACAAGGCACCGACCGTTGCGTGCAGAACTTCGGGGAACGTTCGTTGCGGTATAAGAAAGAGAGAAAATATGGACATAGATTGGATAGTAACGTTGTGGTCGGCTCTTGTTGTTCTGGTTGCGACTACAGTGCACGGCATTACCGGTTTCGGCACAGGTCAGATCACGATGGGAGTGCTTCCCTTCTTCCGCGACGCGGCTTCAGCTTCCATTGTCGTCTCCATTGTCGTTTTTATCACGAATCTGCGTGTCTTTTGGAGCGTACGGGACGAGTTTAATTGGAAAGACTGGATTACTCCTGTAATAGGACTGGCAGCAGGCCTTCCCATAGGAATCTACCTGTTTGGCGCCTGGGATGAAGCTCAGCTCCGAGTGGCGATAGGGGTCGTAATGATGATTAGCGCGGTGGTGATTTTGCTTCTGCGCCAGATTAAGTGGATTCGAGAATGGATAAAGGGTACCGGATGGCAGCCCGGCTGGATCAGCGGGGTGGTGGCTGGATTTTTGTCAGGCATCTCTGGTGGAGCAGTATCGATTCCCGGCCCTCCGATGATCATATACGGAGCGTTTTTAATGGAAACCGATTACTGGACTGCTAAGCAGATGAAGGCCATTTTCACTTCGTTCTTTGCTATCAATTTGCTTTACCGGATAGGTGTGTTGACATCCATGGGACAGATGACAACAGAGATTGCGGTGGAGGCGCTTGCAATTGTTCCGGCATTGTTTTTGGG
>JBHEOR010000265.1:0-2750 GCA_046260685.1 Desulfopila sp.
GGTCATAGGCCGGTGATAATGCCCACTGACCTGTCGCATCGCTCTGCATAAAGCTGAAGTTTTTGGCATGATCGTCGCGATTATGGGCCAGGACATTAAAGAGCATCAAGCGAAAGGCTCGAAGGAGATCGGTATGATTGCGGGTCAAAATCGAGGTGACTTTGAGCAGGTCGCCATAATCACATGCCGGGATACGGAAATTTGACTGGATCATATTGCCGAAGGTATGGATGTGGTAACGACGATTTCCCGGCCCACGGTCAAATCGCTTTACTCCAAAAAATGAATCTCCCTGTGCTGTTGTAAATAACCGGGTCTGGGGCATCTCGACTCCGGCGGCAGCAGCCATCAGGCTATAGGCATATTCCATCGGGCCTGCAAAAATTTGCTGCGACTGCAAGGCCAGTTCATGCAGGTCCAGAACTGTATTTCCAGGGATGTCCTGCTCTGTTGCGGGCTGATAGGTAAGGGCGCCCATGGTGCACCGCCCGAGGTAGAGAAGCCGGTCAAGCGGGGAGATGTCGGGCGGATTCAGGCCCATACTGCGGAAATGGCGATCCATAAGCAGAAGCCCCCAGCCATCGGGCAGGGAATCATCAAACAGACCAAAGAGTGGACCGAATTCCCGTTGTTTATGCTCCATCAGTCCGGGTTTTGCCGGCAGAGTGAAGGGGGAAAGTTCCAACTTTCGCTGTAGCCAGGATGGGCTGTACTCAAAAAAAATGCGTTGTCCCTGGCGGGCCAGGATACCAACCGACTCTGATTTACCTGGACCGGCCGTGAAATTGACCTGGATTTCCTGAAGATCGGCTGCCATCTCAGATTCTGCCCCGCTTTGGCGTCTTTTTCTGTGTCTGATCCCGCAGTTCGGCAAGCGATGTCGCCTGAGAGGCGACAAAAAGATCCGCAAACTCGGGAAGCCTGTCAAGAGCATGGGCCAGGCGCAAGAGATTTGTTAAAGAGACCTGCCCCGTGCCCTCAAACCGTTTCAAGGAGGCAAGAGTCACCCCCGCGCGCTGGGCCAAGGTGCTTCGTTTGTAACCGGCCTGGAGGCGCAGGGCCTTATAGCGCGCGGCGAGGAGCTGTGCCGCTTCAGGAGGTGTGAGGAGGTTGGGCAGTGATGATGTCGTCATACTGGCATTATACCAGATTAACGTAAAAGGACAACATATTATCCGTTAGTTTGTTAATGATGCTACTATGGGTAATATATAGTATCTTAGAAGGGGACGCCCGATAAACCCCATGATGCGCTTCTGAGTCTGAGCGGTGGGCCTTGAGGTCGGTGACGACAGCATCGATCTTTTGATTCAGTTGCCTCTTTACTCGTCACTGCGAGGAGTTGCCTCTTTGTTCGTCACTGCGAGGAGCGGAGCGACGCGGCAGTCCAGGTTTTTGACTCAGGGGGCTACCGTTGTTTTCTGGATTGCCGCGCTTCGCTCGCAATGACGACATTTCTTCCCCTTGTGACAGGGGTCCACGTTTTTGACACGCACCTAAAGTTCTCGTCACCCAATGCCTTCTACAATCATTCGCTGAGGGCAATGAAGTTCTCTTGTCGTAAAGCATGGATTACACCTCGAAGAAGGTAGTTATTGGCAAAGCTTATCAAATATTTACGACCTCTTTCGGTGGTCGGTTCGATCAAATGCAAGTTCTTCATTCCTGCAAGAACCCGTGACCGTTCAGCGGGTATTTTACCCTTCATCAAATGAGCGATATCTCTGGATTGGAATTCCATTTTTTTGGCAGCTACTTTGAGAATTGCGCTTTCAAGGTTGTTGATTGTGCCTCGATCTCGGCAATAGTCGATTGCAGGCGTCAGTATCTTATGTTCAAGATAGCTGTGATTGGAGAGGCGGTCAATTTTGTTTATCTCGACAAGTAAACCATTGAGGACATATTCACACCACGTCAGAGTTCCTGCTTTTGATCCGTTATCCGCCTGCGCCAGCATAGTGTGATATTTGTCACGATCAATGCAGAAGATAGCTGTGGAGTTGAGGATCCGATCCTTGTTCACGTTAAAACCGTGCTTGATCAGCATGGCATAGGTGAGGAGCCTGACAACACGGCCGTTACCGTTATTAAATGGATGAATCCAAACAAAACGGTGATGGGCGATTGCGGTTTTGAGTAAGTCATATTTATGACTATCCTGCCGGTTGATGAAATCGATGAGATCTTCCATATAGCTGTCTACCTGGATGTGCTCCGGTGGTATGTGGCTTGCTCCGCCGATGGTGACAGGATTGCGCCGGTATTGCCCAGGAGTACGATCTCCTTCGGTCGTTAATCCGGTAACTGTTCGTTTGTGCAACTCGAGAACGAAAGCCTTGCTGATAACCGTTGATGTACCTATGACCTTGTCGATGAAATCCATCGCTTGTTCAGAGTTTTCAATTTCCCGGATTGATTCGTTAATATCAGTAGGACGGTCGAGTTTGGTTTCGATAACTTCGGCGATGGTGGTATTATTTCCTTCGATTCGGGCAGAGCCGATACTCTCAAGCAAATGGAAGATCGATTTGAGTTGAGAAAAAATTTTCGGATGCGTTGTGCCGCCGGACTTTTTCCTTCTGAGATGGTCAAGCTCAATGATTGTATCTGTAAGCGAAGCCGAAAATTCCGGTTCGACAATTTGTAAATCAATATGTTTGAATCGAGCATGCATATTTGCAATAATGATCTTTGTTATTTAACAAAATGTTATAAAATTATATGTTAGTACAGTTTGGTAGGAGTATACA
>JBHEOR010000266.1:0-2691 GCA_046260685.1 Desulfopila sp.
GAAACAAGCCAGGCTGTGGGCGGGTTTTGGTCTCTTTTCGGTGTGTCTGCACGTGATATCGTTATCGCTCGTCCCGTTGATGAGTGCAATGGGGTGGAGGCGGTGGCGATGGTTGTCCATGTGCCTGATATCGTGGCCGAGCTGCATGGCAGGCAGTATGCCGTCTGGGTCTATCTGCTTGTCAACGCACTTATTTTGACGATACTGTGGTTTTTTCGAATGCGACGCCTTGTGATTGCGCCACTGGAGAATCTGGTCGATATGTCGGAGTCATTCGGCATTGCCGAGGCCGATTATATCGGGCCGGTATCGCAAAAAAATGAATTTGGTCAGTTGGCGGATGCCCTGGGCAATATGCTGGGCCGCATAGAAACGGATAAACAGAAGTTGAGCGAGACGGTTGCCTCCCTGGAAGAGGCCAACGCGCAGCTTCGTGCAAATCAGCAGGTGCTTGTAGAGGCGGAGAAATTTGCCGCGGTGGGGCGTTTGTCGGCGGGGCTGGCCCATGAGATAGGTAATCCGCTTGGTATAATCCAGGGTTATATTGAGTTGCTGGGCCGCGATGATATTGATGAGGCCGAGAGGGTACAGTACCGCGATCGGGCCGACAAGGAGCTGGCCAGGGTGACCGGGCTTATTCGTCAGCTTCTTGATCTGGCCCGCAAGAAGAGCGATCAGCAGTCCAGTACGTATGTTGCGCCGGTTATCGATGAGGTGGTTGATATGCTGCGGCAGCAGAAGAACACCGGGGATATTCGGTTTTCCGTTGCCTGTGCAGGAGTTGACGGGCAGGTACGATGCAGCGAGGCGGATCTGCACCAGGTACTGCTCAACTGTCTGCTCAATGCACTTGATGCCATCCATGAACAGGGCAGGGTGGCGGGAGAGATAGATCTTTCTTGCCGCTCCAGAGAGGAAGAGGAGAGAAGGTTTGTGGACATTGTCATACAGGATAACGGCAAGGGCATACAGGCGGATGGGCTGAAGAATGTTTTTGATCCGTTTTTTACCACCAAGGAAGTTGGGCGCGGCACGGGGTTGGGGTTGTCGGTGTGCCGCTCCATTGTGGAAACCTGCGGCGGAGCGATCCGTCTGGAGAGTGAAGAGGCAGTCTATACACGTGTGGTTATTACATTGCCGGTGGTAGAGGTGCAATAGGTAGAGATGCAGTAGGCTACGGGGTGGCATAGAGGGGTGATGGTGTGAAGGGCAAGCGATTATTAATCATAGATGACGAAGAGAACATGCTGCACATGCTGCAGTCCATGCTTTCCCGGTATAACTATGCCATCGAGACCGCCCCGGACGGGCAGGTGGCCAGTGCCCTGCTGGAGAAGCAGAGCTTTGATTGTATTCTCTGTGATATCCGCATGCCGAACATGGATGGTCTGAGCTTTCTGCGCCACAATACCGCCAGGCTGGCCGATGTCACCGTTATCATGATGTCCGCCTACGGCAGTATCGATCTGGCCCTGGAGGCCATGAAGGCGGGGGCCTATGATTTTATCTCCAAACCTTTCAAGAGTGATGAGGTGTTGCTCACCCTGAAAAAGGCGGAAGAGCGGGAGCAGCTGAAGCAGGAAAATCTTCATTTAAAAAAGGAACTGCAGGGCAGAAGTGACGGTTTTGATGCCATTGTGGGAACAAGTAAGGCGATAAAGGAGAGTATCGCCCTGGCGGAGAAGGTTGCGCCGTATTCCACCACCGTTTTAATCACCGGCCAGTCGGGGACCGGCAAAGAGTTGATTGCCAGGGGCATCCATGCAAGTTCGCCGCGCCGGGGTATGCCTTTTTGTGCTATTAACTGCGGCAGTATTCCGGCGGAGTTGCTGGAGAGTGAACTGTTTGGTTATGTTAAAGGGGCCTTTACCGGGGCGGAGCGGGATAAAAAGGGGCTTTTTGAGGAGGCCGATAAGAGCACGCTTTTTCTTGATGAGGTGGGCGAGCTGCCTGCGGCCATGCAGGTCAAGCTTTTACGGGTGCTGCAGGAGAATGAGATTCGCCCGCTGGGGGCGTCCGGGGTTGTGGCGGTGGATGTCCGTATTGTTGCGGCGACAGCCAAGGATCTGCGCGAGGAGGTGCAAAAAGGTGTTTTTCGCGAGGATCTTTTGTATCGGCTCAATGTAATGGCCATCCACTTGCCGGCGCTGGCGGATCGTAGTGATGATATTCCCATGCTCTGTGACCATTTTGTCGACAAGTATACCACCACCTTGAGGAGTTCGGTTACGGGGTTGAGCCGCGGGGCAATGGATGTGCTGCTGCGCCATGACTGGCCCGGCAACATCCGAGAGCTTGAAAATGTTATCCAGCGCGGCATGGTGCTTGCCGATGGCGACACCATTGAGCTTGATCATATCTCGGCATCGCTTGTTGCCTCCTCACGGAACAGCAATGACAGGATTCGAGGATCCAGTATGCAGGGGTTTTCCATCAAGCATGCCCAGAAACAGCTGGAAGCCGAATTGATAGCCGGAGCGCTGCAGGAAACGGGCGGCAATAAATCCAAGGCCGCAATCCTGCTGGAAATCAGTTACCCCTCATTGCTGAGCAAGATTAAGGAGTATACTCTACGATAAATCGGATAAATCGGGGACAGACCACGTTTTTTTTGGTGAAATATATAGCATAATCGGCTACATAAACGTTTTTGTTTTACTTTCAGCGTTTCCAGAGATAACAGGAAAAAAA
>JBHEOR010000267.1:0-2658 GCA_046260685.1 Desulfopila sp.
CCTGGAGATAATACGCCAGCCGTCCTTCTGGCAGCTGTGCGTGCTCCTGAGCATGGCAGTCGGCGTCGAGACCGGTGTCTACGCCATGACCCCGCTGTACCTGGTCAACGAACGTGGCTTTGCTCTCAGCGAAGCCAACCAGCTGCTGGGCCTGTCACGCATTCCAAGCGTTGCCTTGGTGCTGCTCTCGGGCTGGCTCACTGACCGGCTTAGTCCAACGAAAGCGGTGGCAGCGGCACTTGCTGTAACAGGGTGTGCTCTTATCGGGATGGGCCTGGGATCTGCCGGGGTCCTGGTAATCTGCGTTTTTCTTCTGGCAGCGGCGGCAGCCTGCCTTTTTCCGCCGATGCTTTCCATGGCCTCGGCTATTTCGACAACGGAAAACAGAGCGCTGACCCTGTCACTCAGCATTGCCGTCGCCCCGGTTATCGGCAGTGGGCTGCTGCCGGCAGCCATAGCCTTCACCGCGGATATCTTCTCCTTCGCCGTCGGGTTCACCGGAACCGGGCTCCTTCTCCTTGCCGGTATTGGTCTGGTAAAACGCCAATAATTCAATTCCCTGATTGCTCCCCTTTGCCCTTCACAATCAAGGAAAATCGGCGTATCTTTAAAGGAATCGATTACACATACGGACATCGCCTACACCATACACATGACACCATACTGTCGTAAAGGAAACGCCCATGGTTGATAAAAATTCAAAGAGTTACGATCTTTGCGTGCTGGGATGCGGCCCCGCCGGTTTTGCCGGGGCCATGCGAGCACTTGATTTCGGCAAGCACGTCTGCATCATCGAAGCGGCTGAAATTGGCGGAACAGGTATTATGTGGGGGGCACTGGCCTCGAAAACCATGTGGGAGGTGGCCAAGGATTATGCCATTGCCGCCAAGCAGGACAGAGGGTATCGGGCCAACGGCCTGGTTGTCGATTATTGCGCGGTGCGCCGCTCGGTCTTACAGGCTGTCAAGGAAAAACAGTATCAGATGCTTTCCCAGATTGAAAGCTACTCGCCCAAAAGATGGCAGGGCCCGGGATCGCTGACCTACAAAAACGGCTGGGGACGTTTTCTTTCAAACACCACGATGGAAGTAACCTCCTCTGATGGAAGCAGACAAGAGATCCGGGCGGAGAAGTTTCTCATCGCCACCGGATCACGCCCCAGAAACCTCCCTCAGGTTCTCACCGATCAGTGCCGGATCTTCAATTCCGATGGCGTTCTCAACCTGCAGAGATTTCCCGAACGGCTGGTTATTATCGGCGCCGGCATTATCGGCTGCGAATATGCCACGATTTTTTCCAATTTTGGTCAGACCAAAGTTACACTGGTCGACCATGCCAAGCGCGTCATCCCCTATGAAGATGAAGATATCAGCGATTTTGTCAGCGGCAACCTGGTGCGCAACGGCGTCACGATAATTCATTCGGCACAGCTGCGTGATATCGCTCTCAAACCGGAGTATCTCAATGTGGTGCTTGATTTCAAGGACGGCCGCTCAGAAGTGATTGAAAGCGATGCCGCGTTGATCTCCATTGGCCGCACCTTTGACAGCTCCGGACTGGGACTGGAAAATCTCGGTATAGAAACCAACAATGCGGGCATGCTCAAAACCGACGAAAACTGTTGCATTCAAGATAACATTTATGCGGCCGGTGATATGACCCATCATCCGGCACTGGTCAATATCGCTGAAATGGAAGGCCGCTATGCGGTAAAACACATGTACGAAAAGCACAAATGGCCACTCAATTATGATAACATGTCCACGGTGATGTTTTTCTATCCTGCTGTTGCGGCTGTGGGGGTAAGCGAAAAATCATGCCAACGCAGAAAGATACCCTATCGGGTTGCCTACTACTCCAACGTTATGTGCAACCGTGCCATCGCCATGCGAGCGACCCACGGCTTTGTCAAAATCATCATCAGCGCCGATGAACAGCAAAGAATTCTTGGTATGCGGGCGGCAGGTCCCCAGGTCTCCAGCACAATCATGTCCATTGCCCATTTTATGGATCAGGGCAAAGGGGTCAAGGATGTGCTCAAGAGTGTCTACCCCCATCCAACGATAACCGAGGGTATCGAGGAATGTCTGCGCATGCTGCTGGGCAAATCGATTTTTAAACCGCGGGCCTTTCCCGACCATTTGCAGATACGGAGCTGGCACCCTGATACCGGCATGGTGTATGAGTAACTCATTACTCACAGGGCACCAGATCTTCTCACGATCAGCCTGGTTTACTAAAGGTGGCCTAAAATGGATTATTCCTCAAAGGAGAATGGATTGAGGAATTGTCGACCCCATAGTAGTTTTCTATCCACTTCGCTGAGCTGTGCTTCCTTACAAACATCATCCCAATATTTACGAAGATAGAGCTGCCATGAAATAATGCCTGATCCAAATCTGGTGTAAGAAGGACGCCATTTTCAACGCGTTCAGCAGACTCCAGTAATTCTTCCAAACTGACATTATTGGCTGAGCGAGGAACGTATTCAGTCGGTGAACGCTGAAAATCTATTGCACCTATGCGGTCAGAGCCCGAATCCAGAAGATATGTAAGCTCATCCAAATCGTCTGTATCTGTATCTGCATCTGCGTCTCTTAACCCTAGATTTTTATTGATAATAACTCGCCGCCCCCAAGCGTCTGGCGCTGCATCTCG
>JBHEOR010000268.1:0-2648 GCA_046260685.1 Desulfopila sp.
GCTCAGCAGTGCCGTTGCTGTATCGCCCCGGGCAACGGTGCCCCTGATGATCTCTTTACGTATCACTTTGGGGGCCTCTATGTGGGCATCTTTGTAGGCATCGTTGTGGATCTCTACAAGCGGCGGAGGTTGAATTGACTCCGGCGCAGCCACATTAGCCTCTGTACTGGTCACTGTCTGACGCAGAAAAAGAGAAACAAACAGCAGAGCGAGCACTAACAGAAGCAAACAGATACGTATGCACAGGGTTGGTCGCGTGCGACTGGCCATAGAGTGTTTTGGGGGGTGAAGATCAAAATCCAAAGGGGGCTCCCTGCAAGAGAAAAAGCGTTAACGTCCTGAATGACAAAATTTACTGATACTAGCAGGGTCGCAAATGATTTGTCTAGCAGCCTGTCGGACTATACGGGCCGAAGCGAAAATTTGGATGTTTGAGAACAGATTTTAGCTCATTTGCAGGTTCATAGCCGTAGCTATGGACCAAAAAGGAGCTGAAATATGGGCCAAACAGCCGGATTTGCAGCCGGCTCATGGATAGTCCGACAGGCTGCTAGGAGTTGCCTTTAAGGCACGATCAAATCGCGGCTAAAGCCGCTCCTCCATGAGTTGCCGAATATTTACAGTTAAACCTTGATGCACTCGCAAAAACTCATGGGATGGCTAAGCAAAAATTTCATCCTACAAGGCTTGGTGTTTTTTCAGGGGCGAAGGCATACATAGAGCCTGTCCCAATTAGGTGAACTTTTCAAATTCCAGTTGGCACTACGAACATGTTGAGCGAACGCAACTGATCAACCGCCGTCACCTGAAAGAATGTGGGGTAATTTGCGGGCAGAATCGACGATTTTAGACGGACTTGTCCCTTTGCGGATTTGACGGGACTTCGATCAGTCAGGCGGCTTCTTTTTGTTCCGCTGCCGCTTCCCGATTTTGCACGGCAATGCGCGCCAACTTCCAGAGGTTGTGCGCCAGAATGCACCACTCAATGCGGGTTTTGCGGTTTTCGAAGCCTTTGCTTCTCAGGGGCGTTCCAAGGTAAGCGTTTTTGAAAATGCTGATGCGGGCTTCGGTGCTGCCACGCCGGGTTTGTAGTTGACGAAAACAGGGATCTTCAAGGCGTTCCTTGAGCTGCACAACGGAACGAGGGCAGATGCCATTGGCAATATTCTTTTCGGCCAACGCATCCCGGTTGCCTTGAGCATCGAAACCCCGATCCCCGGAATAACTTTTTGGGAGACCGTAGGTTTTGGTCAGACTCTTTATGCTGTCTGCGACCAGCTTATGATCGCTGGCGGGCTGTTCTTTGATGAATTGCCAGTCAACGATCAGGCCGTCAGCCTGTTCCGCAAGATAGAAGCCGTTGCCAAACTCGACCTCGGCATCCGCTTTGCCCCGAAGCAGAACATGGACGTCGGGTTCATAAAGGCTAAGGATCTTCTCTTTGTTCGCCACCCGCCGTTCCCCGATCAGACGTTCATGCGCTTGATGCACAGCCTGCGGGAGCTGGTCGAGAATGTTCTGCATGCGGTCGAGAATGACCTGGGTCTGATTCTCGCTCCAGTCAGTCTCAGCCCATCGTGATTCGAGCAGATGATAATAATTTCCGGCGTGGTTCTCGACGGTCTTCATCAGTCTCTTCATGCGGCGGAAGATGGCTTTGCGCATCTTCTTGGCACCTTTCTTCTTGCGCACATGGGTCATCTCGATACAGAGCTTGTTCATGTCACGTATGAATTTATTCGGAGGGCCCATGCGGTGTTTTAACCCCTGGGAGCGAATCAGGGCAATGGCCTTGATCAACGTCCGTGTTGCGTCACGAAGCAGAACCCAATCCACCGGGAAATGGATGTTGCTCTTCACGCAGGTCGTGTCCGCAAAGATCTCATCGAACGTCAGAGCCGTATCCGCATAGAGCAACTCTTGTGCCTCCACCGGATCTGCGACGGCCTTATTACAGGCGTGGATCAGTTTTGTGATCTCTTCGGCAGGAAAGAGCTTTTCAAAACGCTCAATACTGCTCTTGGAGGAAGGGCGAACCCCGTCGACCTCAGAGGTATGGGTAAACCACTGAAACAGGGCACTATCTGCTACGCGATGCGAGAGGGCACGGTGTGAAAGGCCGGTCAGGGCCAGAAGAATGGAGTAACGCAACGCCTGGCGTAGACGTTTATAAGCCTTTTGGCAGTGGTTTTGAGGGCAAGCGTTCTCTGCCGATATCAAATGGGCGACGAGCATACGATGCTCAATTCCCGTCGCGGTAAGAAAGTGGTCGATCTCTTCGATGGTTTTGCGAAACTCACGATAATCTTTTGCACCGAAAACAACAGGAAGTTCTGGACGAAATTCGGTTTGAAATGCGATACTTTTCATAGGACGCCTTTTTTCTCGTGTAGTGACAAGATTATAAGGCATCTGTTTCCACTAAAGGAGGCAAAAACGCCTCCTTTAGTGGATTATTTTATCCTTCTAGCGCCGAGGGGCAGCGCGTTTGTTTTGAATGGGACAGGCTCTAGCTATCCGGGCGCATGACACAAACATGCCGCCTTTGCTAAACTTCAGAAATACTCGATCAGAACATACAGAAGGGGCAGGCTGGCAAAGGCAAGCACAAGGCCAAATCCGGCCATGGCAATAGCCAGTTCCACGCC
>JBHEOR010000269.1:0-2580 GCA_046260685.1 Desulfopila sp.
TTTCAAAGTAATCATGATAAAATCACTAGCGCCCTATAATAAAGGAAATAAATTTTTCGGCTTGAGCTTCTTCATGCTCTTCGAGCCTATCCCAGTCGGGGCTCACGTGTTTGATCGTATACTCGTCATATCCATTCGGTACACCTTCCCTGACTGGACGATAATTAGCAGCAGCAAATATAGTTTGTGCTTCATGTGAAAGTATAAACTCCATCCACAACGGGTGCATTCCCATTTAGTGGCATTCACAAAGTGAGCGAAAATTTTTAAATATATTGCTTGTCATGATATTCCATCGGCCGGAAAGGAGCAAGTTTCTTAAAAACAGCATAGACTCGGCCGTTTCCCTCTTCCAGAAGGTTCCAGGGGCCTTCAGGCGAAGATTAATGACACGGCGGATTGCACTTTCAACGCAACCGCTCCCTGTTGGAATCCCAAGTTGCTGGAATGTTGTATATTGCATCCTGCTTTTGTTTTTTGTGAAGTAGCTGTTGAATTTGGAGAGAGCCTCTTTACGTTTTTTAGGATAGCTGATGTGTTTTTTGATCTCCTTTTTCAGCTCTGTGAATTTGCCTTTCCAGAGGAGATTCTTCCATGTTTCGGTGATCCGCCTCTTTTCTTGAGCAGCGATTTTTTGGGGCAATTTATCTAGGATTTCATGTAGATTCTGTTTGGCGTGAGTGTAATCGATGACTTCATAGTGGGTGGTGATTCCGAGCCTTTCGATCAATGGCCTCGTCCTCTTCCAATAACTGCGAGCGCCATCGCAGCAGAAGACGACCCGATCAGCTTTTGAGATGTTCAACTCATGGAGGTATGTCCCAAGCAGCTCGAAGGCGGCATCAACGCCGCCCATTGTGGCGTCATAAAGCGGCAAGTGATCTTTGATAATCGTACCGTCCTGAGCGACGGTGTGAATGACAAACTGTATGGGTTCTTTCCAGTCGGTGTGGTAGCCTTGCCGCTTCTGGTCTTTGCGTTTCCGCCCCCGTTTGGCTCTGCGCTCGCGCAGACGCCCGCCGTCAATGCAGACCAAAACGGTCTTCTTCTCGACACGGTCTGTATCGGAGAGGGAGATACGGCCCCGCTCGGGCATGGCTTCTTTGGCATGATCCATGGTGATTCGATGGATGGTTTTGACGTTCAGGTCGATCGCATGGGATTGCAGGGTTCTCCGGGCGAGCTCGAAAGAAGGGCAAAGCAGGGTGGCCTGGACTACCAGCGAACCAAGAAATGCGGAGCACCTGCCGATAAAACCGAGGTAATCAAGGCCGAAATGCCGCCCGGTCCCGTTTTCCCGCTTTTTGGGCTTTGGTCCAGGCCGATGCTTGTCCTTGGATTTGGCAAAATAGGGTGATTTGAGCTTGAGAGATTTTCCTGTCAGCAATTGAATGCTGGTGGAGCGATAGCCGTGAAAGCGAAGCCCCTTGGTGGCGGCGCCGGTTTTCAGTTCCGGCAGAAGTTCAGGGTCGCAGAGGACATTTTCGACGATAGGGCAAAGAAATGCTTCCACAAGAGTGAAAAGCTCGTCTCGCATCTGCTCGCAGAGTGTGTTGACATTCTTGTGGTGATGAAAGTCGGCGATAGCATTGGTAAACAGGGTATCAATCGAATTCAGGGGAGTTGTAAACTGCATGGTCAGCCTTTGGGTTGCAGGTTGAACGTTCACCTGTCGCCTCGCTGGCTGGTGCTCTCAAGGCCCACATAACTGCTTTCGATAATCGGGGGTCAACGGGTACACATAGATGTCTTTGACCGGCACCTGAAGCATATGGTCTTTGTCTTGCCGGCTTCTCCCCTTGCTCTTCCCTATTCTACGCCAGTTTGCGGCCTGGTAACAGGTCCCGGCAAAGCGAGAACGATCGACGAAGGTCTCCACCAGGCAGAGATCGTGGCCGTATTTGGCCATCCAGTCCCGACGCAGCCGTCTGAGACTCGCTCCCAGGATGAAGCTGGCCAGATGCGGGATCCGTATCCATGGAAGAATCAGGAAGCGGGTGTTGTTGGTCATCAGGTGCAGATTCCGCCGACGGGTGCCCCTGTCCCAGCCGATGAACTGGTCGCGCGGGGCGGTTTTCCAAGCCGCGGAACCAAACAGCAGGCAGGCAACGGGGCGGTTTAAACGGTCGAAGGCGATATACTTCATGTGTTCGCCGACATGCCCTTTGCATCCGAGATAGTGGTAGCGGTCCATGAGACAATGGAATAGATCATCTTCGGCTCCACGCCCCTGCACGGCAATCAGCTGTACGGGCTGGATCGTGCGTAAATCGGTTTCGATCGGATCGCAATGATGGGGGACGTAAGGGATACGTCGTTGCCTATTGCCGCTGTGGTGGGCAGCAGGTAGGTTGACAAGTCCCCTTTGCTCGAGTTTTCGCAGCATGCTGCGACAGGCCATATCTTTGAGCAGACCGGTACCCGTGCGCCATTCCCACAGTGTGCATAGTTCTTTGGACAGTCGTGTCCGGTGCCACTTGGGGTTGTCGGCAATCAAACGGCGTATTGTTTCGATGTCAGCGTGTGAAAGCTCGCGACCTTGAAGGGTTATGAATCTGCTCATGCAAGCCAAAATACAGG
>JBHEOR010000027.1:0-29623 GCA_046260685.1 Desulfopila sp.
ATCCCAGGCCGTATCGGCCGGACAGCACGATCGGGGGGTAGACGGAGCTGTTGGTGTCGATGGCCTCGCCGATGGCGGCGCGGACATCGAGGTACAGCGGATCGCCTGGAGCACCTGGCTCTTTGGTACGATCAAGGGCGGTGATGCGCTCCACGGACTTGGGCAGAGCGTTGACCATGGCCTTGCAGTCAAATGGACGGTACAGGCGGACAATGATCATACCCACCTTTTCACCCTGGGCAACCAGGTAATCGATTGTGGCGGCGGCGGTTTCACAGCCTGAACCCATCATGACAATAACATCTTCGGCATCCGGGGCACCGTGATAATCGAAGAGTTTATACTGCCGTCCGGTTATCTTGGCGAACTTGTCCATGGTCTTCTGCACGATGGCGGGACAGGCTTCGTAATATTTGTTAACCGTCTCACGACCGGTGAAGAAGACATCGGGGTTCTGGGCGGTACCGCGAATGGTTGGTTTGTCCGGCGTAAGCGCTCGGCTTCTGTGGGCTTCGATGAGCTCTTCATCGATCATATCGGTCATGTCCTGGTAGCTCAATTCCTCGATTTTCTGGATTTCGTGGGAGGTTCGGAAGCCGTCGAAGAAGTGCACGAAGGGGATTCGAGAGGCCAGAGAAGCCTGGGTGGCTATCAAGGACATATCCATGGCTTCCTGGACATTCTGGGAGCAGAGCATGGACCAGCCGGTTTGTCGCGCGGCATAAATATCGCTGTGGTCGCCAAAAATAGAGAGTCCCTGGCAGGCGATGGCGCGTGCCGTGACATGAAAAACAGTGGGGCTCAGCTCACCGGCGATCTTATACATATTCGGGATCATCAGGAGCAGTCCCTGCGAGGCGGTGAAGGTCGTGCAAAGCGCACCGGTGGTCAGAGAGCCGTGGATTGCTCCGGCAACGCCAGCCTCGGACTGCATCTGGGTGACTACCGGGACGGAGCCAAAAATATTTTTCTGGTTCACCGCGGCCTTGGTATCAGCCTCAGCAGCCATCGGAGAGGATGGTGTGATGGGGTAGATGGTGATAATTTCACTTGTGGCATAGGCGACATGCGTGCAGGCCTGATTGCCGTCAATAGTGACCATTTTCCGAGACATGAGATTTTCTCCTTGGGTATGAGTGATAAGTTTTCCACTCTCCATTACAGCAGGTAAAACTACGCGGCTCAATGGAAAGCCAAAATGAGGTAATGAGTACGTCGTTTATGCTTTTGTTGTATGCCGATTGCATCCTGTCTGTTATGCAAGCGCTTGGTCTTTGAAAAAAGTGATACAGCATGTACCTTCCCTGCCGGGGTGTGGGCATTATACAAGGCGAACCCTTAAGACTATGCCACTAGCATGATATGACAGAAAAATCTTTAATCTATTGCATAATCGTGCAAAAAACACAGCGTAGTAAATATATAGATTTTAAGAGATGGGTGAGCTACTATAGATTATTTTGTCGAGGTGTGCAATATTCTCGAAAAGCCTCTGCTCCGGCCGGGGTTTTAACGTATAGTGGTACTACCAATATTGTTTCATTATTTGCATTATAATCGAGTAATTACCGATAGAAAAGAATGTCGTCGACAGTCCCTCAATAATATTGATGAAAACTATTACCTATAATACATTGAAGGCGTTGTTGCAGTTTTTGCGGGGATGCAACAACTATGTTTTCCTCGATACCTCGAAGCCTGATGACACCAACAGCCGCTCGCTGCTTTTTCTCGACCCGCTTGAGCGGCTTCGCCTGTATCATGGTGAGGATGAAAATGTGTTTTTTGAACGTCTCCTGCAACTGCAGCGTCGAGGGTACTATGTCGCCGGATGGTTCGGCTATGAATTTGGCTATCTTCTCGAGCCACGGCTCAAGGAGAAATTGACCAGAAAGAGCGATCAGGGCATGGTACTGGCCGATCTTGGAGTTTTTGCTTCGTGCTACAGTTATAACCATCATAGCGGACAACACGATTTTCCCCTGGCCTCCGCTGCCGGCCGGCTGCCGGCTTACCGGATAGACAACCTGCATACCTCCCAGACAGAAAAGCAGTATACCGAGGCCCTTGCCGAAATACTGGCCTATATTGGTGCAGGTGAAACCTATCAGGTCAATTATACCCTCAAATTATTTTTTGACTTTTACGGTTCGGCGGAGCGCTTTTACAGCGATCTCCGTTACAATCAGTCTGTTGGATACGGCGCCTTGATCCGGTGGCGGAATCAGCACATCCTCTCCTTTTCCCCCGAGCTTTTTTTCTGGAAACATGGGGAAGAGGTGATGGTGCGTCCCATGAAGGGCACCGTCAAGCGTGGCAGAACCATCGATGAGGACGGGCGCAACAGGGACTTTCTGTGTTCCGACATCAAAAATCGCAGCGAAAATGTCATGATTGTCGATCTGCTGCGTAACGACCTGGGCCGTCTCATGCATCAACTTCCGGGGGGTGATGTCCGGGTTGATTCCCTCTTTGATGTGGAGACCTATGAAACATTGCTGCAAATGACCTCGACCATAAGGGCGCAGTCAAGCCGCAAAAGTCTTGAAGAGGTGTCGCTGCATGATCTGTTTCGCGCTATCTTTCCCTGCGGCTCGGTTACCGGGGCTCCTAAGATCCGGACCATGGAGATAATCGATGAGCTGGAATGTGAGCGAAGAGGGGTGTATACCGGGGCCATCGGCTGCATGCTGCCCCAGGGAGAGGCCGTTTTCAACGTCCCCATTCGCACCATAGTACTTGACGGCGAGCGCGGCCAGATGGGGATCGGTTCCGGCATTGTCTACGATTCCGACCCGTACCAGGAGTGGCGGGAATGTCTGTTGAAAGGACGGTTCCTCACCGAGCCGCAGCCGCGTTTTCAGTTGATTGAGACAATTCTCTGGTATTCCTGTCAGGGTCTTTTTCTGCTCGATGAGCATCTGGAGCGTCTTCAAGCCTCGGCTGCATACTTTCTTTTCCGCTGTGAGTGTACCGAAATTCTCAGAGCCCTGCACAATCGAGCGGCACATTGCCAAGGCGGGGCCAAACGTTTACGGCTCCTGCTGGAAAAGGACGGCACCTTTGATATTGAAGTACAGGAGTGTACTCCTCCCATCTCCTTGTATCTTCCCGAACAACCTTCTTTACAGGAGCAAAATCTGCCCTGTGTCGCCCTGAGCGGCAGCCGTGTCGATTCCAAGTCGCGCTGGCAGTATCATAAAACGACCATCCGTGCTCTTTATAATCAAGAATATGCGCGGGCAATGGAGCATGGCCTTCTCGATACGCTTTTTTTCAACGAAGATGGTCACCTTACTGAAGGATGTATCTCCAATGTTGTTCTTTACCGTGCCGGCGCCTACCAGACCCCGCCTGTTGCCGACGGGCTTTTGCCTGGGGTGATGCGCCGCTATCTGCTGGAGCAGGGCGCTGTCCCAATAGAGCAGCGTTCTCTCACATTCGATGACCTCCGCCAGGCTGAAGCTCTGTTTCTTTGTAACTCTGTACGCGGTGTTGTGCAGGTAACACTGCAGCTGTCAATGTAAGGGACCTGGCTTCTGCCAACGTACTTTTCTATGCTCAGGAAGCGGAAAATCTTGACATACAAAAGCGTCTGTGTTTATCTTCCTTGAAGTGTTATCCTACTGAAATTAATTATTTTTCAAGCTGTTATTTATTGCGCCCGGCAATTCGATAATGGAGGAAGGCAATGCTGCGAAAATATAAGCGAGTTGTCCCCGAGAATTTATGGAACCGCCTGGCACGTAATCTCATTTATGACGCCAAGCAGGTTCTTCTCTACTGCGGTCTTCGCGTTCCCAAGCAGAAAAATGGCGAAATTTCTCCTCAGTATGCACGTTTCCTGGAAAAAATAACCAAGGGCACAAATTATGGTATCGTCGTGGATGCGGTGACCAATCGCCTCCATTTCCTGCCGGAATATGTGCAGGGTATCATCGAAGAGACATCACGCTTTGATTTTCCGGTGTATGATTATTCATTTGGCCCCGGAGGCATCGCCGCCTATATCAATAAGAACGGCGGAGTCGGCGATGACATGGAGGACCCGACGCTCAACCATATCCTGCAGCAGGCGGTGATGGCGAAAAATTCCCATATGCCCTTTAGTTTTGTTTGTGCCCGGCAGCTCTCCAAATTTGAGATTGAGCAGTTTACGGTGATGACGAGAATCTATGAAGGTCCTGCCTTTTTCAGTGTCACCAGTGACGAAGGAGTGCTGGAAGCGGAGAAATTTTCCCGGGATGGTCATTCTGCCATCACCATCCATACCGTGCTCGATTCCCCGCTGACCCTCACTTTCCCTGAAAAGCTGGAAGTATTTGCAAGCTGTGTCGAAAAAGAGATACCGGTGATGCTGGTAACACAGCCGATGAGTGGCCAGACGGCTCCCATGACCCCGTATGGCCTGGCAATGCAGGCCTTTGCCGAGTTCCTCGCCGGCATGGCCATGGCCTACTCCATTAATCCGCAGACCCGGGTGATCAATGGTGCCTATCCGACGATGTGCACCCCCGGCAAAAACCCGATGTTAAAAATAGGGACGGTGGTCCATAACTTTGTCAACTATCTCGTCGGCTACACTGCTCGACTGCTTGATATAGCCAGTATCCAGTCGGGATGCACCATGGAAGGAAAACAGCATGAAAAGACCATCCTTGATACCGATTATGAGACCGTTCGCGGTATGCTGCTCTGGGGAAATCTCTTTGACGGTTGGCACATGGTGCGGCACAGCTACGGTTTCCTCTCCGATCTTATCAGTTTTTCCTTTGAAAAGGCCGAGGCGGATATTGATGCCCTGCACCATATCCAGGGGCTCGATGAGGCCGGTATCACGGCGATTCTTGCCAACAATATCAAGCTGAACAGGGATTATTCCAGGGCGGAGAGCTTCTATGAGAAACCGACGCGGGTTTTTAACCGTGAAAGCGGCGCGTTAATAGGTGTCATTGCCGAGACCATGGTGCTCTTCGACGGTGATTTCGGCAAGCACGATCATACCCTCGAGCATGTGCCCCATGAGTGGTTTTAAGCCGGTTGGGAGTCTCACTGAAGCAGGGTGTCATCCTCGCTGTGAACCTGCTGAGGCGCAACGGTAAGGCCGTGTTTCTCACCGAGGAGCCGTACCACGGTCATGAAAGTGGAGGGCAGCGGCGTTTCGCGACCCTTGAGAAGAAAACCATACGTTTCAGCCTGTTGCAGTACTTTTGTTGAGTCCTGACCCTCCTGGCTGTCGCATAATACCTGGACGCGCAGGGCATCGGTGATATTTTTGGCCAGTTGGGGAAAGTGTTCTTTAAGTCCCAGCATTTCCTGTTCGATAACGGCCTGGTTGTCTTTGTTGTACTTCTGGAACTTCTCTTCGGGGTTTTCCATGCCAAACACTCTGTTGATTACGGCTCCAATCAGCATGGCCCTGTTGGTGGCATCGCGCTGTGGATATTTCTTGGCAAAGAGGTCGCGAAGTTCCTTGAAGAGTACCATCTGTACCAGGCCGACACCTTGGCGCAGGGCTTCTATCAGCTGCGATTGTTTTTCGCTGTTTTCTTCTGTCATGCTGTTTTCTTTTGTCATATTATGAAGAACTGTATTGTGATTATAAAATATATTGATTTCTGCTGTTGCTGAAGGACTATATGACCATTTGTACATCTGTATGGCCATGCAGAGCTCGATAGAGTGACAGTCGTGCTTCTTCGTCCTGCACCTCCACCTCGGTCCTGTAACTATGGTATTTATCGCTGGAGCTTGAATGGGAATAGACTGTTGTCACCGGAATGGGGGAGCATACTTCTTCTATGGCGGCTTTGATGCGCTCATGGTCCCTGCCGATAACGGTATATTGCCAGACGCACGGGTACTCGATTTGCGGTTGTCCTTCCAGGGGTGGCGGATTGCTTTTTGGTGTGCTCATTATTCCATGCTCTGATTGTGACGGCAATGGTGCTATGCGGATAATTCCTGTGGAACTCTTTTCCATGCTCAACCTCTTCTCTTTTTGAGAAGACAGTGGCCGACTATACTTTTTTTGTCACTGCTTGGCAATGTCCATCCTGTGTCGATCAATTCTATAATGGATGTCCACATACACTTACAGCAAGGTCTTAAAGCGCTGTGTACGTTCATACGCCTGTTCTAAACGGTGCATGGAGATTGTGCCCTGTCGCAGGGCCTCTTCCATGCGGTGGAAGATACGCTGGAGGATATTCGGCGCATATTCGAGGTTGTTGCCGATAATAACCTGGTCAACACCGGCAGCAAAGGCCTGGACAACAGCATCAAGGAGGCCGTAGCGCTTGGTGATGGCATGCATTTGCAGATCATCCGTTAGAACAAGACCCTGGAAGTTGAGTTGCCGGCGCAGCATGGTGGTTGCAATCGAGGGGGACAGGGAAGCCGGATGGTGGCTGTCCATTGCCCCATGGAAGAGATGGCCGAGCATGATAGCGTGGACCTTCTGCCGGGCGATGAGCTTTTGATAGGGCAACAGCTCCTTTTTCCGCCAGGTATGGGTGATATCGACAAAATCCTTGTGCGAGTCATCATGTGCGCTGCCGTGGCCGGGGAAATGTTTAAGGCAGCCGTACACTCCCGCGCGCTGCAGGGCATCAAGCCATATCTCACAGTGTTCGGTGACGGTAGCGGGTTCCGGCGAGAAGCTTCTGCCGATTTTGCCGATTATGGGGTTGTTGGGATTGATGTTGAGGTCGGCCACCGGGGCAAAGTTGAGATTTACTCCCGTTGCCGCAAGCTGGTGTGCTGTTGCTTCTGCGGATTGTGCTGTTTTGGCGTATGTTGTATCCTCCGCCATTTGCGCCGCTGAGGGCAGTGGTGCAAAGCCGTGGCGCTCCTTGAGGCGCCGGACCATGCCGCCTTCCTGATCGACTCCGATGATAAGAGGCTCCGGGGTGAGTGCCTGGAGTTCACTGCAGAGCTCTTGTACTTGCTGTGGCGAGACGATATTGCTCTTTCCGGGGGCTGCCGAGAGAAAATTGTCAAAGAGAATGACGCCGCCGAGATAACGGCGGGTAATGTCATCGATGATAGGATTTCCCGGTTCCAGAATGCTGCCGTGAAAGCCGAGAATGAACAGTTGGCCGAGTAGGGTGTGGAGATGGTCCATGGGCGTTGTCGACAGCGGTCATACAAAGGCGTTAAACGGTTGTGTTTGGAAATAAAAAAGAGAAAGCATAACAAAGGGTTTTACCTGTTCTTTGGGTAAATAGCAAGGTTTTCTGCAAAACAATTACGGTTATATGCAAAAATCGCTTGTCCGATTATCCTCAAGGGCAAAAGCGGCAACATGTCAGCCAAAGTCAAAAAAACGTCACGAAGAGATGTGGTGTGTACGAATGTGTGTCCAAAAAATGGCTTTTCAGGATGCTTGCCAACCATATTCAGCCCAAAGCCAGCCAAACGAAGGCAACCATGGAGCGTCTTCGAACGGTATAACACATTGAAAACATGTGTTATAGGGTGATTCTTGAGTGCTTTGGCGTAGCTCTTCTGTCAGAGTGGCATAACAATTGCTAGACTATGAAAAAAGGTTAAAGATTTTTCGCGTACACCCGAAAAGAACTCTAAGAATTCAGGGATTGAGGAATTCGGGTGTACCTGATCTGGCTTACAGATTGTGACAAAAGTTTTTTGGAAAAGTTTTTTGGTTGAGGTAGCGATGGCTATGACAGCAAGAAATATGGCGGCAAAATTATCGTTCCTGGGCTCAACGGAACAGCAGCCGATGGATATAGACCAGGTCATGGTTGAGCTGGATCATTTCAAGAAAAAGACCGAACGTCTTGATATGATGAACAGGCTGCACAGCCGGGTGGCCGGGGTAATGAATCTGGCCGGGATGATTGAGGCCTATTCCGTTTGGCTTATGCCGCTTGTTGAGCACGAATTGATCGGCTACAATAACAGCTCGCGCAACAGAAAGCACCTGTTCTGCTCCGGTCACGGACCGGAAAGAAGAAAGGCCATGGCCTTTGCAGAGCAGCTTATCGAAATATCGGAAACCCATGAAGGCGTGTATTCCGACGATCAGGATCACTTCGCCCATAAATGGGTCATTGAGCGTGCCGACAATGCCGGTATTCTTCTTATTGTCAAAAGCGGCACGCAGCTTACAGAAGGTCAAATTGATATCATCAATGATTCGCTTACCATTCTCAGCGATTCCGTGCAGCGGGCCCTGGATTATGAGGATCTGTTTCAGCGCGCCAGTCATGATGCCCTGACCGGGCTGTCCAACAGACGTGTTTTCGAGGAGCGAATTGAAGGCATGATGGACAGTGCCAGGCGCTATGCCAAACCCTTGACCATGTTCTCCATGGATCTGGATAAATTTAAGGATATCAACGATAATCTGGGTCATCTTGCCGGTGATGAGGTGCTTAAAGCTGTTGCCGGGGAACTGCAGAGTGCGGTACGTTCTTCGGACCTTCTTGTTCGTATGGGCGGGGATGAGTTTATTCTGGTGCTTGATAATACCGATAAGGCCAATGCCAGAATTCTGGCTGAACGGTTATGCCAGGCGGTGGACAGCCTGGATATCTGGGCCGATGTCAAAGCCAAGCTGGGCATCAGTATTGGCCTGGCGCAGCTCGAAGATGACGAGACCCTGCACCAGTGGCTTGAACGGGCTGATGATATTTTATATCATGCTAAAGCGGAAGGGCGCTCACGGGTAGCCGTCGAGTAGCAGCCGATAGCGCAAGCAGAAATATTCGTAACTACTATTCGTAACTACATAGGCGGCTTCCTCCTTGGGAAGTCGCCTTTTTACGTACTCAGGAGGCCAGGGAGATGGTCAGCGGTATGGCATGGAGTCCGCTGCTTTTCTGCTGGGTATACCCAAGAGACCAGTCGCGGCAGTCGATATCGTCGCCGAGGTCACTGCTTACCTGTTCCACCAGCCCTTTGATGTTGATGATGGGGTGCCTTGAGAAGACTGTGGGCAGTCCCTGGGTCAGGTTACATGCCAGGCAGTGCCCGGGGCGCTCTTTCAACTGCACCTCGAGATGAATGGAGGTGTCATTGCAGCCGCGATAGGAAAGGCTGATGTCGTAGGACCCTTCCTCAGCATCTCCAAGTAATGCTTCAAAAAAATCATCGGCTTTGGTCTTCGGGAATACCTGTTGCAGATATTCCGGGGTCAACAATGCGTCAATTGCTTCTTTTTTCATCGCTTTTTTCTTTCCCTGATTACCAACAACGCTCGGCTCATCGCCCCTTTGCCCCTTATACTCCAAGCTGAGTTGTGTTGTTAATCAAATTTCTGTTTGTAATTTCTAACAGCTGGAGTCTGCTTCGCCGGCATCTCTTTTTCAATATCAGCGAGGCAACGGCACTGCAGTATCAGCACCATCCATTTATACCGGTGACATTCAAACACAATATACCGATAAATATGCTCTTGTCAACATGCGTTGCGGTGGGTATGGCGCTATGGTACAGTAGCTTCATGCAATTCTTCTTCCCGGGGACTGCAGATACCCATGAAACCAACATGTGAAAGACTCCTTGCCTCTCGCACTTCGAGCTGAGCTTTGTTGGTAATCAAATAATCACAGTAACTACCATACACTTTTATACTACCACTTTTATACTACCGTGAGAATCAGACTGTGATCACCGAAGAGACATTGAACACGCAACAGCATGAGGCCGTTACCACCATAAACGGCCCTGTGCTCGTCATCGCCGGAGCCGGCAGCGGCAAGACCAGGACACTGACCTATCGTGTCGCCCATCTGGTCACCAGCGGTGTTGCCCCGGAAAACATACTGTTACTTACCTTCACCAGAAAGGCATCCCAGGAGATGCTCCGGCGTGCCGGGCAGTTGCTCAATGACTCCTGCAGCAGGGTCGTGGGCGGTACCTTTCATGGTGTTGCCAATATGCTGCTGCGGCGCTATGGAGCTTCTCTGGGGTTTGGTTCGTCTTTTACCATCATTGACAGAGCCGATGCCGAAGGGATTATCAATCTTTTGAAATCGTCTCTGGGATTGACCGGAAAAGAAAAACAATTCCCCTCAAAACGAGTGCTTATCAATATGCTCTCGGGAGCTGTCAATAAGTCGACACCGCTGGAAGATCTCATATTTGCACAATACGGTCACCTCGGTGAGCATGTCGACGAAATTTTGACTCTTGACAGGCACTATCGTGAATTCAAGGTGAATCATGGTCTGATGGATTATGATGATTTGCTGGTAAACTGGAAGCGCTTGCTTCAAGATGATGAGACGGCCCGTCGGCAGATGAGCGCCCGGTTTTCTCATATCATGGTTGATGAATATCAGGACACCAACCTTATTCAGGCCGACATTATCAGGTTGCTGGCCAGTGAACATGACAATGTCATGGTGGTAGGTGACGATTCGCAGTCCATTTACTCCTTCCGCGGGGCGGATTTTTATAATATCATGCGTTTCCCCAGGCTCTACGACAATACCCGTACCATTAAGCTTGAAGAGAATTATCGTTCGACCCAGCCGATACTGTCGCTTACCAACAGCATTATCCGCAATTCAACGGAAAAATACACCAAGTCGCTGTTTACCAGCATTGAAGGGGATGTTCTTCCCAAGCTGTATGGCGGCCGAGATGAGCGGGCCGAGGCCGGTTTTGTGGCAGGCAAGATTGGTGAGTACCATCGCGACGGTATGCCGCTAAACAACATTGCTGTCCTCTTCCGCTCCGGTTTTCACTCCTACAAGCTCGAGGTGGAGCTTGGCACCCACGGTTTTGATTTTGAAAAACGCGGTGGCCAGAAGCTCACAGAGTCGGCCCATATGAAGGATGTATTTGCCTTTCTGCGCCTTATGGTAAATCCCCTGGATAATCTCTCCTGGAACAGGATCTTGCTCCAGCTTGATAAGGTGGGTCCTAAGACCGCCCAGAAAATCACTGCAACCATTGCAGGACGCAATGATCCGTTTGAAGCACTGGCAGCGTATCCGGTAAGTGCCACATGGAAAGAGGGAATGGAAAAACTCAATGCGCTTTTTTCACGCATGCGCCAAGAGAGCTCTCCCGGCGCGTTGTATGAGCTGGTCATGGGCTATTACGAGCCGCTTTTCCAAAAGATCTATCGGGACGATTATCCCAGGAGGGCCAAAGACCTGGAGCAGCTCAAGGGAATTATGGCACCCTACCTGGATCTGCAGTCCTTTATCGACGATACCACTCTCGATCCGCCGGAATCGGAAATGGATGCGGCTTCAGCAGGTGATAAATTGGTGCTGTCGACGGTCCATTCGGCCAAAGGGTTGGAATGGGATGTGGTTTTTATTATAGGATTGGCCGACGGCAGATTTCCCCATAGTGCGGCGTTTGCCGGCGATCAGTGGGAAGAGGAGCGCCGGCTTTTTTATGTTGCCGCTACCCGAGCTAAAAAAAGACTGTATCTCTGTTATCCCAAGGAAATGATGAGTGTTGACCGTCGCTTTACGCGTGTTGGTATGTCTCCTTTTCTCCATGAGCTCGAAGCTGGAGTCTACCAGACTATCGAGGAGCCTGGTGAGCAACTTTTTTCGTCCAGGAGCTCCATGGGGGAGGCGCCAGCGCGGCCCGAGCGGTCTTTTGGAAGTGCGGCAAAGGCAAAACGGCATAAGCTGTCAATGGGGGATCTCTCTCCGGGGAGCAGAGTGAAACACCCCTTCTTCGGCACGGGGGAGGTAAAAAAACTGATAAAGCCGCGAACCATAGATATTCATTTTGCAAGACATGGCCTGAAAACGCTGCATCTGGATTATGCCAAGCTGGAGATTCTTTCCGGTTGATGGGGTGCTGCTTCTTCTAAGTAACAAACGCATTAACTAACTGTAAATACCTATTTTATGTTTTTTTGATTACCAAAGAAACTCAGCTGATCGACCCAGGAGTTCGCCGTGTTGTTTTCATGGGACGCCGTAAACCCATCCCTGGGGGCTTAGCTGCAGCCGTCCGGGCTGCAGATACCCATGAAAACAACACGGCGGACTCCTTGCCCTTGAGTGCTTCGAGCTACGTTTCGTTTAGAATAAAAACCGGGTCCGCACGGTTGTGTCGCTGTAGAATTACCATTTTTTTTTGTAGAAAGGATAATACAGGGTGAACTTTCAAGAAGCGCAGCACTATCTCGACGACTTGCAGCAGCATAAGCTCAAGTTGGGCCTGGAGGCCATGGAGAACTTTCTCGACACCGTCTCCCGTCCGGATAAAAAACTCGATTTTGTCCATGTTGCCGGTACCAACGGCAAAGGCTCCGTCAGTGTCAATATCGTCACTATGCTGGCACATGCCGGGTACAGGGTAGGGCTGTTCACCTCGCCTCATCTTTCCTCGGTGCGGGAGCGTTTTCGCATAAACGGCGACTATATCTCCGAGGAGCATTTCGCCGAATACGCAACCCAGGTCAGAGAGGCGCTTGGCAAGGAAAAAATCACCTACTTCGAGTTTACCACCGCTTTAGCCCTGTTGTGGTTTGCCGATGCCGCTGTCGATCTGGTGGTTTTGGAGACGGGGTTAGGTGGTCGGCTCGATGCCACCAACGTGGTGGTGCCTCTGATTTCGATAATTACCAATGTCAGCATGGATCATGAAGTGTATCTGGGCTATGATCTTCGTTCCATCGCTTTTGAAAAGGCGGGGATTATTAAAAGTGGTGTGCCGCTTA
Source organism: Desulfopila sp. (assembly GCA_046260685.1). Lineage (GTDB taxonomy): Bacteria > Desulfobacterota > Desulfobulbia > Desulfobulbales > Desulfocapsaceae > Desulfopila_A. The sequence goes on from JBHEOR010000027.1 coordinate 12,668, forward strand.
TCACCGGGGTGGCCGATGACGACAGCAGGGTGGTTGTAGAAGAGCGGTGCGGCGCGCTTGATGTGCCCATGTTTCTTTACGGCAGAGATTTTTACGCCGATGAGGGAAACGTGTCGTGGAGCTGGCATAGCTGCAGCGAGCAGCTTCAACCACGGTATTATGCAGATTTACGCTGCGGTATGAAGGGGGATTACCAGCGCCATAACAGCTCGCTTGCCGTTGCCGCCATAGCGCTTCTGCAGGGGCATGGATTCACGGTGAGCGAGGATGCCGTACGCGATGGTCTCAGGCACGTTCACTGGCCGGGCAGGTTGGAAAATATTGTTTTGGACAGGCAAACCAGGATCAGGCGGGCCGAGGACCAATCCGAGGGTGATGTGCTGCGCTATATCATCGATGGAGCCCATAATCCGGCCGGTGTTGCCAGTCTGGTGAGCACACTGGAGCGGGAATATTCCTATGACCGCTTGATTGTTGTCTGGGGAGCAATGGAGGATAAGGATCTGCGTCTGACCGTCCCTCCCGTTGCCGAACTGGCCTCGCTGATGATCATCACAAAACCGCAGGGAGAACGGGCTGCCGCTCCCGAAATGCTCAAGGAAATACTCCCGCAACACCACCGACAGCAATGTCACATCATTGCCGATGTGCATCGAGCTCTTGATTTTGCCGAGCAGCAGGCGGGATGCGATGATCTTATAGTCATTGCCGGCTCTCTTTATCTTATTGGTGAAATACGTTTCCTGCTGGTTGGCGAATTGGTCTGATATGGACTTGCGCAAGACGCGCTGGTGGCAGCGTAAAACGGCATCCGGCGAGTGCTTCTATTGCGGCACTACGGTCGCCTTCAAGAATATAACCATGGATCATGTCGTGCCGCTGACCCGCGGCGGCAAAAGTACCAAGGAAAACCTCGTTCCCTGCTGTAAAAAATGTAATACAGCCAAAAAAACCATGATGCCTCTGGAATGGCAGGACTATCTGGAGAAAATACAACAGAAAAAGCAGTGATGCTTCTCTTCCTTGACCACCGAAACTCAGCTCGAAGCACTGAAGGGCAGACTCCTGGGTCGATCAGCCGAGGCTGGTTGGTAATCACTATCAATTTTTTTCCATGACAGGTCGGCAGATTATATCGGCCAGAGGAGCGATGCTATGATGTGCGGCTAAACTCCCAATGAGATGATCAAGTTCTTGCTGCAATATCACCATTTGCTGTTCCTGCTTCGGGGGAAGGTCATGGAGCATGATAATATCGCCTGGTTTGAGTTTGTTGAGAATTTTGGCTGCCAGGTTGTGTATGTTGCGATTGCCCCGGTCAAAAGCGCGGCAGGAGTAGTTGACGGCAATGAGCCCCTCCTGCTGCAAAACTCTATCAAGCCTCGGGCTGGTAATGCCCATGGGGGCACGAAAGACGTAAGGGGCAATCCCTGCCTGTTTGAGAACCTTCTGGGTTTTCAGTATATTCTCGTGGAGCCTGGCGGTAGAACGTAGCATGAGAAAATAGTCATGGTCCCAGGAATGGTTGCCGATGGAGTGTCCATGGGCGAGGATCTCGACGATAAGCTCGGGATATTTCGCCGCTCTCAAACCCACCACGAAGAAGGTTGCCTGGATGTTATATTTGGCGAGAAGCTTGAGAAGAACAGGAGTCGATACAGGATCCGGTCCGTCGTCAAAGGTGAGAGCGATACCCTTTTGGCCGTGGCGGGCTCGGCTGATAACCGGCATAAAAAAAGCAAGGGAAGGCACGAAAGGGGCTGTGCAACAGAGCAGCAGGAAAAGTAAAAGCGGAATGAGGGCAAGATTCCAGGCAATAAAAACAAGGATGGCAGCGGAGGCCAAGGCCACAAAACCGAACTTTTCCGCCAGGCAAAAGGGGGGCCTACGCCGATTTTCATGCCGCTTATTTGCCATCACCAGCCTCTGTATGCGCTCGGGCGACAATCCAGAAAAGCTCGGGGTTTGTCGAGGAAGCTTCATTTATCTCAATAGCAAAACCGGCCTGTTCCAATTGTTGTGCAAGATTTACAGGCGAGCGGTAATAGGGCCTCTTCCCTGCCAAGCGAATCCTGCTGTCCTCCAGCCGCCAGGACCATGAAGGTCTGCCTGGAGGAGTGATGACGAACCGGGTGATGAGGGTACCGTCATTGCCAAGAACCGTAAAGGCACGTTGTAGAAGAGTAGAGGTGGTCGCATCATCGAGATAGTGGAGCATATCCAGCAAAAGAACGACATCCACGTCGTGGGGGATGGCAGGTAATGCAGGGGCCCGGCCAACCGTCATGGTACCCCTTTCTCCGGTGGCGATGCTTGCCACGCGGATTCTTTCAGGGTCGGGGTCAATTCCAAAGACTTTGGCGTTTTCGAACTGTTCCAGGCACCAGCAGGCCGGCACGCCATAACCGCAGCCAATGTCGAGTATGGTGTTGACGCTCTTGCGCCGGCGCATCATTTCTGCAAGATCACCAAACAGCGGATCAAAACGAAGTTTGAGCAAGGCAAACATGCGGGGATAGGCTTCCAGCCGATGATAATGGGCGCGGGCCCGTTGAGCAGGTGAATAGGCAATGGAAGGCACCAGGACGGATGTTTTCTTGAAGTACAGATTGAGCAGTGGCGGCAGTAGCAGGAAGGTGCCGAGCAGGGAATACCCTATACCAAGGATGGATGTGACTCCAATGCTGTGCAACAGCGAATGCTCGGCAAAGCAGAGTACACCAAAACCTATCAGGGTAGAAACTCCAGCCATGAAGACAGCGATGCGCACAAGCGTATAAAAAGGGTGGTCAAGGTGTCGGTAGCGCTGGTGGGCACGCACGCAGAAAATAGAATAGTCGATGCCCATGCCAAAGACCACGATTGAGAGCATGAGCGCCGGGATATCAAGAGGATGGCCAATGAGTTTGAGCGTTCCCAGGGTACAGATATAGGCAAAGAGCGGCGGCAGCAATGTAAGGATGGTCAGGGGAAGGCTGAGATAGAAAAAAAACAGCAGCAGGGCGGCGCTTACACTGATGATCACCAGCATTGTGGTAAAGGTGGAAACAAGGATTTCGGCCAGCCGATCGGTAAATGCGACAGCATCAAAAATCGCGGTACTCCCGCTATAACGGTTGGAAAAGGCATCAACAGTGTAGTTGTTGCCCGGCATAACAGTGATAAACTGCCGGAAACCGCCATCGTCGTCCTTTGAGGAAATTCCCAGGAGGGTATGGAATTTTGCTGGAATAGGCTTTGGCTTCTGGCTGTAGGCTGGATCGAGTAAGGTGAAAAAGTCGGAAAAGGCCTCGGGGGTGAATCCCAGGGAAGTCCCTGCCCGGATCAGATCGTTGGTGAGGGTGGCAACCCTGCTGTCGTCCCAGAAGGCATGCCAGGCTGCAAGGTTCTGTGCTGCTCTGTTTTTGCCGGGAAAAAGCATGGATGGCACAAATCCATCGGCGAGCACATCGCCTTCGACGTCGCTTTCGATCTTGGCCAGAAGTTGATCGTTGTCCGCTTGAATGTGGGAGATGGAGTCTGCCGTGTTCATCATATAGATACGTTTGCCGCCATCTCCCCAGACATCGGTGAATAATTCATCGGCTGCAACGGTGGCTTCGCTGACGGTATTCATACTGCTCAGGCTCGTGTGGAACTCAGGCTTGGCGAACCAGACGAGCGTCAGTACAACAAAAAGAGCGGCGACACAGCCTGGTTTGCCGGTGTTGTACAGGAAATTGACTATACTGCGGAGCGGCAATGCACGATCGCTCCCCGCCGGCATGGTCGGAAAAATTCTGGGAAAAATCGAATGAACGAAAACAAAGGAAAAGAAAATTCCCAGGGCGGTAAACTGTCCGAGTTGCTCAAAAACGGGAAAGCCGCTGAAGCTGAGGATCAAAAAAGCGCCGATGGTGGTAATGGCCGCCATGACGCCTATGGCACGCACTTCCACCGATGCCTCCTTTCCTCTGGTTTCATGCGAGCGATCAAGAAAGAGAAAATAGGCGATACCATGGTCCACGGTGATCGAAATCACTGCTCCGCCAAAGCCGAGCACCATGATTGAAATGGACGAGTGAACGAGGGAGTAGATGAAGATGGCTGCCCCTATTCCCGCCAGGGCTGGAACCAGTGACAGTAGCCCAATGAGCGGCCTGGGGAAGGAAATGAGCAGGAGCAGCCCGATGCCGGCAGTTGCCAGCAGCAGGGCCAGCTGTACGTCATGTCGTATGATGCGCTCGTTGTCCAGGGCCGCCCGGTACGCTCCAACCGGGGTAAAGGTGGGATGCACTCCGGTGGACTGATATGTATCGCGGATCTCCCTGAAGCTTTCATTGAGAAAGGCAGCGATTTCTCGGGCGGAGGCGGTATCGGTGCCTGAGGAATGCGGTCTGGCGACTACCAGGAGGTGCCGGTTGTCACGGGAAAGCAGGCTGCCGCGGTGGAATGTGGTGTTTGCCGACGGCGCCAGCGGAGCCAGTTTGGCAAGAACGAGATCCTTGAGACCGAGCGGGTCAAGACCAATGAACTCGGCCTGGCCGATTCCTTCCATGCTGCTGAGGCTGGCGTAGAGTTCACGGACTCGCTCATCGATCAGCCATGGCTTGAGCAATGGGGCGACCTGTTTTTCCAACTCGTCTTGAGAAAAAAGCAGTGGCAGATTACGTGCCGTATGAAAGGCCAGTTCCGGAATGAGCCCGCTTGCCGAATCGGTGCCGACCCTGGCAAACAAACCGCTGTCCATCATTTTTTTCTCAAGAAGGGTGCCAATCTCGACTAATGTATCCGGTGCTTCGGTGTCAAGAGTAACATCCACCGCTATTTGATCATGGATGGGATGGTGCTCGAAGATTTTCAGGCCGTCGGCGATGATTTTCTCACCTGTGGGCAGCGAGCGGACCACGTTGGTGTCGATAGTGAGCCGCAGTAAGCCCAGGAATGCCAGGGCGATCACGCTCAGGGCGGTAATAAAGAGAAGACGGTAGTTGATCATTTTTGTCGGTTACAGCCTGATCGCCAGCGCAACACAGAGAATACCACCCACGGTGAATGCAACAGTGGCACAGAGGAGAGAAAGGCGATGATTGTGGTAGAGCTCGTTGGTCTTCTGGATAAAGGGCAGTCCACCGAAGATCCTGCGCATCCGGTCAATGGCCACTCGCTGATTATCCGTGCCTGAGCATCCCTGAAAGGCGCACATGGGGGAGAGCGCATAAAAATTGTCGCCGCGGCGCCGAAGGAACTCGTCAAAGGGGACACCAGCCCACGTTTCCTGGACCAGTGTTTCGGCGAAAGGTCTGTTCAGGGCGTAGGCGTGGGCCAGGGTGCGATAGTGTATTTTTACCAGGTTCTTTTCCGTTGTTTTCATGCTGCCATCTGTTATGCAGCCAAGAAAAAAGCCATTCCAGGTGATGGAGGCCAGAGAGGTACAGGCCCGGCGAAGACCGTGAGCGTCATATCGCTGAAAAAAAACATCATCCTCAAAGACCAGAATGTTACGCCCTCCCGCGGCAATTCCCCGTTTGAGGCATTCCATGTGGGATTGAAAAATTCCCTGTTCACGGTCTGTCGGATGCTTCGCGACAATGACGAATTCGACACGTTCAAGAATGCCAAGTTTTTCGAACTCTTTGTGGGCCTGTTCTCTTCTATCGCCTCGATTATCAAGCGAGATGCAATATATTTTATCGAAGAAGGTCCAGCTGTCAGGTTGTTTGGCTGCAGGAAGGTTCACGTCGCTCGATATGTTAACTGTTGATAGCCATGCCTGATGTAGTGTAACCTGTCGGAGTATAACCTGTCATGAGTTGGCTGAGCAATTTTCTACTGTCATGCTGGATATCGTATTCTGTCCACTGGATTTTGGCTCTCAAAGATAGCAAGCTCAATGGCTGAAGACAACGAAAAACATTTTTCAGGGGTTACTTTAAGCCCAGCTGATTGACCCAGGACATCGCATGGTGTTTTTCATGGGACGCCGTAAACCCATGAAAAACACCATGCGATGTCCTTGCCTTTGAACGGATCCTAAGCTCAAATAATTGTTTTGCAGTGTAATATGACCACGATGATCAGAAAGAGTATACTAGCCCTCGGCGCGACGAAATATGTCCGTTCCGCCATGGAGTCACAGGCGGATTTATCATCATTCAAGGGCAAGCCCACGCCCATAGTACTCACCGGCATCTTTGCCATTGCTTTCAGCTATGTCATTGGCTGGCCGGTGATTACCGCTCTTGGGTACATGTCCGTCAAGTTTGGGAATCCCTGGCTGGTTGCAGTGGGCGGTCCTTTTGCCTATGGCTTGTCGCACCTGGTTTTTCTGCTGGGTATGTATCTCTCGGGGACCTATTATTCTCTCATCTTCCTCCGCTGGCTGGTCCGAATAACCATGGAAAAACTTTTGGTCTGGGCTCACAAATAGCTGCTCATTTTTTTTATATGCAGGGAAGCCGCGTAGTCTGGCTATCCGCGATACTTATACCCTTGCATACGCAGACTGAAGACGGCTTCAAACACCTCACCATTCTTGTCGACAATGCCAAGGTCGAATATCTGTTCGTCGTCTGTCAGAGAGACGGGGAGTATGGTAACGAAGTATTCCGCTCCAGGTTGGGTGGGCCGGGCGATGATGCGTTGCCTGAACCCGGTTGGGAAGAGGGCATGGTCAACGAATTGCCGGCCGAGTACGCAGGCTGCGTGCATGGCACCGTCCAGGGCAAAGGGCGAACCCAGCACCTGTTGAATTGGATTGTTGAACGGTAGCGCCGGGGTCTTTACTTTTCCCCAACCACCCTGCTTGCCGAGATACAGCGTTCCCTGCAGGGAATGATACCAGGGGCCGAAGGGCACGAGGTGGCGGTAAATATGTTCTGCCGTTATTTCCGTTACCGCGCTCTTCCCAGCCATCTGGGCAATGTCTGGTATTTGCGGGCAGTCTGGTATAGGCGGGTATGTCGTCTCTGCCGGGAAAAAAAGCTCTCCATGCTCCTTTATTCTGCGCATCGTGCCAATCCGTACCTGGCTGAGCAGCGCCGTCCGCAGACGGCCATCGTTGCGCTGCTCACATTCGACCAGTGCCTCAACTGATTGGGACTGTGGCGGTATCTCCAGAAATTTGGCGAATTTGGCGTCTTCCATGTTTCGAACATCCAGGCGCGGCTGTTCTCTTGCGGCGTTGGCCGCCAGCAGCAGCATGGTTTCCACCGCGGCAAAAACAATTGTACCGTCAAAGCCGTGGTCCTTGTACCATGGCTCGACAGGAATGGTAACGGGGCGGCGGGTGCTCATTACGCCGGAAACTCGTTCCAGAGTCTGATGGTTTTTTCATCGATTTCAACCGGAATATTTTTACCGTTCACAGCACAGTGTCTGGTAAAGCCGGTGCAGCAGATTTCACCGTTGTCCGAGCGGGTGATCATGTAGTCGAACTGCAGCTTGACCATCTCCATTCCGGCAGGACGGGTGTAAATATACATCAGGTCGTCATAGTACAGGGGAGAGTAATAGTTGAGTTCGGTCTTGATAATGGGATAGATATAGCCGCTTTCCTCGATTTTCTTATAGGGATAGTCAGCCTCACGCATGAGTTCTGCTCTGCCGAATTCAAAATATTTTAAATAGTTGGCGTGGTAGACAACCTGGGAACGATCGGTGTCCACATAGAGCGTCCGCAATTCGCAGCGATGCCAGATGATATTGCTGTTGGCATCTCTGACGTAACAGGGCTTTTCCAGAACTTCCGGGATAAACGGTTTAGGTCGCATTACATTCCTCGAAAAACGATACAACAGTTGGTTCCGCCAAAACCAAAAGAATTGGACAGCACAAATTCATGGGAATGTTTGCGCGCCGTGTCGGGAACCACATCAATGTCGCTGAAGCTGGGGTCAGGTATATGATTGACAGTGGGAAGGACGATGCCGCATCTCATGGCTTCAATGGCAAAGGATGCCTCGATGGCAGCGGATGCGCCTAGAGAATGCCCCACCTGGGATTTATTGGCCGACACCGGAATTTTTCCAACATCCTTGCCGAAAACCTCCCGCAAACAGGCAACCTCCGTGGCGTCGCCGGTGGGAGTCGAAGTGCCGTGGGCGTTGACGGCCCCGATATCGGCGGGAGCGAGCTCGGCGTCATCGATGGCATCGTGCATGGCTCGGATGATGGTGGCGCCATTGGGCCGGGTAAAGTGATTGGCATCAGAATTCCATCCGATGCCGGCTATTTCGGCAATGGGAGTAAGCCCAAAAGATTGAAGCGCATTCTCGGCCACCAGCACCAGAGCACCGGCGCCCTCGGCAAGAACGAATCCCTTGCGGTCGAGGCTGAAGGGGCGTGATGCCTGCCTGGGATCTTGGGCGGCGCGGTCTTTCGGGCCAACCTTGATGGTCGCCACCATATTGGCGAATCCCTGGATAATCTCGGGCACCAGGCATGTCTCCACTCCGCCTGTCAGGACAAAATCGCAATCACCGTCACGGATCATTCGTGCCCCTATGGCAATGGCATGGTTACCGGAGGCGCAGGCACCCTGCGGGCTGAAGATCGGCCCGGTGAAGCCCATGAGCATACCAGCCTTACCGGCGGGAAGATTGGCGCACACATTGGGCAGAAGGTATGGACTGACCTTATAGGGGCCTCTGTTGACGTAATTGTCCATGGCGATACGGTAGGCATCGGTGCCGTTGAGCGCCGAACCGATAAGGCAGCCGGTTCTCGGACCGGTTTCTTCGGTGATCTCCAGGCCCGCATGTTCGAGGGCTTCTCGACAGACTTCCATGGTGAGAAAGACAAAGGCGGCGTTCCAGAGCGAGGCTTCCTTGCGGCTGACATAGGGCAGTTTGCTCGGATCCCAGTCCGGAATCTCGCCGACAATATTACTGCGGCTGGTGGTCTGGCAGCGTGTTACCCGGCGGAATCCGGCACGACCGTCTTTGGCACCCTGCCAGGATGTGGCAAAGGTATTGCCTAGAGCAGTGGCTGCGCCATACCCTGCAACATAGACTTTTCTATTTTTCGGTGCTTTCATGGTCAGCTCTCAGCTTGATTGCTTAAAAACTGCACAACTGTTGCAGCCGCCAAAGCCGAAGGAATTCTTCAACACAAATTCCTGTTCCAGAAGGCGTTTGCCTTCGGCAACACAGTCTATATCGATTTCCGGATCGGGGGTATGGTTGATGGTGGGCGGGAGGGCGCTGTCCTGCATGCCCCGGAGCGCAAAAATTGTTTCAATGATGCTCGATGCTCCCATGGCATGCCCGATAATTGATTTATTGGCACACACCGGCGGCAGCCGATTGCCGAAGATCGCCTGCAGGGCCTGATGCTCGATTTTGTCCCCGACCTTGGTGGAGGCGGCGTGAGCGTTGACCGCAGCGATATCCCCGGGGTGCAGATGGGCATCATTGAGTGCTTCGGCCATGCACTCCTTGATGGTTTCGAAAGAGGGAGCGACAAAATGGTGGGCATCCGAGGTCATGCCCCATCCGGCCAGTTCGCTGGTATAGTGCAGCCCATGGGTTTCCGCGAATTCTCTGGTGGCAAGAATGACGGCGCCCGCACCTTCGGAGATGACAAAACCTCGACGACCCAGCGAAAATGGCCGGCTGGCCTTGTCGGGCGGCTCGTCTTCCTGGCCCTTCTTGGGGCTGAAGGCCCCATTCATGGTATGGAACCCGGCGACAATCGGTTCAACGAGTGCAAAGTCAACGGCACCGCAGAGAGCAACATCGGCCCGGTTCTGGGCAAGAAACATGGCGCCGACGAGCATCGAGGTCAAGCCGGTGGCGCAGGCGGTGATGGTGGAGGTTATTGGCCCCTTGGCCCCTGTTTCGATGGCGATTTTTCCCCCGATCATATTGATGCAGGAGTTTGGATTGGCATAGGGGTGGGGCAGTTTGTTGTCGGAGCGCAGCCGTCTGTCGGCATGGAGTACCGCGTCAAGACCTCCAACGGCGGAGCTGTAGGTTACTGCTGTGCGTCGGGCGATATCCGCTGAAATTTCCAGACCGCTGTGCTCAAGGGCCCGGGCGACGGTAAGCAGCGAGTATTTAAAAACCGGTGATGACCAGGCGGCCTGGTGGCGGGCGGAGAGAAAGGGATAGTCTTCGTGGTCGATTTCCGGAACCTGTCCGGCGATGCGTACGGGAAAGTCCTCTGTCAGCTCAAAACGGCTCAGCGGACCGATACCGCTGGTTCCCGCAAGGGCCTGCTTCCATTGACTCTCCAGGTTGCTTCCCAGCGGAGAAATGGCATCGTAGCCGATAATGACTGCATCCCTGGCGCCCATGATCCTACCAGGGAATGAATTGGTAGAGCTTGGCAAACATCTCATAGACCTCGATCCAGTTCTGCATATCCTTGGTGGTCGATATGTGTGCCCGTTTATTCACCATGACCCAGCTCATATGGGCGGCACCGTCCTTGCAAGTACTGCAGTCACGGGTCTCCGAGGTGCAGCAGCGGTGCATTGTATCAAGCCCGGAAGACCAGCGGATAAAATTGGTCAGCCTCTTCGGCCGGGGATCTCTGGTATCCAGTGGTTCCGTTACCGAGGGGCATTCCGACCAGCCGAAACGTCGGCCAAGCATCTTTCCGGTGGTGATGATTTCATGATAATACTTTGAGGATATTACCGTCTCGGGATAGGCCTCGAGCATTGCATCCATTTCCTCTCGAATGGCAGCCAGTTCGTCGGGCTGCCAGGAAAAGCCGTCCACACCCTCATCGTTGGAGAGCAGCTGCATGTGCACTTTAAGGCCGACGTCCTCGATTTTTTTGATGATCTTTTCGGTTTTGCCCAGCTGCTTTGGTGTAATGGTATAGAGATAATAGGCATGAGGGTCGCCCGCGTAATTGGCGCTCGATGTCTTGAAGGTGTCCTGGCCTCGCAGGGTTTTCTCATCATCGGCATCACCCCAGAGAGATATGCCGACCATCATGTTCGGGAAACGATCCCTGGGCACCTTTATCAAGCCGTTGGTGGCACAAAAAGTGGGAAGTCTCGAATAGAAAGCCTCAACCCTGTCCAGGCAAAGTGTCGGTTCGCCGCCGATGAGGATGGCATCTCTTTTCCGACGAACTCGTGCCATTTTTCAATATCCGTTTCCTCGGGCGCCACCTTATGTTCTCCGGAAGAGAAGAAAAAACAGCCTTTGCAGCGGAGGTTGCAGCGATTGGTGACATCATATATCGAGCTGCGGATGTTGAGTCTGGAGATTTTCTTGTAGCGCTCGTACCAATGTTCGTCGAGCAGTGAGCTGACAGTAATCATAATTCTACTATGTATTTGAAGGCGGAGTTATAAAGGTATCGCAAAGATTTTCTCCTTTATCGTAGCCCCGTACCCAGACGGCGAGGTAGGTGTCCACATAATCGAGCCAGGCGGAAAATGTCGTGGGATCGGTTGCATGGCGGTACATTCGGGCGGTCACGATGGCGCTGCCGGCCGCATAATGGCGGCAGTCGTCGCAGGCTGTGTCCGGGACGCAGCAGGCCGCCTGGCGGTCCCATTGCAGGTCGGTGCGATACTGCCGGAAGGATCTGCCAAGGCCGACGTCATTTGAGAGATTCATCCTCGGGTATGAACAGGAAAAGAGATCATGCAGACCCTGTTGGTCGGTATGGGCCACGATGTTGTATGGCGAAAAAAGGACAGTCTCGGGGTATTCTTGCAGCAATGCACCCATCATTTCCCGCGTGTGTTGCAGTGAGTCTAGCGTATGGCGAAGATCACCGTCATAGCCGACCGGCGAAGAGAACATGTTGAAGGTTATTTGCAGGTTATTGTCCGCCAGAACTTTGGTTACTTGCCGCGCTTCATCGATGTTTGCAGGGGTGAAAGTATAGACAAAGACCGCTCTGGGATCACCCGTGTAGTTGGCCACCTGTTTGCCAAGCATGTTTGAAGCCCTGCGCACGGCTTTGCTGGTGTGGTCATTGCCCCAGATGGAGATGTGGATGCGGTAGTCAATCTCCCGTGGTATCCGGATGAGGCCGTTGGTGGCGATTGCGCCCCATGGAATAACGTCGTAACAGACTCTGCAGAGGTTGGGGACCAGTGAGGGTTCCGCGCCGGCGAGAACGACAAAGGTTATTCCCCGTTCTTTCTCGGATTCGAGAAGCTGTCGCCAGGAATCTTCGTTGGTGTTTTCCTCGGCAAACTGCTTTTCACCGGCATAATAATAGCACCCTTCGCAACGGATATTGCACCTGTTGCTCATGTCATAGGTCGACTCACGCAGAAAAAAAAATTTCCGTACCTTTTCCCAGCGTTCTCTGATTTCCGGAAAGGCGAGAATATCAGAGAATTTGTATTGCTGTGCTTGTTCAGACATCTATTCGCTGCTGTTTTGTTTATCGATTATGTATTCCGCAATATACCGCACCGTGGTCAGCTTGGGGTAATCGTCTTCATCTATGCGAACACTGTATTCATCTCGTAATACCAGGGCAATGGTTGCCAGATCCATGGAATCGACGCCGACCTCATCAACAAGGTCAAGGTCGGCATCAAAGGTGGCCGGGGTGACATCCTCGAGCTTGAGTTCGTCGATGATGATTTCAGCAATTCTGGTAATGGTTGTAGTAATATCGTTGTTCATGAATTCGTAGTTTTTTTAGTGGGAGCACAAGATATTTTGCCGGAACAGACATCTTCGTTGCCGCTTGTTATATAAAACAAATATTGATTTTTTGTACCGGTGGTGGTGACCTCAATAGTGAGCACCTCACCGGGGTGAATGATTTTTCTGAATTTTACGCGGCTTAAATCCGCAATGTGCAGATCGATACCGCAGTGCGCGGAGATAAGGTCTACAACATACTTTAATTGGGCTACCCCGGGAAGAATAGGATTATCTGGAAAATGGCCGGAAAACCAGTGGGAATCTTCCGTAATTGTAATCGATGTGTTCATCCTGGCTTCTTGCATCTTTGGTAACAGTCGATGAAAGCGTTTTGTATTTCACCTAAAAACATGGAGATACGGCCCTGTTGTGCAAGCACGGACTACCCGTATTTTTGAATTGTCAAGAGCATACATATACCATTTTAGGTCTCAACATACAACCTGGAATTCGCTGTGGTCTGCGCAGGAGAGGGCGGCCAGGGCTGCATCCTGAGAGATCACATGGTGGGAGGTGTGAACACTTGAGGCTGTAGTGGCATTATTGCCGTATGTAGAGTTTTCGGTTCAGGAAAATCTCCCAGAGCGATCGTATGGTTGGCACGTCGTGCCCTCCATCAATACGGATCACCCTGTCTGTTGGAATAACCGTGGAAAAGAGCCTTTGCCCTTTGGCATATTCATCGCTTTGACCAAACCCCAGATACAAGGGAATGGTCTGTCGGTCTGCCACATCATCTTTTATCCAATGCCAAAACATCCTTTCCCAGTCATCGTCCGGGTCATAGTCGCCGGGTTGCCATTTCTGCACACTTTGGGCACCAAGAATTTCATCAAGAATTTCATCGTAGCCCAGAAAAGGGGCAATGAGAAAAACACCGTCGATGTATTCGGGTTGTTCCTTGAGATACATCATTGAGCCCAATCCCCCCATGGAGACACCGACCAGCCAGATATTGGTATAGCCCTGCCGGGTGGCGGGCAGGATTATGTCCTCATGCAGCCGCTCCACCAGGGTCTGCTCCGAGTAATAGGCAAAATGAGCATTGGGAGCGACCATGTCGAAAGGCACCTTCCGCATTTTAACGGCGTCAATCATGCCTGCCTTGGCAAAATTGTGATGGCTGCCTCCCAGGCCCCGCATAAAAACAAAAAGGTTTGTAGATACGTTTGATGTTTCATGCGGGTATTTCAGAGTTTCCAATGGCCTATTGGCAAAGTAGGAACAGGAGGAGAGCAACAGGCAGCTGAGAATAAGGAGAAAAGAAACGCCCGGTTTTTTCATGATATGTCCTTTGCGATTGTAAAATTAGAAAGTTGAGGTCTGACCTTACACCGTAAACTACACCGTAAACTACACTGCAGGCTACATCGCAGACCTTATACTGCACTGCACTCGAAGCTTCATCCTTACCAAAAAGCACCCTAAAACCTCAGCCTTTCTTGCAGGCGGAATTGCGCCAGCAGGTAGGGTCCGAGGCGAGGTAATCACCGGTGACCTGATAGGCTGCCCCCCGGCAGCCATAGCATTCGTCAGCCTTTTCACATTCGCCGCATGGTCCGGTAATTGTCTCTCGGTAGTTTTTGAGATTAGTAATGACTTCACTGTTTTTGAGAATATCGGCAAGTCTGTTGGAGCGAATGTTGTCAAGGGGAATGGTCACACCGACACATGGCATGACATCTCCTGTTGCCGTTACCAGACAGGAAACCTGATGGCGCATGCATTTGTTGCCGACCAGCGGAGGCTGGGGTTCCCAGCTGCGCCCGAACATCTGTTGGTCGATGGCGGAGAGCCTGTTGAACAGCTCTTTCAGCTCCTCCGGAGAAACGTTCAGCCAACTGTTTTCCAATACATTAGCCTGGGGGGTGATGACTTCAAAAAAAGGCTCTATGTTGTTTTCCCGAAGCCATTGCCAGAGAGAGGGCAATTCTTCTATGTTCTGCCTGCAGATCACCGTACTGATTGCCAGAAACAGTTCTTTGGAAGGGTAGCCGGCCTCGTGCAGTTCGTTGAGTGCCGCAGTGATCATGCGGAAGGCGCCTTTTCTGCCGGCGAGCTGGTCCTGCAGCTCTTCATTCCTGGAATTCATTTTCAGGGCTATGCGCACCTTTTTGGCCGCCAGAAGCCGGGCCAGCTCTTTGTCTATCCCGGAGCCATTGGTGAACATTTCAATTTCCAGCCCTTCATGGTCAAGAAAATGCAGCATTTCCGGAAGGTGCGGGTATATTGAGGGCTCTCCGCCCAGGATGATTATCTTCCGGGCCCCAAGATCCCTGGCCTGGAGAATGACATCCTTGATCTCCGCCCTGGAGAGCTCATTGGTGCATTCGATTTTTTGATCGACATAGCAATAGCAACAGCGAAAGTTGCAGATCCGGCTGAACTCTATTTCCATGGAGAGGAGTTTGTCGGCAGCAGCCGTTTCGCGGATTTCCTGCTCAGTGAATTCCAGATTGTATAACTGCATGAAAAATTAATACTCCTCAAGATCCGGAAACTGATTCATCGCTTCCCATCGTTGTATTTCTTTTTTATAGCGCCCCGTCCATCCATATTTATACATAATTATGGCAAAGCGCAGTTTCAAGAACGGTTTAAACATGAAGCGCCAGATTGATACCCACAGCCAGCCCTTATTTTTCACCTCGGCGGGCGGGTTCCACCAGCCAAGCACCACCTGGCGTTGATACCAGAAATGGTACTGGAGCTGCTCGGCATCGAGGTGGTTGGTGCGCACATTGGCAAAGAGGCCGTTATACTTTTTATAGTTGTGCTGGTTTGTAATCAGATTCTGTTCCAGGAGGTTCCGCCGCATGCCGGTTTTTGGGTAGGGAGTCAAGATCTGGCAGTAGGAGGCGTCGGCTCCAATGGCTTTGAAAAACGCATAATTCTCCTTGATCGCCTCGATATCATCTTCGGGAAAACCGAAAATGAGCCCTCCGATCACCATCATCCCGTACTTGTGACAATTTTCAATAGCCTTCTTGGAATGGGCGACAATGTCGCCCTTCCCGGCGGCACCGAGATTTTTGGTGGAGCCGTTTTCGATACCAAGAAAAATAGAACGGAATCCGGCCTGGGCCATTTTCGCTACCATCTCTTCATTTTGGGCCATGGACTGGCAGTCGGCCTGGACGATGAGGTTGAGGTTCTTGTACTTTCTGGCAATGATGGCATCGCATAATTCTATGACCCTGGACGGGTTGAGGACCATATTGTCATCGGTGATAAAAATAAAGCGGGTCTTGCGATTGTAGTAAATATCGTCAATGTCGCTCAACACCCGATCGATGGGGTAGGTCCTGAAGGACCGGCCGTACATGTGCCTGATGGAGCAGAAGTTACACGAGCGAGTACAGCCGCGCGAGGTTTCTATCAGCTCGACTTTGGAATGCAGTATATGGTATCCCCAGGTGAGCCGGCGTTTGTCTCTGATCGGCAGCTTCAAGGCGCTGAGGTCGAGATTGTCGGCGCGGCAGGTATGGTTGAAGCTGCCATTATTCTTGTAGGACAGGGAAGGTATTGCGGCAAAGTTGCCGTCACCGGCAAGTTCATTTACCAGCAGGCGAAAGGGTTCTTCTCCTTCTCCATGGATCATGAAGTCGATCCAATTGGCCTCTTCCGCTTCACCAATCTCTTCATGCATAAGTGTGGCATGGTAGCCTCCCAGGGCAATTTTTGTCTGGGGCCTGAGGTCCTTGATCAGGTGGGCGATTTTGATGCAGGTGTCATACTGCCAGGTCATGGCGGAGAGGCCAATCAGATCTGGCTGAATCTTCTGTATGATTTTCGTCAGGTATTTTTTGATTGAGCGACGTTTGCGCACCAGGTCAATGAGATATACATCATGCTCCTTGTCAATATTGCCCCCTACGCAGGCGATGCCGTGATTGGGCAGATGGACGGCTGTTTCGTGAATGATGATCGGTGCCACGTCGGGCATGGACAACAACACTACTTTCATGACTGGCCTCCCGAAAATGCCTCCAGCACCTGCCGTTTCAGCTCCGCGGTGGTGGGGGGAGTATTGGTATAGTCCGGTTCGATGCGCTCTAACAGGTTCAGGGAAATGGTGTTTGTTCTTCTGCTCTGGAACAGGAATTTGCCGGGTGTGAAAAGTTTATCGGTATTGTGAACCTGCAGGACATAGATGGGTGCCCGGCACAATCTGGCAACTTTCAAAGCCCCTGTGTTGAGCTCCCCAAATGTGCCGTCCCGGCTTCTGGTTCCTTCCGGAAACACAAAAAGATTGCCTCCGGCTTGCAGGTACTCGCGCATGGTATCCATCTGTTTAACCATCATTGCCGAAAATTTTCCTGTTCCTGAATCAGGGAGATAC
>JBHEOR010000270.1:0-1536 GCA_046260685.1 Desulfopila sp.
TGAGTACAGGGGGTTTCCGGCAATCAAAAACGGAGCCGAGGTTGTTTCTGGTATTCGCTCGCGCTGCAAACCCGGCATCCTCGTTCAGAGCGTGTCCTTTCGGTAAGCCTGCCATGAAGAGGTAATGCAGTTCGGTTACAATCGGCCCTTCATTTCAATTCATGGAGGATCGCCGATGAAAAACTCTCCCACCCTTTGTACGTTATCCATCACCGAGGTTCAATCAAGATTTGCTCACTGGCGCACGACCAGGGAGCGGCGCGAGCAGATACCCGAAGACCTCTGGTCAGCCGCGGTCATGCTGTGCGAACAATATTCTGTCCACAGGGTATCAAGGACGTTACGGCTGCATCACAGTTCTCTGCGAGACAGGGTTCTTGCCGGCAAAACGAGGCAACCCCCCGTCCCTGCTCCTGGCCAGGACTTCATCACCATTGATATGGTGCAAAGCAATACTGCAGAATACACCATTGAGTTGGAGCACCGCAACGGCAACAGGATGCGGATGCATTGCAAAGGCCAGGCTGATCTCGATCTCCATGCTTTTGCCGAGTCATTCTGGAGCAGATCGTGATGCTGCAGATAACGCCTCAGATGCGGATTGTGCTCGCGGTGGAACCGGTCGACTTCCGTAAAGGTATCGATGGGCTGGCCGGAATCTGCCGACGGATACTGCAGGCCGATCCTTTCACCGGGACACTCTTTGTTTTCCGTAATAAAACCGGGACTTCCCTTAAATTGCTGGGATATGACGGACAGGGATTCTGGCTGTGTCAGAAGCGATTGTCGCAGGGTCGCTTTCGCTGGTGGCCGGACAAGGGTGACCACCAGGCTCAGCGTTTGGCAGCCCTCGAACTGCAACTGCTGCTTTGGAACGGCAACCCGGCTGACGCTCCGGTCGGTACGATGTGGAAAAAAATTGAAGTGTAGGTGTTTTTTCACGGGACACACTGAAAGCGATAGTGTACAACTCTCCTTGATCAAGAAACAAGGAGAGTTGTATGCGCTACTGTGGACGAGACTTTACCGAAGAGGAACTGACCTGGATCCGGCAGCTCATCGCTGAACGGCCGGAGCTCAGCCGCAAAGACCTTTCGGTCTTTTTCTGCCAAGCGGCCTCCTGGCTGAAGCCGGACGGCGGCTTAAAGGACATGAGTTGCCGTGTTGCCATGCTGAGGATGGAGCGGGACGGCCACTTAGTCCTGCCTCCTCCCAGAGCAAAACACACCAAGCCCTATAAAAAAGTCCGCACCCTGTGGGCCTTGGAACAGGCGGAGATAACGAAGAACGCCGGTGCATTCGACCTGGTTTTCGAGCTGGTCACCCATCGATCCAGCGCGCTGTGGAATGAGTTCATAGATCGCTACCATTACCTGGGCTACAAAACCTTGCCCGGGGCTCAGCTGCGGTACTTTGTCAAAGCGGAAGGGCAGATCCTGGCTCTCTTGGGTTTCGGGGCGGCAGCCTGGAAGACAGCCCCCCGCGACCTCTATATCGGCTGGGACAAAGCAACCAGAAGAAAGAACCTGCACCTGA
>JBHEOR010000270.1:1546-2511 GCA_046260685.1 Desulfopila sp.
CAGATTGGCAGGAGCGGTATCAGTACCGTCCAGTCCTGTTGGAGACCTTTGTCGAAATCCAACGTTTCCAGGGAACCTGCTATAAGGCGGCCAACTGGCTCGAAGTAGGCGAGACCTGCGGCAAGGGCAAACTGGGCAACAGCGAGGGGGAGGTGCCGACAAAGAGCGTCTGGCTCTATCCCTTGTGCAGGGATTTTCGCCGCCGGTTGATCGGGGCCGGGCCATGACGGTCGAACGGATCGAAATTAATGGTGAGGAGGCGGAAAAACTGCTGGACCGGGTGAAAAGCTCCGTGTCAGACGAGGACTACCGCATTATCAAAGGGCTGATCGACACCCATCTGCTCCTGAACCAGGCGGTGAACGAAAAAAGTATCTCGATCAAGCGCTTACTGCAGATGATTTTTGGGATCAAAACGGAAAAGAGCCGGCGGGGATCGAACAGCAGCGACCGCAAGAAGAACGACAAGGGAGAGAAAAAGGCCCGCGGCCATGGTAAAAACGGCGCCGAGGCCTACAGCGGTGCCGAGGAGGTGGCCATCAATCATCAGGCGCTCTCGCATTGTGATCCCTGCCCGGCCTGCCCGGATGGTCGGATCTATCGGCAACCGAGTCCCGGGGTGGTCGTCCGCATCAAAGGAACCGCCCCCCTGTGGGCCACGGTGTATGAGCTGGAAAAGCTGCGCTGTAATATCTGTGGCACAGTCTTCACCGCCGATTTGCCACCAGAGGCCGGCACCCAGAAATATGACGAGACCGCAGCCGCCATGCTGGCCATCCTGCGCTATGGAAGCGGTCTGCCTCTAAACCGTCTGGCCGGACTCCAAACTGCCCTGGGGGTCCCCCTGGCCGCCTCAACCGCCTGGGAAAAGACCGAGAAGTTGGCGGACCGGATTCATCCGGCCTTCAGAGAACTTATCCGCCATGCGGCTCAGGGCGATATCTTGCACAACGATGACACTACCA
>JBHEOR010000271.1:0-2505 GCA_046260685.1 Desulfopila sp.
CCCCGGGACGGACTCGAACCGCCGACAAGGTGGTTAACAGCCACCTGCTCTACCAACTGAGCTACCGAGGATTAAACGTAATTTCTGCGAATTTTTTACTTACAATCTTGAGGTTGTTTATTTTCACCGAATCAACGTAGGCGGGCAATATAAACCGCAGGAGAAAAGGTGTCAACAGATTTTCCGTCCCTGTCTCTATCTTTTTCACATCCCAGTATGCTGCCTTGCTTGGCTGAAGCCTCCCGCCGTCGGTCATGGTGCCTTCTGTCGGATGCTCCTGCAGCATACCTTTCATGGTCTGCATCATTTTTTCCGCCTGCTGTATCATGAGCTTTTCCTCTTCCGACAAGCCTTTCATTTTTTCCGATAATCCCATCGTTTGCCCCTTGCTATGCGGCCGATAATCGGGATCTTTAAATATGGCGACAACCTGCCCGGCCATTTCTTTGACTATCCTCTCTGCCTCTGCATCCATTTCAGCACGTATCCCTGCCGGATGTTGAAAGAATGTGTCGTCGACATCCCCCTCCCGCACCGATGTGGCGACCATCTCCATCTTCATACCCAGCACATTCAGCTCCGATTTCAAGCAAATATCGGTGTCGTGCAGCAGGTAAATGACCCCGCCCATGACCTCCACCTTATCACAACTGTAACCGAGGATCTCGACTGCATTGTGCTCAATCTTTACAGCCAAGCCTTCTCCACCCATTCCTTCGGCCATTGCCTCCGCAGAGACAGTTCCTATTTTTTCGGCATTCTCGCGTACTTTCTTTTTCTCCGCAGGTGAGAGTCCGGCGTATTCTTCGATCATAAATTTTTGTGGATTACTCGTCTTGACGCCTTCTTTTTCCAACAGATCATAAGAATAGATAAAATACGGGGTTTGTAGTTCAATGGTCGAGCTGTTTGCCGTCAGGCCGATCATTGTCGAAACGCTCTGGTGGTAGGTAGCCCGTTCTTTACCATAGTCGCGGATATAGAGCGTCTCTTCACCTTCCTCCATGCCGCTGAGAGCATAATGAATAATGGCACTTTCAAAGGGCAGCTTTTTTTCCCATGGCGATGCATATTCTGAAAAAACTATTGCGGGTGAAGCCCAGAGTACGACCAGAAAACACAACAGAAAGAGTTTTTTCATTTTTTCTCTCCAAAGGGATCAATGAAGATATTATTTTTGGCGATCGATAACCAAGTTCCCCCAACTTTGGCACACCGGCATAACTTCAACGGCATTGATGTTAACATGGGCGGGCCGGCTGGCCGTCCAATAGATTATTTCGGCAATATCGCCAGGGGTGAGCGGTTGTGTCCCTTCGTATACCTTCGCTGCCTTTTCGGCATCTCCGCCGAAACGGACAACCGAGAATTCACTTTCGGCCAGCCCCGGTTCGATGTTCGTCACCCGAATGCCGGTTCCAGCCAGATCAGCTCGCAGATTTCGGGAAAACTGCTGGACAAAGGCCTTGGTCGCGCCGTAAGTATTGCCGCCGGGATAAGGCCACGAGCCGGCGATCGAACCCAGATTGATAACATGCCCGGTCTTTCTGGCAACCATGGCCGGCAGTATCAGTCTGGTCATGTACAGCAGCCCCTTAATGTTCGTATCAACCATATTCTCCCATTCATCAAGATCCGTTTCATGGGCGGGCCCGAGCCCAATAGCAAGGCCGGCATTATTGAGAAGGATGTCGATATTGCCGAACTCTTCGGGAATTTCTTTGACCATCGCCTCAACCTGCTGTCTGTTTCGCACGTCAAAGGCAGCGATATGCACATGTGCTTTGCCAAGCTGCTCCTGCAGCTCCTGCAGGCGATCGCGGCGCCTTCCGGTAAGAATCAATTTCCAGCCATTACTGCCGAAAAGCTCCGCGCTAGCCTTGCCGAATCCAGAAGTCGCTCCAGTAATCAGAATTGTCTTTGTCATCTCATCCCCTCAAAGTTACACTTAATTATTTTAATAAACCGATTAAAAGACACCTTCCCCCCATCCCTCTGCATGCAGACGCAGCATAACGGTAATCGCTGATTCGAACCGCAGAAAGGGACAGCACTGACAGTCCAGAGGCTATGCGCCCTGAACACAATCATAACAACACTATACCATAATCACCTAACGCGGGCTAACGCCCGCAACCCAAGGGCTGTAATCTCCTTTTTCAAAATCAATCGCTTCTGTCAAGGACCTTGCATTAGATATAAATCAGGCGACTGCTGCAAAAGTGCGCATGGCAGCGAGCATCTCGGCAAAACGGGGATTAGCCTGTTCCAGAGCAGCTTGTCCCGGTTGACTGTCAATTGCATAAAGCGGCTCGCGCAGTACAACGCAGGGATGATCGACGCGGTCAGCTTTGGGGATGGTGAAAGACACGAAGGGGATTTTCTCCAAGTGACTTGGCAGCTTTTTTAATTTTTCAATGCTGATTACCCTGTCATGTTCCGACCAGGCAGCAAAAATGCGTTGCGCATAGAGTGTGTCAACTGGTTTTTTCAGCAGTCCGTCAA
>JBHEOR010000272.1:0-2484 GCA_046260685.1 Desulfopila sp.
CCTCGCGGGCAAAATTCAACATACCCTGGAAACCGGCCAGCATTTCTTTCCGTTCGTGATTGTGGTCACAGAAGGCTACGCCGAGTTTATAGGCAATGGGACGTTCCTTGACTCCTCCGACAAAAAGGTCGACATCCTTCTCTTTTAAAAAGGAAGAGAGCTCGAGCGGATTAGAGTCGTCAACGATGATGCAGCCTTCGTCGGTTATTTCTTCGAGTTCGATATAATCCTCTTTGGTACCGGTCTGGGAACCGACCATGACTACATCCATGCCGATAAGTCGGAAGGCCTTGACCAGGGAAAAGGCCTTGAAGGCGCCGCCGACATAAATGGCAGCTTTTTTGCCGGTGAGGGCTTTTTTATATTTGGCCAGTTCAGGCAGCAATGTGACGAGTTCTTCCTTCACCACCTGCCGAGCTTTTTCCATCATTCCAGGTTCATCAAAATGGCGGGCTACTGAATAGAGCGCTTCAGCCATATCTTCGATGCCGAAATAGGAAACCCGGATGGAAGGGATGCCGTAACCATCCTTTAGCATGTTGGCCAGATCCATGGTAGCCCCCGAACACTGGACCACATTGAGTGCCGCTCCGTGGCACCGCTGAATATCTGCCACCCGTCCGTCACCGGTAATGTTGGCAACCACTTCGACTCCGATGCGCTGGAAATATTCGCGGATCAGCCAGATTTCACCGGCCAGATTGAAATCTCCCAGAATGTTGATGGAGTGTTTGGAAATATTGCTGATATCGCCCATTCCGACCAACCGGGCCATGGCATTACAGGCGGCTTCATATCCTGCGCGCTTGTTGCCTTTCTTGAAACCTTCCGACTGCACCGGCAACACCGGTATTCCTTTTTCTTCGGTTGCTTTTTTACAGACCGCCTCCAGATCATCACCTATCAGGCCGACTATGCAGGTTGAATAGACAAAGGCGGCCTTTGGTTTATGCAGGTCAATCAGCTCATCCAGGGCCTTGGTAAGTTTTTTCTCGCCGCCGAAAACCACATCGAGTTCCTGCAGGTCTGTGGAAAAAGAGAGCCGGTGAAGTTCGGGTCCGGATGAGAGTGCCCCGCGAATATCCCAGGTGTAGACGGCGCAGCCAATCGGGCCATGAACCAGATGGAGGGCATCGGCGATGGGGTAAAGCACCACCCGCGAGCCGCAAAAAACGCAGGCGCGCTGGCTGACTGCGCCGGCAAGACTGTCTTTGTTGCAGTCGATTTCAAAAGGGGCGGAACCCTTCCTGTGAATTTGTTTCGATCTGTCCTGTAAAAGAGGTGCTGTGCTCATATTTGCCTTCCTTTAGTAGCCAAAAGAGGTTGATCTTTTTGTTACCTTCCTCTCAGCAAAGGATGTGCCAGATGTATATTTGATGATTTACAAATGTAAAAACGGTATGTTATTTCATGAAACCTAGTGGGGCCCGGCTCGTGAACAGCCTGTGTCGAAGGCTACAAAAATGAAAGTTGGTGGCTTATTTTGTAGGATTTTGTTGTAGTACCGTCAAAAGGTGAGGTAGCGGATTATTAATGTTAGCGCTCTTTCAACTCATGACTATTTTCTTCGTTGGTAGGATAAAAGTCTGTTTCCTTGTCAAAAGACAAAAGAGTCAGGAGATACAAAATGACATACGCAATAAGAATCCATAAAACCGGTGGTCCCGATGTCCTTTCTTGGGAAGAGTTTTGTCGCTCATGCGCAGGACCTTTTTGATGTAGTTACAGCCGGAGTGGTGAAGATCAATATTATGCAGGAGTATGCCCTAAAAGATGCAGCACAGGCTCATAAGGACCTTGAATCAAGAAAGACTACGGGAAGCACGATTTTGCTGCCGTAATCCCGCTTATCCCTTTTTTACGAGGAAAAAATGAAGATACCTAATATAAAAATTACCAACATCCTGTTTCCTACCGATCTTTCCGAGAATGCCCGACATGCTTTTGCGTATGCCGTGAGCCTTGCCAATCTTTACCAGGCAAAAATTACTCTTTTGCACGTGCTCCCCGAAGAACAAAGAGGTCTGGATGGTCATATCACCGGATATATTCAGACAGAAAAATGGGAGGAAATCAAATCCTCTCATTATCAGCAGACCCGACAAACATTAACTGGGAAAATTCGTCATCATGAGTTGGCGCGTCAAGTGCAGGACCAGTTTCCAGTGGAAGGAAAAGTTTCTGAACCGGCCGACGAAATTGTTATTGCCCATGGAAAACCTGCCAAGGAGATTCTCCGTTTAGCGGACGAGCGCAGCTGTGATCTCATTGTCATGGGAAGCCGCGGTAACTCGTCACTCGTCGGAACGATAATGGGAAGCAAAGCTGAAAAGGTTTTGAGGCAGTCCCATGTTCCTGTTTTGATTGTGCGGCTGCCGGAAGAATAAAAATCAATAAGGTGGCCAGAGAATGGGCAGCAACCAGACTGAGACGAGCAGGGCAATAACCGTAATGGGCACACCGACCTTCATGTAATCAATAAAA
>JBHEOR010000273.1:0-2402 GCA_046260685.1 Desulfopila sp.
CTACGAGAAGGCTCAAATGGGACAAGATGGGGTGCTCCTGTAGAGTTACTGACATACTTTTTTTAATGACACACCATAAGCGCTTGTATTACTTTTGCTTGCTCTAATGATGACTGCTCACAGGACATCAGGGCTTCTCACGGGCAGTTACACAGTTACTTTTGATGAAACAAAAGATAATACGCGATGTAAAACGACCTCTTGATTACATACACTGGAGATACGCACAGGAAATACACACAGGAGATACACACAGGAGATACAATGGCAGAAATTCGAAGTACAATGGATATGGTAATGGAGCGCGCCGCCAAAATGGCGGCCGAATCAAACGACAATGCTAACAGTGACAACGGCAGCCTCAAAGGCATGCGCCTTGCCGCCGAATATCTCAAAACAGATCAAGGCAATATCAAGGATGTACTGCAACAACAGGACAAGGAAGAGCAACCCGCTATTCGCAAAGGTATGACCGATGCCCTCCTACGCAATATTGTCCTGCCGCGCGACGAAATGCTTCTGGAAAGCAGTGCCAAAGCCCTTGAGGCGGTAGCCGCCCTGGCGTCGGGTCAGGCCTCTTCCACCTGCTCCGAGTTGCAGCAGATACTCAACCAGTACAGCCAGCACAAGGACCAGATGGTCCAACAGCTCAATGATGCTATCCGCTCACAGCTTGAACAGCAACTGACCCAGCAGGGCACTCAGCTCACCGAAGATATGGAAATTAATCCTGCCATGCATCCAAAGTACCAGGAAGAGCTCGACAAAATGATGACCGACCTCAATAGTCAGTACAACCAGGCACTTGACCAGCGCAAAGAGACCATTCGCCAGCAGATTGTCCCTGCCAAATGAGTACTGCGGCAATGGACTACTCTAAACGTTTGCAGCGACTGCGGAAGAGCATGGCCGCCCGAAAACTCGATGCGGTGCTGATACGCCAGCCGGACAACCGCCGCTACCTCAGCGGCTACACTGCGGCGGATCATGGCATAGCGGAGACATCCGGGCTTCTCCTGATCCTTCGCCACGGGCCAAGGTATCTCCTCACCGATTTCCGTTTCAAAGAACAGGCGGAAAATGAGGCCGACGGTTTTGAAGTAGTGCTCTACTCCAACGGTATTTTGAAGCTCTTACAAACGCTTCTCTCCGATCACGGTCTGCACAGCCTTGGCTTTGAAAGCGATTATACCCTGCACTCCAGCGCGGAAAGCCTCTTTGAGCTGGGACGCACCCTCTCCGTCGACATGGTCCCCCTCACCGAACTGGTCGAGCGCATGCGGCGTGTTAAAAGCGAAGAGGAAATCGACTGTATTCGCCGTTCGGTGCGGCTCAACGAGCAGATCTTTCAACACGCCTTTGCCTCCTTGAAAGATGCCGGCACCGAACTCGATATCGCCCTTGCAATAGAGTCCGAGATGCGGCGACACGGCGCGGAAGGTTTTGCTTTTGCAACGATTGTGGCCTCCGGCGCGGCAACATCCCTGCCGCATGCCGTCCCCGCCAGGCGCGAGCTTGCTCAAAACGCACCGGTGGTCATAGACATGGGCCTTATCCTTGAAGGATACTGCTCCGACATGACCCGCTCCTTTGCCTTCGGCAAGGCCGATAAGAAATACACCCAGCTGCATCGGCTGGTACGCCAAGCCCAACTTGCCGGAATGGATGCGGTCCACGCCGGGATAAGCGGCAGGGAGGTTGACGGCGCTGCCCGGCAAGTCCTTGTCAACGCGGGCTATGGAGAATATTTCGGCCATGCCCTGGGCCACGGTGTCGGCATGGCAGTCCATGAACAGCCCCGGATCTCCTCCAAAAACAGGAAAAAACTCAAATCGGGAATGGTCATCACCATCGAGCCCGGACTTTACATTCCGGGCTGGGGCGGCATCCGCCTGGAAAACATGGTGGTTGTCAGGGAAGACGGTTGTGAAAACCTCAACTCCGACACCACCTGGCTTGATATATAAGGATCCGTTCAAAAACAGGTAGTAAGCATATGCGCCAGATTGTCATTGATGAACTCTCTCCCATGGAGCGGGATAATATAGACTCCTATCTTAAAAGATCTCTTAAACAGGGCCCCATGGACGGGCTCTACTGGATCGAACTGACCGACGACCTGCTTGCCGCAGCGCAGCACGGCCATCATGATTGCGGTCCCTTCACTCTTGGCGTTGAAGTGGAGGACAACCGCGTCCGGTTCGAACTGCTGGTCCGCAGCAGCTCTAACCTGCACTGTGACTGCATCGCCCATGCCAGCCCGGCCCAGCGTCAATTCGTTCTTGATTTCATTGACAGGATGGTGGAAGAAGAGCATATACGCTCCTAGTGTCATGTCAAGTTTTAAGTGTTGGAAAATCGCGCCGCAATTTTGGCTTCCTGCAAGGCACGAATGAGGGCGC
>JBHEOR010000274.1:0-310 GCA_046260685.1 Desulfopila sp.
ACCGATACCAGCATCAACCACAACCGGAACCCGACAATTCTCAATGAGCAGAGCGATCAGCGACTTCGTCTCAAGGCCTCGATTGGTGCCGATCGGCGCGCCAAGAGGCATGATGGCGGCGGCACCGGCATCTTCAAGTTTTTTGGCCAGGGTCAGATCGGGCAGGACATAGGGCAGAACGATGAAATCCTCACGGGCGAGAATCTCCGTGGCCCGCAACGTTTCGTAATTATCGGGCATGAGGTATTTCATATCGGTGATCACCTCGATCTTGATGAAGTTGCCACAGCCCGCCTCCCTGGCAATTCGG
>JBHEOR010000274.1:408-2376 GCA_046260685.1 Desulfopila sp.
ATTTTCATTGGTGCCGCCACTGTCGATGCGCCGAAGCGCCACAGTAATCATCTCTGACTCACTCGCCGCAAGCATTTTTGGAATCCAGCTTTTTGCGGCAAATTTCCCCGTACCGGTCAACAGACGGCTGGTAAAGCCGTGTCCACCGATTATTAATTGTTCATCCTGCATGGCTCAACCTCCTCCAACGAAATTTAACAATTCAAGAGCATCGCCCTGCCTGAGCATCACTGTGTGCCAATCGGCCTGTTTGACGATCCGACCGTTATGCTCGACCACCAGGGAAGCGGCAACCAGCCCCTTGACGGCAACCAGGGTTTCAAGCGTGCACTCCTGCAGCTGCTCCTCCTGTCCATTGATACGTAACGTGATTTCCATAGCTCTTCCTGTTAACAAAAAGCAAAAAAAAAGCCGCCTCCCCATACAACGGGAAAGCGGCATCCAGCCATTCTTCGTGCTTCGAAACCTCGGTTCCAAGCAGGCCGCTTCCCTTCGCCGGCATTACCCGGATCAGGTTCATAGGGTTGGATAGATTCCTCTCAGCATGCACTGCACCCCTAGCGATATAATCTTTTTTATTCGACTCAGGCGCATTTGTCAATGCATGTTTGCCAATTGGGCTACAAGAGTTGTCGGCAATACCATGCACACAGACGAAGACTGCGGGATATAAAGGAGCTGGCATGGATATTGAACTGAAAACAATCAGGAAGAGGTTGTTGCTCATCCGCCTCTTTGAAGTGAATTCCGGGTTAAACCCAGGACCTGTAAATCCTACAAACAGACTTTGTTTTCAGGTCGTAAATAGATTGTAAAATAGTCCGATGAAACAAGAAATAGTCCGGCAGGACAAGACACCATTGGTGATTCCTTGTCCTGCACATTACAATACAAGGGAAGAAAAGTTATCATGACCACATCAACCTTTCGAGCCGGAGAAATGACGACAAGAGATACCCAAGTGATTACAGGCCCGAACTTTAATCGGTTTCTCGAGGCGGTGATAGCCGATCAACCGGTCTTTGGCCCGAGGGAAAGGGGTGATCAGCCTGGGTATTATCTGTTTAGTCGACTGCAACGGGCGGAAGACTTCGCTCCCGGCTACAAGGCGACAACCCTCCCGCCCAAAAAAATCCTGGCCTCACCAAAGGAAAAGCTTTTCAGCTTCACTGTCGACAAACCTCCCAGACTGCATCTCCATGTCGACCCGTCGCCATTCGTCCTGCTCGGGGTACATCCGTGCGATCTCGCCGGTATTGATGCGCTGGATCAGGCCTATGCCCAACCCCCGGCAGAGATGCGCTGGACCGCCAACCGTCGGCGGGCAAGCATCATCGGTCTTGATTGTCAGCCTGATACCTACTGTTTCTGCACCAGCATCGGCACCGATGGTGCCCGCATCCCCTGCGACCTTTTCCTCACACCAATTGATCATGACTACCTGGTAGAAATTCATACTAATACGGGCAGACAACTCCTCCAAAAAGCGAATACCCGCGATGCCGGAGAAGAAGAACTGACGGCCGCAAAACGTTGGCGGCAACAAAAGGCCGAACGAATCACGGCGAAGTTCGATGCACCATTAGAAAGAATCGCCGATATTCTCGAAGCGGGAGGCTTGAAGGCGATCTGGCAGGAAACCGCCGAACGATGCTACAGCTGCGGCTCCTGCAATACCGCATGCCCGACCTGTTTCTGCTTCGATATGATCGACGAACTCGATGCCGACCTCCGCGGCGGCGCTCGATACCGCACCTGGGATTCGTGTCAGCTCCTTGATTTCGCCGTGGTCGCCAGTGGACACAATTTTCGAAAAGAGAAATGGCAGCGGGTCAGACACCGGTGGCAGCGAAAATTTCTTTACCTCTTCAAACAGTTCGGCCGTCCCTACTGCACCGGCTGCGGTCGCTGCAGCCGCGCCTGCACTGCCGATATCAATATTGTCGATGTTACCAATCAGCTCATCGC
>JBHEOR010000275.1:0-1873 GCA_046260685.1 Desulfopila sp.
GTCAAAGATTATAGTCATTGCACGGCGGCAATGCAACCAGCTTGAAGAAAACCATTTTTTCGCTTTACATGGAAGCATCTTTCCGGTATTGAGTGGATAAATATCTTGCAGGTGTCACCAGGATGGAAAAATTAACGGTGATGAAAAGGGAATACGGTGCAAATCCGTAACGTTGGGCCGGCGCTGTAAGCGGGGACAAAGGCTGCAGAATACCACTGTTTTACTTCCGAAAAGAGGAGCAAAGCGGGAAGGTGCAGCCGGCGAGTGATCCGCAAGTCAGAAGACCTGCCTGAAAGACAACGACTTCGTAGTCCGGACTAGTCCATGAAAGAGCATCTGCTCTTTTATGGGCTTTTTTTTTGCCCTGATAGATTTGGTCTACATAATTTTTAGACAGAGGAAACGCGCTATGAAAACACAGATTGAACTGGCAAAGGCGGGACAGATTAGCGAAGCAATGGCACAGGTGGCAAATGATGAGGGTATTGCGGCGGAAACTATACGGCAGAGAGTGGCACTGGGGCATATCGTCATTCCCGTCCACCCTTCAAGACCGCGGCAGAGCGTAGTCGGCATCGGCAAAGGGCTGCGCACCAAAGTCAATGCATCCATCGGTACATCTTCCGATATATGCGATGTCGAGCTGGAAGTACGCAAGGCCGGGGTGGCTGAGGCGGAAAAGGCTGATACCCTGATGGAGCTCTCCGCCGGAGGCGATCTCGACCTCATTCGTCGCAAGGTGCTGGACGGCTGTTCGCTTCCTGTTGGCAATGTCCCGTTGTATCAGGCTTTTGCAGAGGCGGCGAGAAAATACAATAACCCCAACAAACTCGACAGCGAGTATCTTTTCGAGCTCATTGAGCGTCAGCTTGACGATGGCATTTCCTTTATGGCCATTCATTGCGGCATCAACCGCTACACCATCGAGCGTTTGCGCAACCAGGGGTTCCGCTATGGCGGCCTTGTTTCCAAGGGCGGTACCTTCATGGTTTCCTGGATGGAGTATAACAAACGGGAGAATCCTCTCTATGAACAATTTGATAGAGTATGTACCCTTATGAAAAAATATGATGCCGTTCTCTCTCTTGGCAACGGTATCCGTGCCGGTGCCATTCACGACAGTCACGACAGAGCGCAGATGGCGGAGATGATAATAAACTGTGAGCTGGCCGAACTCGGCAGAAACATGGGTTGTCAGATGATGGTTGAAGGGCCGGGTCATGTACCGCTCGATGAAATAGAGGGCAATATCATGCTGGAAAAGGCCATGAGTGGAGGTGCTCCCTATTATGTGCTGGGACCGTTGCCGGCCGACTCCGGTGCAGGATACGATCATCTCACCGCAGCCATTGGTGCTGCCAGCTCAGCCTGGCATGGCGCCGATTTGATCTGCTATATAACACCTGCCGAACATCTGGCCCTTCCCGATGAAAACGATGTCCGCGAGGGGCTCAGAGCCACGCGTCTTGCTGCCCGCATTGGTGATATTGCAAAGTATCCGGAGCGGCGGGAAAACGAAAAAAAGGTGGCAATGGCGCGTCGCGATTCTCAGTGGGAGGAGCATTTCAAGTTGTTGATGTTTCCGGAAAAGGCCGAGCAGGTGCGACAGACCAGGACACCGGAAAACGCCTCCACATGTACCATGTGCGGCGATTTTTGTGCCATGGAAAGAGGTGCCGAGCTTTTTAAGGATGATGTCAGCGCAGCTAAGTGCCGGCAGCAAGCGGTCAAAGAGGCGAAATAGGATCCAGATTACCAACGAAACTCAGCTCGAAGCACTCAAGGGTAAGGAGTCTGCCGTGTTGTTTTCATGGGTATCTGCAGCCCGGACGGCTGCAGCTAAGCCCCCAGGGATGGGTTTATGGCGTCCCAT
>JBHEOR010000276.1:0-256 GCA_046260685.1 Desulfopila sp.
CGAATGCTTCAAAGTCCCAAATGAGCCAATATGGAGCACTCTTGAACAATTACAACTTGGTGGTTATGCCAATTTGGTGCTCCCGCCTGACTAGTTACATAATTTTTTGATGAAGATACTGCATAAAAAGGCTGCCTTTTTATGCCTAAACATTTCGATGTTTTTAGAAATATAGGAGAGAAAAAATGAAGATTTCAGCAGAATTGGTTATGGAAACACTTACCTTCTTCGCTTTTACCATGGCGGAGCTGGCGGT
>JBHEOR010000276.1:447-1820 GCA_046260685.1 Desulfopila sp.
CTGGTCAACCCGATCATCATCCCGCTCTTTTTCACCCTTCTCGGTGCTGAAGTGACCGCCATATACGCTCTGGTCGCTATCGCGCTTGCCATTACCATCAGCTATTTTCTGGAAAAAGCTGGTTTTTCAGCATACATCAAAGAGGAGGCAATTGCCGATTCCCGTTCTCCTTTTACAGCTGCCCGGGCCGCAACCGATACCGAAGACTGCTGTTCCAAAACCCCGCAGCCGCTGCAGACAATAAATCCCATGCAGCAGACCCTGCAATGCTGTACAACCGGTGACCCGTCACAGATATCTGCCAGTGCTTCCGGCGGCGGCAAAGGTGATCTCGTTCTGCCGATAGCCGAAAGCAATGTGATCAAACAACCAAACAGATGGAAACGCATCCTCGATGACGCGGTCACTCAATTCCGCAGGTTGATGCCCTTTATCATCCTCGGAGTCGCCATCGGATCGATTATCCACGGTTTCCTTCCCTCGGACATGGTTGTACAGCTTGCCGGTGCGGACAATCCTTTTGCGGTCCCTGTCTCCGCACTCGTTGGTATACCGCTGTACCTTCGTGCCAGTACCATGGTCCCGATCGCGGCCAGTCTCATGGCCAAGGGCATGAGCACCGGCGCGGTCATCGCTCTGATAATAGGCGGCGCCGGCGCCAGCCTGCCGGAAGTAGCAATGCTTAAAGGTATTTTCAAGACCCCGCTGCTCGCAGCCTTTCTCGCATCCGTCATGGTTATGGCCGTCTCGGCCGGCTTTCTGGTCAATCTCATCATCGGCTGATCATGTGCACATCCGGCCCACTGATGGATGCCGATTATTCTTACAATAATTTTCACTTCCTGATCTGTTTCTCCTGCCGGCACAACCGGCCCCGGTCGCTGTTAATGATATTTTCCAGAACACGCTGGTCTTTTTCCGGCACGGGAGAATCAGACATTGATTCCATCAGCCAGACACGCAACGATTCGGGAAACGGTTCCGCCAGTCGGTAAAACACCCACCTTCCCTCTTTGCTGCTCTGCACGAGTTCGGCATTTTGCAGAATACACATATGACGGGAGACGGTGGGTGCTGACAGCCCGAGCAGTTCAACGATTTCACACACACAGAGCGAATCAAACCGGAACAGTGCCCCGACAATCCTGAGCCGGCCCCCATCTGCCAGGGCCTTTGTAATGCTGAGCAATGTATTCATTTTTTTGTCATCCCTCTGTTTATTCACAGTTTTCACCGGTGCTGCCCTTCAAATTTGTCAAATTCGACAGTCCGGCCGGGGCCTGCACCCGTGTTCTGCCGCAGCGAAGCGGGACAGCCCCCCCCCCATCCGCAGCCGATATCCAGAAGATGGTCTTGTTCGGAAAGGTTCAGCT
>JBHEOR010000277.1:0-317 GCA_046260685.1 Desulfopila sp.
GGTACTAAGTATACAAGAGTATAATAGCTTATCAGAGTTCGAAGTCTTTTTGAACAGGATTTCTGAAAAACTCGCAGCTGCTATTTGTAAAAAATTTAGTGCTTATGCAGAGCTTAATGACATTTATATTTGCAACAGCTTGAAAGTTCTCAACCCTAAGATATGGGGTTATAAAGGAACCATTTATAAGCTTCGCGTAGATTGCGGTAAAGAGTCAGCCAGAATACTGTTTGTAAAAACAGTAGACAACGACATTGTGTTATTGCATGGCTTTATAAAAAAAACTCGAAAAACACCACGTAAAGATGCAAAGATTG
>JBHEOR010000277.1:327-1178 GCA_046260685.1 Desulfopila sp.
TCAAATTGCCCCTGACAGCCCACATGAAGGTACTAAGTATACAAGAATAAGTAAAAACACAAGGAGGATTCCACCATGGGAAAGATTGTACATCAGTCGCGAATTACTATTACTCGAGAAAAGGGCCCCACCCGGAAGGCTGAGATAGAAGGGTTTGCTGAACCCGTATATTATGGTGTTCACGGTGGAATTAAGAAATTTTATAATGTTACGCCGGAAGAGGAGCATGCGGCCACCCTTGATCATATCGTAGGTGCTGTCGGAGGTTGAATGATGGGTACACTGGCCTCGGTGATGGCCGGAAAAAAAATCAGGACCTTCAAGGACCGCTTTGTTGCATCGGTTACAGGCGATATTGAAGAAGTAAACGGCATCCTGAAAATTACCCGTATCGATGTCGGCTATTTGCTCAAACTCCCCGACAAGCAGCGGGACTCGGCCCTTGAGAGTTTCAATAATTATATCGAACTCTGTCCTGCTGCCCAGAGTGTCATCGGCTGTATAGCCTACTATGGTTCACTACCAAAAACTTTGAAGCTGACGCCGCCTGAACTGATGAGAAATGCGGGTTAGTGCCTTACTCCAGATAATCTGTAATAAAAAAAAGAAATCTGGAGGTACTTAAAAATTAGAATGTTAAAGTGACCTCCAAGGCACTTATATCCGCAAAGCACGGACACTAAAAAGAGTACCACTTATGGGTGTTAAACCGTACCTCCTCTTATCAATCTTTCCAGAGCTTATTGGCAAGCAGAAGAATTCCTGTTTGCATAAAGAGAATTAACGCAACACAACCGGCCCATCCGGCGGTTACCCAGAAAAAACCGGGAAGGATTGAACCGAGGACTCCT
>JBHEOR010000277.1:1263-1754 GCA_046260685.1 Desulfopila sp.
AAATAATAGAAAGCAACATAAAGACCTGCGGCAGAGGAACGCGCTTTGCCTGCAGCTTTGCCAACATAGCTGGATGCTGCAGCCTGGCAGGCAAAAACACCGGTTGATGCCATCGTCAGCCCCAGGATTATCACCGGCAGCGAGCGAATCAGAGTCAAAAGCATACCTGTGATGATAATTCCGACAGCGATGCTCAACGTCCGGCGGTAACCGATCCGATCCAGGATTTTTCCTGCAATCGGTGTTATCACTGCGCCAATGAGGTATACGGTGAATATTGTTCCCAGGGCGGCTGGACCGAGTAGAAAAGGTTTATCCGCCAAATAGAAATTTATATACGTAAATGAGCCTACCTGGCAAAACAAAACGTTAAACCCGATGGCATAGGTGGCCAGCAGCTGGGGATTTTTCAAATGCGCGCGCAGGGAGGCAAGCGATAACGTTGTGCCGACCTGCCGGACAAATTTTGTTGAACGTGGAAGAAACCACAG
>JBHEOR010000278.1:0-351 GCA_046260685.1 Desulfopila sp.
CGCCACGGCTTCAGCCGCCTATCCCCTGGATTTTTATGACAAGGTCAAAAAGGCGACGACGCTGCCCGGCCCCAAATATATTCATGTCCATACTCCCTGCCCGCCGGGCTGGGGGTTTGAGACCAGGAATACTATCAAGGTCGGCAAAGCGGCGGTGGAATCGGGCCTTTTCGATCTCTATGAAATCGAAAACGGGCAATTTACCCTGACCGGGCCATCGAAGAAACTGCTCACAAAACAGCGCAAGCCAGTGACCGATTATTTTGCCACACAGAACCGCTTCAAATCCCTTGATACCGAACATATCGAGCAACTCCAGCACCAGATCGACGCCAAGTGGGCGGGGTATTC
>JBHEOR010000278.1:361-725 GCA_046260685.1 Desulfopila sp.
GCCTCAACCAAACTCCCATGCGTCAATGTGACCTTCGCCTCCACCGGGGCGGCGGCCAGCGGTGTCCGCGCTGCGGTCAGGGCGCTGAAAAAGGAAGGTGTCAATGTGGCCGCCTGGGCAGGCGACGGCGGTACCGGCGATATCGGCATACAGGCGCTCTCCGGAGCATGTGAGAGGGGTGAGGATATTATATATATCTGCTATGACAACGAAGCCTATATGAATACCGGCGTTCAGCGCTCCGGCACCACGCCCCAGGGTGTTTTGACCACCACCACGCCGATACAGGGCAAACTGCAGACCAAAAAAGATGTCCCGGCGATTGTTGCCGCCCATGGCATCGGCTATGTCGCCACCGCCTCGG
>JBHEOR010000278.1:919-1194 GCA_046260685.1 Desulfopila sp.
AACGTGGTCTGACCCCAATTTCTCCAATTTCTCCCTATGGTTTGTACCCTGGTTTATTTGGGAATAATGATTATTA
This sequence comes from Desulfopila sp., assembly GCA_046260685.1. Classification (GTDB taxonomy): domain Bacteria; phylum Desulfobacterota; class Desulfobulbia; order Desulfobulbales; family Desulfocapsaceae; genus Desulfopila_A. The sequence goes on from JBHEOR010000278.1 coordinate 996, forward strand.
TTAACTCGTTTGGGCCACTGAAAACTTAGTGAAAACGTAGGGTCCGCTCAAAATGTGAAGTTATTTTTGAGCGGACCCTTAAAGAAGTGGTATATGAATCTTCCCAGGACACGAGCTATATGAGTTCCTTCGCCACCAAAATACGTCTTCCCGGCCGGTACCAGTCATTGTACGATCGTCTTGCAGGTACCATCCCTGC
>JBHEOR010000278.1:1304-1593 GCA_046260685.1 Desulfopila sp.
AAGACTCTGGCTTATGGCACCGATGCCAGCTTCTACCGGCTTGTCCCCAAGATTGTCATACAGTCGGACAGTGAAGCGGAGATCAGAGAAATTCTAGCGGCCGCCGGCGAGCACACATTGCCGGTAACCTTTCGTGCAGCAGGAACAAGCCTTTCCGGCCAGGCCATCACGGATTCCATTCTCTTGATTGCAGGCCATGGCTGGCAGGGCCATGAAATCCTCGACGATGGGCGGCGTATACGTCTTCAGCCCGGTATTCTGGGCAAATATGCCAACGCCTATCTGCGTC
>JBHEOR010000279.1:0-1528 GCA_046260685.1 Desulfopila sp.
ATTTCAACCTGCTGCTACCATCCTGTAAACCGAGCTGCCTCCATTTGGCACAGAAAATTGCCAATATTGTCACTGTAAAACATAATATCGGCGGGCCTCCCCAAAGTGGTGGGAAAAAGTCTCAGTTTGACTGCGGTGGCTGTGAGGGCATGATTCACTTTGAACCCAAAAAGGAAAAAGACTTTGCCACGCTGCAGATGAAAATGCTTCAAGAGGCAAAAGATCGCCGTCGGAGGAAGCTTATTGAACAACATTTCGGAAAACTCCGTCAGCTTGATATCTTTAAACCTCTTGATGATCACACTTTAATCGATCTGACACTGCTGCTTGAGTTTAACACGATTCCCAAAGATAAGAGAGTTGTGAAGAAGGGCGCGCCGGGCAATGATCTGTATATTATCTTAAAGGGAAGGGTGGCGGTCACAAACGACCATGGTGCAAAAGTCGCCGAGATTAAAGCAGGAGAGATTTTCGGCGAAATGAGTCTTCTTTCCGGTGAACCGGTGTCCAACTCTATACACACCACCGAAGACACCCATGTGGCTATGCTGAGTGTGAAGAATTTCCGGAATGTCCTGAAAAAATATCAAATACTGCAACTTTTTCTCTTAAAGATGTTAGTCGACAGGGCGCAGACAATCGCCTTGCGGTCAGGAAATATTACCTCCGGTATGACCGGGAAATTAGCCGACATAAGCCCTGCAGATCTTTTGCATATGATCAATGCCGCACGGAAAACCGGGGCGGTTCATCTGTCTCTTAAAGAAGGAAGAGCCGTTATCTTTTTTAAGGAGGGGGAAATCGTCTTTGCCCGTTTTCAGAAACATCGTCAAAAAGAAGCAGTGTACACACTGCTGGGTGAAAAAAACGGCCACTTCAGTTACACGAGGGGTATTCCAAAAGAAATGGCAAACTCGCCGCCAATCGAAGAGTTTATGGTATTGATGATGGAGGGGATGCAGAGACTTGATGAAACGTAAGGCTGATATGGCAATACGTTATATTCGTGTCCAGCTCAAACCTGCGCGCTACCATAGCGATAAGGACCCCATCGAAGTAAAGGGCAGGGTTAGCCCGGATTTCTCACCAGTCGAGGTTGCCGTGTATCCGAGAAGTGAAGCAATGAACTATAGTTGCCTATGTTCATTGCTTCAGCGACGAAAGAGACGCGGTAAGATCGGCTGGCCTTCGGTGAACATTGTGAAAATTTCAGTTTAAGAATAGAGGTGCTTAACATATTAACGTCTCAGTAATTTAATGAAATTTACACAATGTTCATGAGAAATTCGGGTTAGGGGTGTGTTCTGATTAGGTCGTGAGCTCACTTGCCAACAAACCTCTTTTCGTCCAAAGCAATATCTGCCAAACGATTCAGGTCTGTGTCCGTTACTGTAGGAAGAAAGCGCTTGCGAAAAAGCTCGTTGTGGAAAATACGAAGAATTGCTACCAGGGGAGTCGCGACCAGCACACCCAGCACACCAAAGGCGCTTACGCATAAGAGCATGGAAAAGATCACTGCCAACGGATG
>JBHEOR010000028.1:0-17348 GCA_046260685.1 Desulfopila sp.
GCCTGGCCCTTGCGATTGGTGGTCTTGGGAACAAACAGAATCCGGTAAGCGTAGTGGGGGTTGGCGAATTCCTCATCGGTCAGCCCGGCGTCAACTTCCTGAATATAGCCATGGACGTTAGCGGGCAGCCCCGGCTGTTCTTCAAGTAATTCCTTCTGCTCAGTGGAGATGGTCGAAAACTGGAGGCTGAAGGAAAGGTGCTTTTCAATACCGTTATCATCGCCAAACAGCTTCTTGATGTATTCATTGTAGTTCAAACAACAAGCCTGGAATCGCGCGCTCAGCACGTCATCGATCCGGGTCGTCATCTGGTGTTCAATTTCGTGGCGTGTCCTTGTCGATTGGCGACTTGGCTTCGTTCAGGCAGCGTTCAAGCTCCCAATATTTATAGGCCCCGTGCTTTGTCTTATCGAATTCGCGCCGCTTGCCGTTTTGCTGGCAGTAGCGGTATTCGATTTTCTGATCTCGAAAATAGGCGTGGAGTAGATAGTCCAGGCGATAATCATCAGCACCACATAGGATTCCGACTTGAAGCTGATGTTGGGGTTGTTAAAGATCTGCACGGCGGCAAGGGCCGCTTCACGGGACTTTTTGAGCAGTTCGCTCTTGATGGAGCCGACACGCCGAATCCGCTTGCTCATTTCCGTCCCCCTGATAAATCGGCGATGGCTGCCTTCAGTACTTGCAGGCAGATCTCGGCCGTATGCTTGTCGGGTGTGAATTTGGTTGCGAGCTGCTGATAGGGGTGGATGTAATTGCGGAAATCCCGCAGTTCATGGCTGAACTTTTTCACATCCAGTTTCAACGCCCCCAATCCGTGGGCGACGTCGATAAACTGCGCCAGCGACCAGTCGTGGAACGGCTTGACCTTGTTGCCCTTGTCCTTCGGCGAGTTAACGGCCTGATTGAACTCTTTTGGTCTTTGTAGAGCAACGCCAAGAAGTATGCCTTCCAGGATGCTCCCGCACAAAAAGATGGTCGCCAGCGGAGCGGACGTCAGACAATGCTGTGCTTCCGCCAAACGGGACTCCAACACAGGCACCAGATTGGGATCGATGGAAAGGTTCTTGATGGAGATGTTCTGATATTGCCGATGCAGGAATTCCTGCTCGGTGGCCACCGGATCAGGTTGTTTGCCGGTCAGCCGAGCGACAATACCCGCCGCCCGCTTGTATTGTGGAGAGTCGTTTGTCCGCCCGTTCCGGGCGGCGTTGTATTGCCAGACCTCCAGCAATCCGGAAAGCACCTTGCCGACCAAGGCATCCGGCTCGGTCTCCCAGAACGCCCGTAACCGCTTGGCCTTAGAGTCACCGTTGAAGGCATATTTTGGCGCGTAGATGTCGATGTTGACGGTCTCACGGAAAAACTCTGCAAAGGTGTTGTTCGAGAAGTCGAACACGTAGCCGCTCGCCATCCCGAACAGATCTTCAAAGTCCCTTTTCTCGATTGCCTTGAGACTGCTCATGCCGCCACCTCCCCGTTCATCAGTTTGGGCAGGAGAATCTCGCGCAGGACCTCCTCGAAGTCGAAATCCTCGTCCTCTTCTTCCGGCGCGACGCCGAAATACACTTTGTGCGGGGCCTCGCCCTTATCCCCCAGGCTGCGCAGCAGACTCTCGATCTTCTCCAGAGCCAGCGGCGACGGCTTGGCACGGTTGTTCTCCCAGCGGTTGATCGTGGGGAAGGTCATGGACCAGCCTCGCCATACTGTATTGCTCGTCCAATGGACTTCTCCTTGATGAATCCTCTGATGTACTGGCAGAATTATTTATAATGCCCAATTTATCACTTGATATATCATCTATGAGGGTGGGATTGTCAAGCTCGTCCCTAAAATCCTTACGAAAATTCCCAGCCGTCACATTCAATTGTCGCCCGGCAAGTAAGCCCCATGGCCGACACAGCGAAAAAAATCCCAGCCGTCATGCGACACTTTCTCCGTATGTGCAACAAGTAAGCGGGGTAACAAATGACAGTAACCCTGGCTCCCACATAACGTAATCCCAATGCCGGTAACATAGGCGCATACTGTTTGACAAAAGGTAGAAACTACTCTATTACTGCCCTGACAATTTATACGTGGTGGAAGAAAGCCCGCAATAATCACGGAATTGAAGGTGTTGATTTATATGGAGGTACCCTGCATAGCTCTGCGGTAGCCTTAAGAGAACATTTCTCCCCAGAGCAGATAAAACGGGGAACCCATGCACCAAACAAATAAAGCTTTTGAGAGATATTTCAGGATTGGTGCAGATGATATTCGTTCAATATACGAAGTTACTCCAGATAATAAGGACCACGAAGCAAGGAAAGTAACAAAATTTATCTGTCACTTTTTAACTATAAGGAACACAAGAGTATGCAGTACGGAGATTTAACATATTTTAAAGATATAGAATTCCAGCCTATTATTGTCAAAAATAATTAAATCGTATCATCATAATAAAATATGAAAACTTTATCACAATCACAAAAGTATAGTGTTGAGGAGATAGCTACCGAATTAGGCTTTAGCACTAAACTTGAAAATGGGATTCGTGCAAATTTTGGTGATCCCATTTCTATTAATGATTTGAAACTGATAACTCGTAGAGACTTTACAGCATGTAAGTATCTTGGAATGAAAAGCTGGCATCAATTTAAAGCAGGTTTGTCAGTATTTTGTTCTTCAGAGAGTGCCGTTACATTTATCAACCAACCAAGCATGGATTCTGTTATTGTTGAAATTGATACTTCTAAACCATTCAAAGATGTTGTTCAGGGGTTGGCTATCATATTAAAAAATAACAGTTGAAGTTACAGTGTGGTGATTCTCCATCTCACCATTAGCACCTATATTCTCAAAAAAATATAGAGAATAGAAATATAAATCTCTTGACTTTGTCGTCTAAGATGCTTGAAAATAGTGGTTTTAATACTGGTGACATTTGTGGTTAAAGTGGCTAAAAATACAAAAACACTTACGCTTGGTTGGAGTGTATGCAGAAATTTGATGCTTCGTGTGGATTGTCTGCCAAAGAAATAAGGAGTGTAAAATATCAGATCAGTCATGAGATTACCAGACAACTACCTTTGCTACCCGATCACATTGAAACAAAATTATTTTTACAGGGAAGGGATGCTTGGATGTTCAGATGGTTCTTACAGCACGAACATTATCCCATTTCGTCGAAGAACCCTGTCTATCTTGAAGTTGTGGCAAAACTGAAAAAAGAATTTCACCAGTATCAAGAGACAACGCAATACACGTTTTCATGCAAGGTCAAGCTGGTAGAAAATAACCTGTTCCACCCGAAAATAACCATCAACAAAATACCATAATTACAACAAGCCAATGGCATTTAAAAAGGGAGACATCGTAAAGGTAAAACATGGAGTTCTTGACCCTGATTTCGGTGACGATATTGGAGGATGGCAAGGTTATGTCTCTGATGTTGTTGTTGATGATGATGAGGTTGTTGTCTGCATAGATTTAGACAGTATTTCCCTCTCGGAGTGTCCTGCTGAGTATATTACCAAATGCGAAGAGGATGGTTTGGATTGGGAACAGATGTATCTATCTGCCAACGACGTTGAAATTGCTTCTCAGCGGGATACGACAGCTGATCTAAACGATACAAGAGAAGCAATGCATCTCAAGCACAAGTGGGATTATTTGGGAAAATCCAGCAAGCGTATCCATGAAGTTTTGAAAGGCGCTAATATTACCAACGAAAATGAAGTAGTGGATGCATGGGAACAATATCTCAGGGAGAAATTGTCTTTCCCGTTTGAAGCTAAAATCTCGCAATATCAGTACAAAGGACCACTACAGCAAGGGGATAAAATAAGAATACATGGTATTGTTGGAAGTGATGACTTGTATGGTGTTCTCGTTACATTAAGGTTCGGTAGAAAGGTTTACCACTTCCCTCTTTGCGATATTGAGGCTAAAGATATAACAACGAATAATTACAAGATATTGGATGACTACAGTATATGGTTCGCTAACAGGTAATAGTTTCTAATTGATGGCTGCGGAAAACTCCGGCAATAGTATCCCTGTTAACTGATTTGCAGATTGTTATTCTTCAGAGAATGCTTTGTAATATAAATGATCAAGCCCATCACCATATCCCCAACCGATATGGGAGGCTGATTCCATGAGATTCCATGATTTTCTTGAGCCTTTCTTGAAAAGCACCCTGTTCTTCTTTTGGGGTCTCCAGCACAGTTTCAATAGCGTATTCAAACATATCCAGTAAAGAATCATAGAAATGTCCGTCAATATCACCATAGTTTAATGTGAAATTGTTTCCACACTCTACGTAAAAAATTCTTAACTCCGCTTCCCCAATAGGATTATCCACCGCTTTTGAATACCGATTAATAGCATCATTGGCTTTTTCCATTTCCAATGGTTCATTTTCTTCAATATAGGGATCCATTGCGTCTTGAATGATTTTTTTATATCGGGGGAGAGGGTCTTCTTTTTTTGAAAATCTTGTGTGAAGGAAATCCTTGTTTTCATGAGATAAACGATAAAAATCATGAATTAAATCAAGCAACTGATTTTTTTGTAATTGTTTTATAGGTGTTCCAACATCGTCCCAACAAGATTTCTTCTGCTTCTTTTTTTTTGTCATATGAGAGATTCAAGATTCAGATTAATACCTACCAATTAACAAGGGATCTATGCCCCTGATAGTCTCAAAACATCTATCGTTCAATATATCCCATGTACTGATATATTCTCACGAGGTGAACTCAATCGGGACTAATACACAAAAAACAGAAAAAGTCCCATAGTAGTGATTTCAAGACACCCCCACCCCCTTTCTCTTGATAACAGGAGAAGACCGTGGCTGAAATAATATTAGAACAAGAACAGGAAAATTTAAAAGTATTTCTTACCCAAAAGAAACTTGCTCAACGATGGAGGGTTACCGAAGCTACAATAAAAAATATTCGGGTAATGGTGGAATATCATATTTCTTTCCTCCAAACTCATCAAGAGTGCTTTACCCCTTAGTAGTTTGTGTGTAGGTGATTTTTTTACACCAATTTTACACCAAACAAAAAACGGGAGAAAAGCCAACTGGCTAATCTCCCGTAAATACGAATAAAATTCGTATTGTCTTGGTGGAGGCGGCGGGAGTCGAACCCGCGTCCGCAAATGCTCCCCTTTCGTATCTACATGTTTAGTTCCCGGCGTGAAGTTTCGCATACGATATGCCGCGGGAACAGAGCGGATCGTATGCTAGCCTGTGAAGATCTCGTCGCCTGATGTACAGACACCATCAATTGACCAGCCCGCTGAGTCGACGCCCCGAATCCGATCTTGCGGGCGAAGATCGGTGGGACGGCAGTATGACTGTTTATGCAGCTACTGCGTGATTATAATCGTCTGCGATTATATTTAAGGTCCGCCTTTTTTACGAGCTGGCAGACGCTCGACATGCAACTCAAGCTTTCACATCCACGTCGAAGCCGTTTCGCCCCCATTTGGTATATTTTTAGTTATGTAATGAGTTATTCATTCTCTCTGCGCATGGCGCGCTCTACTTCCCTGTCGCTCTGTTTTTTCTTCAGAGACTGACGCTTATCGTACTGTCGTTTACCACGGGCAAGGCCAAGTTCCACCTTTGCCTTGCCCTTATCATTAAAGTATATCTTCAGCGGGATCAGGGCAAGGCCTTTCTCCTGCAGTTTGCCGATAAGTTTTTTTATTTCACGTTTGTGGAGCAGCAATTTACGCGTTCGTATCGGCTCGTTGGGATTATGTGTGGCAAAATTATACTGGGAAATGTGGACGTTGTGGAGCACCGCTTCGCCCTTGGCGTTTACCATGGCATAGCCGTCACGCACGTTGGCCTTTCCCGCACGCAGCGATTTCACCTCCGGTCCCGTCAGGACCATACCAGCCTCGATGGTTGTATCGATGGTATAGTCGTGGTAGGCCTTTTTATTTCTGCAGACTACTTTTACAATCATGCCTTCAGCAATGCACCCGGCACTACTCCTCTCCAGTTACTCGAACCGCCTCTTCATAGGTTGTTATTCCGCTTTGCACCTTTTTCCATGCGTCCTCGCGTAAAGTAGTCATTCCTTCACGAATAGCAACCTTGCGCATTTCCACAGAGGATGACTGCTCCGCAATAAGCCTCTTCAACTCCTGGGACAGTGGAAAAATTTCAAAAATACCCTGCCGCCCTTTGTAGCCCGTGTTCCTGCATTCCCGGCAACCCTTGCCGCGCTGCAGCGTATGGCTGCTCTCACGAGAGACGGGAAAACCCAGTTTATAAAGCTCGGCCCCATCAATTTCGAATTCCTCACGGCAGGAGGAGCAGATTTTCTTAACCAGCCGCTGGGCCATACAGCCGAGCAGCGTGGACGAAAGCAGAAAAGGCTGCACTCCCAGATCGACCAGGCGAACAATGGAGGAAACGGCATCGTTGGTATGCAGGGTGGAAAAGACCAGATGGCCAGTCATTGCGGCCTGAACGGCATGCCTGGCGGTATCGAGGTCACGGATCTCACCGATCATCAAAATATCGGGATCCTGCCTGAGAATATTCCGCAGGATGGTGGAAAACGTCACATCTATCAGGGGCTGTACGGCAATCTGGTTAAAATCCTCATGGACCATTTCCACCGGGTCTTCCACCGTGACAATATTTTTCTCCGCCGTGGCAATATTCTTCAAGGTCGAATACAGGGTGGTGGACTTGCCGCTGCCGGTCGGCCCGGTCACCAGCACAATACCGTGGGGCGACTTGACCATCTGATTATAGACCAACTGATCGCGCTGGGAAAATCCCAGCTGGGCAATATCCTGAAAAATAACATCCGGATCAAGGATACGCATAACCGCCTTTTCACCGAAGGAAACCGGCACGGTGGAAACACGGATTTCAACGTTCTTGCCGTCGTTGCTTTCTATTTTTATCCTGCCGTCCTGGGGCCTTCGCTTTTCTGCAATATCGAGGCGAGAGAGAAACTTAACTCTGGAAACAATGGCGGAATGCACGGCCTTCGGCAACTTGTAGATGGTATGCAGAGCACCGTCTATACGAAAACGCACCAGGCAGATATCACGCTTTGGCTCGATATGAATATCACTGGCCTGCTGATCAAGCGCGTAATGGAAAAGATGGTTGACCGCCGTTTTGATATGCTGGTCCGACGAGGTAATACTCTTGGCAGAAGTGATCTTGACATATTGTTCGAGATTACCGATATCGACCGAGGTGGTCCCACCCGATCCACCGAACTGATCCTCTGCCGCGCTGATGGAGCTCTGAAAACCGAAAAACTCGGAGATTATTTTCTTTATCTCCGCCTTGGTGGCCAGATGGGTCCGGATCTTCATCTGGTTGGCCTGTTCAATATCCGCCATAACCGTTCTGCAGTCCGGATGGTAGGAAGCTATTTCAAGGATGCCGTTCTCAATTTTAAAAGGGAGAATGAGTTGACGTATGGCGAAGTTCTTGGGGATGGTCTTGGTGACAACTTCCATATCCAGCTCGAGTGGATCAAGCTTCTTAAAGGGCATTTTATGGTGCTTGGCGACGACGCGCATGATCGTTTCTTCATCCAGTACCTTGTCCTGCTGTCCTTCGATGGTGAGCCTGAAAGAAACTATAACATCAATAAGATCTGGGAAATTGGGATCAATACCCTCCTTTTTACCAAACTGTTTGAGCAGCTTCTGGCGTTGCTTGCCCTTCTCCAGGATGATAAATTTGGCCTGCCGGGAACTGAGCACTCCGAATTTGACCAGAACATCAAGAAGGGCATCACTGTAAAGAAACCTCATGTACACCACCTTTTTCCTGCGATATTGATATCATGAAGAACGCATTGTTGCCTTTTATGCGTTTTTTCGCAAGTACCTTTCTCGCTTTGATTGCAAGCGAAAAGACTTATCATGGTTAAAGGTGCGATTTTTCATGAAGAAGATGCACGTATCCCCATCAGATCGGTAAGTACACGCAGATTACGCCTGTCATCCTCAAGATCCTTGTCCTTGGGGGTTTCCAGCGCCATGGAATAGGAGGCAAACCCGGCATCGTTGACAAGTGCACGAAAACCTTCCTCGCCGATACAGCCCTCGCCGATATGGGTATGCCTGTCGACTCTGCTGCCCAAGTCTTTTTTCGAGTCATTAAGATGAAAAAAGGCAATATGCTCGATACCGACAACATCGTCAAAATGCGCCATGGTCTGCGCATAGGTCTGCGGCGTTCTGATATCATATCCAGCGGCAAAAATATGACAGGTATCGACACAGACAGCCAATCTGTCGCCATACTGCGACTGATTCAATATCGCGGCAATCTCCTCAAAAGTCGAGCCCAGCCCGGTGCCCTGACCGGCGGTGGTCTCGATCAGGACCATGGTCTCCGAGCGGGCCCGGGCAATGGCGCGGTCCAGTCCGGCAACAAAACGTCCAATACCTTCTTCCACGCCGGCACCACCGTGGGAGCCCGGATGCAAAACAGCCTTTTTGATGCCGAGCTGCCGGCAGCGCTCAAGTTCCATGGCAAAACCATTGATCGATTTATGCCACAGCTCATCCTTGGTGGATGCCAGATTGATCAGATACGAAGCATGCGAAGCCACCTCCATATCCGCACAATTACGCCATTCACCACGAAATTGCTCAATCTCCTGGCGGCTCAACTCGGGCGGATTCCACTGCCTTTGGTTACGGCTGAATATCTGCAGAGATGTACCGCCGACACTGTGTATACGATCAAAGGCACGGTGCAGGCCACCGCTGACGGATTCATGTGCGCCGAGACAGGGCATCCTTTTTCTCCTCCATCTGTTTGGGTCTCTTTGGTATATCATCGGTGGCCGTCATGTCCAGCTCCCTGGTATACTCGGATGTCTGGAATCGTTTGATCTGCGATTGATAGTATGCGGCCTTCCCCGGATCTGTGGTCAGAGCCTGTTTTTCCGTGGCTATGGCCTGCTCGGCATAACCGTTGGCCCACCAGGCGGTCGCCAGGGTGTCAAGGATATAGCCCGACGGCTTCAGCTCCGCCGCTCTTTTGGCAAGCACCAGTGCGTCCTGGGGCCGGCGCAGGCCGCTATCCTTGCTGGTCAGCAGCAGCCAGGACAGATTGTTGAGATAATCGGGCTGCTCCGGCTTTCTCTCCAGGGCCAGCTCAAAAGCGGTGATTGCTCTTTTCTCATAGCCGTGCTCCAATAAAAAATTGCCGGCAAAAAAGAGCCAGAGGGCAGGCCGCTCCTCCTGGCCGGCATCGTAGAGCAGATCGGCCCGGATATATTTCTGTTCATACTGGGCCATGGCATCGTCGTAGGTGAGATTTCAAATACCTGCACTTGCAAAAACAAGTGCCGCAACGAAGACAAGCAGGCTGTTCCGCACCTTTTTATGATGCCTGTCGATAGCAGAGGGATCCTGTTCGCATTTTTGCAGGAAATCAACCCGCTGCCCTATCCCGAAATGATGCCAGCTGGGCTGGTCGCGTATGTTACCGCTGAGCACGGCGATTTTCTCGAAGGCGGAAATAATGGCCCGGCTGTTCCCCAGCATGGGGAAAACCTGAAGATCCGCCTGCCTTTCGAAATTACGCATGAAATAGCCGAAGACAAAACGAAAATAGAGCAAGAGGGAAACAAGGGCAGGGACCGCCACAGCGACATTGCGCACCACCTCGGGAGAGAGACCGGACCACTGGACAAAGCTGTAAAAATAGTCCTGGGAGAAAAACAGGTAGTACAGGGGCTCCCCCAGAAATCCGCCGGCAAAAACAAAGCCGCCGATGAGAAAGACATAGAGCAGCAGATGAAAACGTTTAACATGGCCGATCTCGTGGGCCATCACGGCGTCTAACTCCTCCATGGTCATGGTCTCCACCAATGCCGGAGTAATGAGGATATAGCGAAGACCCGGGACAATCCCCATAACGCCCGCGGTAATCACCCGCCCCTCAAAAAGCGGCCATATATAGATGTCGGCGTTAAAATTCTGCTTGAGGCAGAAGGCCCGCAGATGATCGTACAGCGGTCCCTGCTCCAGTTTTTTACAGCCCCACAGTTTGCGCACCAGCGGAGGGAAAAAGGTAATGACAAAAACCAGAAAGGTGCCGAAGAAAAACACATCCCCCCAGGATGAAGCCAAGAGCCCCTTCAGCCAGGGCAGCTCAATGAAGTAGATAATATCGTAGCACAGGGTGAGCACCATCCATGGGATAACAATGGGAAGGTTGGCCTTGATGTTGGAAAAAATGAAAACACTGGCGCGGTACCGGCGCGCGAAAACAACTTCATAGCTCTTTCTCGCCCGACGCCAGATCACCGCAAAAAGGCACAGAAACACCACGAGCCCGGCGATATTGACCAGCGCCGGGATATTGCCCCCGATGGAGAGAAACGAGAGGTAATATTTCAGATCAAGCCCGAAGACAAGGAAACTGTAGAGCAGCAGCGCTGCAATCGATGCATGCTTTTCCGCGCTAAAATACCCCGCCGTGCTCCGGCCCGCCCGACGAAAGAGTACTCCGGCATAGAAATCAAAGGCCGCAATCACCGCGGCAAAGGCCGGTAAAGCCCACCAACCGGGCAATCCCGGCTTGGCCGGTATAGTGGCCACGGAGAAAAGAAATATAGCCGTTAAAAAATAAAGAAGATTTGTGTATATCACGCTATTGCCCTTATCCCGGGATCATTGATTTTCTCAGCGAAGAATGACGAAGAGCCCGAAGATACGCTCGTTGTGTTCCCCTGGAACAGTCTGCCTTCACAGTATGACCTATTTTGCGATTGTGTAGTACCTATTTGCAGTTGCCGTACCTCTTCATTCCCATTGATTACCAACACAACTCAACTCGAGGCACTCAAGGCCCGGCAATCTGCCCGGCAGGCTCCCGGGTCGATCAACTGCGATCAACTGCGTTTGGTTGGTGATCCAATTCTTTTATGCCGCTGCACCCTTATAACAATTTCAAATCTCTATTGCATCGGCCCTCTGAAAAAAAATGTAGCACACCACTCGTAGCACACCACTCTTTTGCCGCTTTTGGGTTGACATATTACAAAATCCTGCTAGTGTAGTATGTTTATCTTGCGCGGAATGGGCGCATAGCTCAGTTGGCTAGAGCCACCGGCTCATAACCGGTCGGTCGTAGGTTCGAATCCTACTGCGCCCACCACAATGATTGACTTTGATCCTTAATTCCAGGTTCCTTGAAAAGATTACGCATTTACACATATAAGGAGGCGGAGCAGCTACAAGCCTCCACTGGCGATATCACCCCGGCTTCACAAACCGGGATGAAAACGGGCAGACCAAGAAGGTACTTTCTCACAGGGAAAGTACCTTTTTTTATTGGTTTTTTACAAATTGAAATAAACTCCGGAATATGAAACCAACCATCCAAGAGCTCCTTCAAACCCTGGAAAACATCGCCCCGACAACACTTGCGGAAAAATGGGACAACGTCGGCTTACTGGTCGGCAGCACTGACAACAGCGCCGCATCCATACTCATCGGCCTCGACCCGACCACCAGCCTGATCGACGAGGCCATCCACCTGTCCGCCGACACCGTCATCACCCACCACCCCATCATTTTTAAACCGCTTACAGCTATCAACACCGCTGATCCGACCGGACGGCTGCTGCAGAAGGCGCTGCAGCATAACATTTCCATTATCGGCTGTCATACCAATCTCGACTCGGCCGTCGACGGTGTCAACGATGTTCTGGCAGAAGGCCTGGGACTCTCCGGACTCATGCCGTTGCTCCCACCGCAGGATGAGGCCCAGGCCCAAGGTTCCGGCCTGGGAAGAATCGGCACCTACGCCGAACCGCTGACATCGCACACTTTTCTTGCCCGGCTCTATGAGCTGCTTGGCCTCCAGTCGCTCAGCATAGCAGGCACACTGCCACAGCAGATAACCACCGTCGCCCTCTGCGGCGGCAGCGGTTCCGATTTGGCGCCACTGGCATACAGCCGTGGAGCCGATGTTTACATCTCTGCCGAAATCAAGCATGCAACCGCCGTCTGGGCCAAAGAGACCGGGTTTGCCATCATTGACGGAACACATTACGCCACCGAAAAACCGGCCACCTCTGCGCTTGCCCAAACACTGCGCCGTGTTGCTGCGGCAAACGGTTGGCAGACCGCAATACACCTTACAGAGACGGAGCAAGCGCCTCTTGTCTCACACCATATTAGCCACCTTCAAGACAAACCATAACGTGGAGGAAAAACCTTGAACGCCGAAATAGCTCAACTCGTTTCACTACAGGACATTGATCAGGAAATTGACAAGATTGACGATGAAATACGTCAGGAACAGGAAGCCCTCGATGAACGTATCAAAAAGCTCGCAGAACGTGAAGGTCGTATCAATGAGCTCACCCAGCAGATCGATGAACTGGAAAAAGAGCGCAGGACACTGGAAGATGAAGTTAGCGACCAGATGGCAAATGTCAAAGAGCGCCAGTCCAAAATGATGCAGGTGCAGACCGGCCGCGAGCAGACCGCCCTGCTCAAGGAAATCGAGGACGCCAAGAAAAACGTCAAAGAACGCGAGGAACGGGTCGTCGAAATCATGGAGAAGCTGGAGAAACTCAACGCCGAAGCGGAAGAGGAAAAAAAGCAGCTCAAAGGTGAAAAGGCTCTGGTCTCCGAAGAAACCGAGAAGGTCCGCAAAGCCATCGAGGGCATCAACAAAGGCAAGAAAGAAAAGACCAGCACTCGCGAGAAACAGGCAGCCGACATCAAGTCCAGTCTCATCAAAAAATACAACACCCTGCGTGATCGCCGCAACGGCCTGGCGATCGTCAATGTCAACAATGGTGTCTGCCAAGGCTGCTTCATGAATCTACCGCCCCAGCAGTTCAATCTCGTTCTCAAGGGCGACAAACTGCATACCTGCCCGACCTGCCAGCGGATAATGTATCATGTCGACACCGATGAAGAATAACCCCTTTGCCCGAAAACATGCATGGCACACAATGGTAGAACAAGAAATCGTATCACTCTGATGGCAAACAGGGTATACTAGAAGAGGAAGATTTTTGGAGCGGGTGCATGATCGCTCCGGCGTGACCGGAGAGGAAAGTCCGAACTCCACAGGGCAGAATGGTTCGTAACACGAACGTCGGGCGACCGACGGAAAGTGCCACAGAAAACAAACCGCCTGTACATACAAAATATACAGGTAAGGGTGAAACGGCGAGGTAAGAGCTCACCGCGTCCATGGCGACATGGTCGGCAGGGTAAACCCCATTCGGAGCAAGACCAAATAGGGAGGTTTTAAGGGCGGCCCGCCCATCACCTCCGGGTAGGTTGCACGAGGTGCCGGGTGACCGGCATCCCAGTTAAATGATCATGACCCTTTCGGGGAACAGAATTCGGCTTACGGCCCGCTCCAATTTTTCTTGTCCAACACCTGATTATTGTACACACCATATACCATGACACGCTACGCCGCAGCCATCATACCCGCCGCAGGCAGCGGCCGCCGCATGAAAAGCTCCCGCCCCAAGCAGTATCTCGAACTTGTCGGCATACCGGTACTCATCCATACCGTCACCGCATTTCACCGCCATCCGGACATTGCCGTAATCGTCGTGGTCGTTCCACCTGAGTGGTTAGCCCAAACCAGGGCCATGATCGCCTCCTGGCATCAGGATGACAAGGTTATTGTCATTACCGGCGGCCTCAGAAGACAGGATTCGGTCAAAGCCGGAGTGGATTTTTTGATCACTCGCTGCTCTACGCCCGTTGATACGGTACTTGTCCACGACGGTGCCAGACCGTTCATCTCCCGGAAACTGATAGGCGACTGCCTTTACAGTGCTGAAGAGCATGGTGCCGCCATTGCCGCTATTCCGGTCAAAGACACCTTGAAAAAAGGCGATGCCGACAACCGCATCACTGCCACCATCGACCGCACCGATCTTTGGCAGGCCCAAACCCCGCAGGCGGCCAAGCTCTCCCTGCTCCGCCAGGCCTTTGACAGAGCCGGCAAGTGCGAATTCACCGACGAGGCATCTCTGCTCGAACATGCCGGATGCGATGTCCAGCTGGTTGCAGGTTCGGAAACCAATATTAAAATCACCAGGCCGGAAGATATGATTCTGGCCCGGAAAATAGTTATGCCACAGAATGTCAATCATCCCCGCATAGGCCACGGTTTCGATGCCCATACATTTTGCGCCGGCAGGGATCTTATCCTCGGCGGCGTCACAATCGACCACCATGAAGGGCTGGCCGGACACTCCGATGCGGATGTCCTCACCCACGCCCTGTGCGACGCCATTCTCGGAGCTCTCGGCAAAGACGATATCGGTCACCATTTTCCCGACTCCTCCGCCGCCTTCAAGGATATCTCTTCGATAACGCTGCTCGAGACGGTCACGGATATAATGTTCAAAGACGGTTTTTACATCGGCAACGCCGATATTACCGTTGTCTGCCAGGCACCCAGGCTGGCATCATTTCTCGGCATGATGCGGCAAACACTCGGCAGAGCCTGCAGGGCTGCAGAGGGTGCGATCAACGTCAAGGCGACCACCACCGAAAAAATGGGCTACACCGGCAGAAAAGAGGGCATTGGCTGTCACGCCGTTGTCTTTCTCATTCCGACAGAGGAGAATCCATGAACATCGCGATCAACAGAGAACGACTGGCTCGTATTTTTACCGAGCTCTGTCATATCGAAAGCCCGTCACGAAAGGAAGCACACGTTTCCAGCTACCTCCAGGAGTATTTCACCCGGCTTGGGGCAAATTTCATCCATGTCGACGACAGTGCTGCGGCAACCGGTTCGCAAACCGGCAATCTCCTCATTCGCTTCGATGGCGCAGCCCGTCACGCCGAGCCACTTTTTTTCGCCTGCCATATGGACACGGTGGGACCCACCGACGGCATCGAGGTTGTCCGAGACGGCGATACCTTTTCCTCCAAAAACCAAACCGTCCTTGGCGCCGACGATAAATCCGGAATCGCCGCACTCATCGAACTCTTTTGCCTGATCGGGGAAAACGGCACCCCCCACTGTCCCGTCGAACTGCTCTTCACCACCTGTGAGGAAATCGGCCTGCTGGGCGCCAAAGCCCTTGACCCCAAGCTCCTTCAGGCTCCCTACGGATATGCTCTGGATTCGACACACAAGGACACCATCATCACCGGGGCACCTGCAGCCAACCGCTTGAAGATAACCATTCAGGGCAAGGCAGCGCATTCAGGATTTGCTCCGGAAACCGGCATAAACGCGCTGAGCCTAGCATCCCGGGCCATTAACCGGCTTACCCTGGGCCGGATAGATTCTCTTTCAAGCGCCAACCTCGGCCTCATCCGGGGCGGCACGGCGACCAATATCGTTCCGGATTCCATTGAAATAAAGGGGGAAGTACGCAGCCACTCCGAAGAGCTGCTGAAGCAGCACACCCGCGCAATGGAAAAGATTTTCCAGGAGTGTATCAGCGCCGCGCCGTCTCGTCCCGACATGGCCAGACCATCCCTTGTTTTTGACGTCCAAGAGGATTTTCCAGCACTCTCTCTTGATGACGATGAACCTGTAATCAAGCGAATCGATGCCGCAGCAGCAGCCATTGACCGCAAACTCTCGCATGCCATCGCCGGCGGCGGCAGCGACGCCAATATTTTCTGCGGCCTTGGGCTCAAAACGGCTATCATTCCAACAGGCATGGCCAATGTGCACACCACGGATGAGTATGTCCACCTAGACGACATGGTGCAGCTAACAGAACTTCTCCATGCCGTGACGACAACCTGAAACCTGCGAATATTGCCCTCGCCTCTCTATGGTTGAATTTATGATTGGTTTGGAATACAAATACTTTCCTGTTGCGCCAGGAAAGGCAGCAAGCAACATCATTGAGCGCTTGAAAAACAAGGACAAACAATGGTACATCATTCAACTATACACAATAGCTCCGGCTCGACAGGATCCTGCTACCCCACCCATGAATGCGGCGTCTGCGGCATTTTCGGGCATAAAGATTCCGCCAAGTTAACCTATTTTGGCCTCTACGCCCTGCAGCACAGAGGACAGGAAAGCGCCGGCATCGTCACCTCCGACGGCAGTCGCGTCAGGTGCCACAAGGACATGGGACTGGTTCCCGAGGTTTTTTCCGAAGCATCCCTGGAAAAGCTCACCGGTCATCTCTCCATCGGCCATGTTCGCTACTCCACCACCGGAGCCTCCAATGTTGTCAATGCCCAGCCATTGCTGGTAACACACAAAAACACCACCCTGGCGGTGGCACATAACGGCAATCTTGTCAACTCCATTGAGATGCGCAAAAACCTTGAGGAGATGGGCTCGATTTTTCAAACCACCATGGACAGCGAGATCGTCCTGCATCTCATGGCGCGCAGGGCCCAGCTCGGCCTGGAGAAGGCTCTGCGCCAATCGTTTGCCTCGCTTCACGGAGCCTACTCGCTCCTCTTGATGACCGAGAACACCATGGTGGCAGTGCGCGACCCCAACGGTTTTCGCCCACTCTGCCTGGGCAAACTCAATAACGGCGATGGCTGGGTTGTTGCCTCGGAGACCTGTGCCCTCGATCTCATTACCGCGGATTATGTCCGCGACATACAACCCGGCGAAGTGCTCATCATCAACGATAACGGCATGACATCCTTCTTCCCTTGGGAGCCGCGCAACAGCAGCTTCTGCATTTTCGAGCAGATCTATTTCGCCAGGCCGGATTCGGAGATATTCGGCATTAATGTCTATGAGGCCCGCAAGAGAATGGGCAAAATACTGGCACGCGAATACCCGATTGCAGGCGACTTTGTCATGCCGTTCCCCGATTCGGGCAACTACGCCGCCCTCGGCTACTCTCAAGAGTCAGGCATTCCACTGGAATTCGGCGTCATCCGCAATCACTATGTCGGTAGAACATTCATCCAGCCGACCCAGTCAATGCGCGACTTCAATGTTCGGGTCAAACTCAACCCGGTGCGCTCCTTTCTCAAGGATAAGCGGGTTATCATCGTCGAAGATTCGGTAATCAGGGGGACCACTGGAAAAAGCCGGGTTCGCTCACTGCGCGACGCCGGCGCCAGGGAAGTACATATGGTGGTCAGCTGTCCGCCAACCAGACACGCCTGCTATTACGGTATCGATTTTCCCTCGGCGGATCAGTTGATCGCCTTCGATAATTCACAACAACAGATCGCTGCAAAGCTTGGGCTGGACTCCATTTACTATCTCAGCAAAGAAGGGCTGGTGGAAGCCACAGGAATGTCCCACAACAACTTCTGCCTGGCCTGTTTTGATGGGAAATACCCGGTTGCTCCGGATCTGAGCTTTTGCAAAAACGCCCTCGACAATCGCTAGCTACAGCCTG
>JBHEOR010000028.1:17358-28970 GCA_046260685.1 Desulfopila sp.
CAACACAGTTTTTGCCGCTTCTCTTGGCCTCGTACATGGCCTTGTCCGCTTTGCCTTTCATACGTGCGAGATCTTCTTCGATGGTCATGTCCGGCTTACGCCCACAGGAAACGATGCCGATGGACAGCCCCGTTTTACCGAAGTTCTCTTCGAGAAATTTGAGGAGAATGCGCTGAACAATCTCCGTTGCCTGGTCAGCACTGGTCTGGGGGAGAAGAACGACAAACTCATCACCGCCAAGTCGAAAGGCCAAGTCAACATTATAGCGGGTGCAATCTTCGACAATATCTGCTAAAGTAATAAGGACCTTGTCTCCCTCGAAGTGGCCATACCTGTCGTTGTATTCCTTGAAATTATCGATATCGATATTGGCAAGAAACAGGGGATAATCCTGACGATGAGCCCTTTCCACCTCACCGGGAAATTTTTGATCAAAGGCCCTGCGGTTATATACCGAGGTGAGCGTGTCGGTTAATGAAAGCTGTTCCAGCTCTCGTACCATCCTGCGCTCACGAAAAGCTCTGGCAAGCTTGGCCTCAAGTTCGGCCTGATCAATGGGTTTTTTGATAAAATCAAGTGCCCCGGCCTTTATGACATCGGCATAGCTGGCCTGCTCGCTGAATCCCGTGGCAATGATAACATCAATATCCGGATGCCTCTCTCTGACATGGGCCAACAATTCAAGGCCATCCATTTGCGGCATCAACACATCGGAAAGTACCAGATCACACTCATTATTGCTCAGAATCTCCATAGCTTCCAAGCCATCTTCGGCAAGCAGACATTTATATCCCAACGATGTTATGAGTACATTGAGGGTCTTGAGCACAAGATCATCATCGTCTACGATCAGTATTATCGCCGGTTCTTTTGTCATCACTTGGCTCAAGTCGTTGTTTGGTTGTATGCCCTGGTTAACAGCTCTCGCTTTTCATGTTACAAATTACATAGAATTTAACCATACATTTTCACAAATAGAAAGTCCAGTACCCGAACGAAAAACCGCGATTCCATCATGATGTGGAAAAAGCTCGCCTGCCCCCTAAGGGTTCGCTCAAAAACATATTCAGGCGTGCCTTCATACAATGCCAGGCTCCTTGCCAGGCTCTGAAAACACATTTTTCATGATGATCGTACTTGCACCCCTTTTCACTTCTGGCGCGGATCTCTGCCGGTTTCAAACATCTCAAAAAGATCATAAAAGAGTCGGGCAACAGCACTGAAGTGGGTCGCCGCCCCGGACCCGGCGTAAGCCTTGGTTATTTCCATGGCTTTTGCCAGGCTTTCAGAACTGTCTGAATCCTGTGGTGTTTTAAGCGCCGCCACCAGTCGTTCACCTATGTCTTCTTTCATCGTTTTACCTTTTGCAGTTTTTTTATAATTACGGCAAACACCGGATGTACCTCTCCCGATAACCGGCCGATGGGGGAAGGCATCACACTCCATACGTTACACTTGTTATGTACACTTTTTGGTGGTATCAGGCAAGATTTGACAAAACCGGACCTTTCCAGGCCGCCTTCAAGTGAGACTTGCGAGGCTTTCCAGGCATTTCACAACAGGTGAGTATACAAAGAGCAGTTGTACAGACAGGACGTCTTCAAATGGCAATTTGACCCCGGGGGCTCTTGTCCTTGCCGAGTTCAATTTTCAGCACAAAATCCGTCCAGGTGTAGGGTGCATTGATGATTTCACACCCAATTATCTTTCGCAAGCCCATTTGGTCGGACCATTTCGGTTTGACAGCCATTTTAAAAGTTTTCTCCTGGCCGGTGACCACCACCGTCATCCTGCTCACTGTCTCATTGATGCGCTTGGGTAAATCCATCATACCCAGGCCAAAACGTGAGATGTCGCTGATAACACCGGGGAAAAAACCTTTCCCATCGGATATGTCAACCCGAAATCCATCCGTCCTGACTCTTTGATACATTCGTTTTTCCATATGCTCCTCCCTGCAGTACTTACTGGTAGTATACCATTCGCAATTATCGAACCACAAGGAATCTTATTCGATATTCTCCGCTTTCGATGGAAGATCCCACACTCTCTGCCTTTATTCCATCGCTGCTGATTTTCGCAGGAGCTCAATAAGCCTGCCATATTGGCCCAGCACTGTCTTCGCTGCCTGGCCGATGCTTGGGCCAGTGGCAACAAATCCATGGTTTTTCATCAGTATAAAGGGTGCTTCGGGCCTGAGAACCTGCATTGCCGCATACGCCAACTCTTTTGTACCATAGGGGAACTCTTTGTCGGTTTCGCAGAGACCGAGTTGCCGGGAAAACCCATTCAACAATCCGGAATGGCCATGCATTATGGCGTTTACATCCGGAAAATTACGATACACAAGCAAATGAAGGAAGCTCTCGGAAGATGGTTCTCTTTGCCCTTTGACCAGAAAAACCTCATCTCCTTCCTGATAACTGAGCTCACAGTAATTGTTCTGCCGCATATCCCTGCTCGGCACCATACCACTGCACGTGATAACAAACGAGGAAGAACTCACCCGGCAGGAATGGTTACCATACGCCCCCTCAGGATGAACCGGGGCCAAACCAAGTTCCCCGAGAACATACACCCAGGTGTTGAGTTCTTCCATAAACGAATATGGCGCAAAGCTGTCATCAACTTTTCTTGTGATAAACTTTATGCCTTTATAATGTTCCATACAACCCCCTGCTCCAGCTCCTGACGCAAACACGACTGTTTTTTCCATTACTTCTCGCCGCGTTGCGTCAGCAAAAATGATTGCACCGCCACGTCAAACTGGAGTACACTATTTATGTCTGTACGGTAACCTCAAGAGCACCGCGACACTCTTTTTTTCTGATGGTATTTAAAATATATCACCAACAAACATGTCGTTGCAGCTCTTTAGCCGGGTGATTTCCAGATCGCGTGTTGAATACAAACTTTCCTGATGTACAGCGAAACCGCGTTTGCGCCCCGAATGCTTTTTCCTCATACCAAAAAACACTATAGCAATATACAAAAACGCTATGATTACCGACACAGAAAAAACCAAAGCGCAACTCCTTGAAGAAATTCAGACCCTGCGCAGTGATCTTGGCGAATTCAACTCCCTCTTTCCTGTGGTCATAACCTCTCTTAACACCGATGCTTTACTCTACATCAACGATCTCGCTTCCAGTTTTTTTGAAATATCCGCCCTCTTGGCAACTGAACTTTCCGCCCGGCAGTTCTGGCACAGCCAGGACGACAGGAAACGTTTTAAAAATCATTTACTGCACCATGGGAGAGTCTCCAAGTTTGAAGCCTCCCTTGTTACCCATGGTGGTGAGAAAAAGCACCTGCTGCTCTCCGCTCATATCACAATGTACAATGACATCCAGGCAATAAAAACAATACTCACCGATATCACCCAGAAAAGAAAAGCGCAACGGGCACTGGAGAAGGAGAAAAAGCGCCAGCAGGAACTCCATACGTTTCTGGAACTCATGGCAGACACCGTCCCCGATCTCATCTGGGCCAAGGATCTTGATGACCGTTATATTTTTGCCAACCGGGCTGTTTGCAGAAAGCTCCTGATGTGTGATCCTCAAGAGAGCCCTCTCGGCAAAAAAGATCTCTTTTTTGCCGAAAGAGAACGTCACAGAGGGCACAAACACACCTTCGGCGAAATCTGCGTCAATTCCGATGCGGTTGTCAAAAAATCCCGTAAGTCGGAAAAATTTCTCGAAGATGGCATGGTTCGCGGAAAATACCTGGCTCTTAATGTCCACAAGGCACCAATGTTAGACCAATCAGACCGGCTGGTCGGCACTGTAGGAGCCGGCCGTGATGTCACCATGGAGATAGCCATTCAGGACGAACTGCGCAAAAGTGAAGCCATGTACCGTCTGCTGGCGGACAACGTTCGTGATATCATCTGGACAACGGATCAACATCTTGATATTACTTATGTAACACCCTCAATTACAAACATCACAGGGTATTCGCCACGGGAATTCATAGAACTGCCCAAAGAACGCTATCTAACTCCCAACGTTCAAAACCGCTTTCCCTCGGTGCGCCGTTTCCTTTTGAAAAACGCCAGACGACAATGCCCCGACACACGCCTGTGGGAATATGAGTGGCAGCACAAGGACGGTCATACCATCTGGGTGGAAACCAGTACTTCAGCAATATACAGCCGGGAAAACACCTTTGAAGGCTTTGTCTGTGTAACGCGGGAAACAACCGAAAAGGTCAAAACCCAGCAGGAGCTGAGAGTCACCAAGGAAGAGGCGCTTTCCGCCAATTACGCCAAATCGGAATTTCTTGCCAATATGAGCCATGAAATCCGCACCCCCATGAACGGCGTTCTCGGCATGCTCCAGCTCCTGCAAAACACCCCGCTGAGCAAAGAACAGCAGGAATATGTCGACACCGCCCTGAGCTCCGGTACCAGTCTATTAAAGATCATCAGCGATATTCTTGATTTTTCAAAGATTGAGGCCG
The DNA here is from genome assembly GCA_046260685.1 of Desulfopila sp. GTDB lineage: Bacteria > Desulfobacterota > Desulfobulbia > Desulfobulbales > Desulfocapsaceae > Desulfopila_A. The sequence continues at coordinate 21,820 of JBHEOR010000028.1, forward strand.
GCAAAATAGATCTGGAAGAAAAATGTTTCGATCTTAGGGCCGTCATTGACACCACTGTCTCCAGCTTCGAAGCCCTCATCAACAATGACCGGGTTACCCTGAGATCGCATATCGATACCGCTCTCCCCATCAAGGTTATCGGTGACGAAACACGATTGCGCCAGATTCTCTATAATCTTATCGGCAATGCCGTCAAATTCACCACCTCCGGAGCAATTGTGGTGCAGCTGCAATCCGGCGGCATGCATGATGACGGAATCAAAATTAATTTTGAAATACAGGACAGCGGCATCGGTATTTCAGATGACAAAATACCTGATCTTTTCGATCCTTTTGTCCAGGCCGACAGCTCCTTCAAAAGGCAGTATTCGGGAACCGGCCTGGGCTTGAGCATTGTCAAAAAACTCGTCACTCTCATGCAGGGTGATATCAACATTACCAGTGAACCACAACAGGGAACGGTAATTTCTTTTTCCATACATGCGCGGCCGGCCCAAAATACCACGGCGGTTCATCAGCACAGCTATCAGGAGCTTCAAAAGAGCTGTACATGCCAAAATATTCTGGTGGTAGAAGATGAGAAAATCAACGCAATGGTGGTGAGTGCCATGCTGAAAAAACTTGGCCATACCCCCACAATAGCCGACAATGGCCACAAGGCCATGGAGATTCTCAAAGAAAAACGCTTCGATTGTATTCTTATGGATATCCAGATGCCGCACATGGATGGAATTGAGACGGCACAGGCAATACGAAAGAGCAGCTGTACCGGCTGCAGCGAAATTCCCATCGTTGCCTTGACCGCTCATGCCATGAAAGGGGACAAAGAACGCTTTCTCAAGGCCGGCATGAATGCCCACCTCACCAAACCCGTCGAGCTTGATGCTCTCCGATCGGTGCTGCTGGGCGATAGCGTTACCGCGTGATTGCAGGGCTAGTGTCCACCTTTCTCCAGCTCCAGCAGAAATTTTTTCCTCTCTATGCCGGAAGAAAAACCGCCGATGGCACCATTGGCGGCTATCACCCTGTGGCAGGGTTGAATAATGACAAGGGGATTTTTGCCATTGGCATTACCCACGGCCCTGCAGCCTTTGCTACAGCCGATCCGCCGTGCCAGCTCCCCATAACTGATGGTCGTACCATGGGGGATCTCCAGCAGAGCCTGCCAGACCCTGCGCTGAAAAGGTGTCCCTTCAGGATCAAGAGGCACATCGAAACGCCTGCGCTTCAAATGTAAATATTCCTCCATCTGCACAACTCCATCGGCCAGTTTTTCCGGTGCATGCACCCACGAGTAGGGAATATTGCACCCTTCACCATCGCGGAAGAAGGCATATCGCAGCCCCTTTTCTCCAGCCGCCAGAATGAGCTCGCCAATTTCGGTTGCAAGGGAGCAATAGTAGAGTGCCTGATCAACGTTCATAAAGCATCTCTTTTCATATTTACGGCCATCCTGGGAGGTTTTTCGCAAGCAAACATTCTCGGACAGCCTCACAGCACCCATTCCGGCCAAATACTCCAATAGCCTCTTTATGAGCCCCACAAAGCCCGAAGACTGTGACGCGTTTTGACATACATTTTTTCCGAAAGACTGCGAATACCGACCAGTGGATTCTTGATGCGTATGGTCTGCCGGTTACGAATAACTCCGCCGGGCTGCTGCTTCGAGAAGGTGCCATCCTGACGGGTTATCTCACGATCAATAATTGCAAACATATTGACCTCCTCCAGCGCTCTTCGCCGTGCCTCACGAATATAGGGAAGACGGTCCTCATACTCATTGTTGGCGATTGTACTTTTGATGACATCGAGGCTCTGCCGGTAATTGGTAATATCAATGGGAATAAAACTGTCTTTGGGAAAATACTCGGCAGCATTGGGTGCACCATGATAAAAGGGCAGGGTATGACCGAGGAAGGCATCGGTCAGCTTTTCCGTCAGGTGATGGAGCGCGTGATGGTTTTCAATTGCGATATGATACCGGTAGGGACGCAGCGCATCGGCCTTGTCATCGATAGAGCGAACACCATGACCAAATATCTCAAGTTCCGGCATATCGGCCTTGAGCCGTTGGGTAAAACTCACACGTCTGGTATGCAGCGTTGTACGTCCCGATTTACTGGAGCACATGGTTGAAATGGCAGCCTGCTTGTGCGGCTCCTCCGCCTTGAGCTCATCATAGCTTGTGTAGCTCTCGTGGCTGTAGGAGTAGCCGTAATACCAGACCATTCCGGGATGACAATAGACCACATTGGGATGGTTGACCGCCCACGGTTCATGGTAGGTAACGATGGTGCCGAACTGCTTGAGATAATCGGTGCCGTAGACGGTAATGGAAGAAGGTTCGGGAGTGAGCAGCATGGTTTGCCGGCGCGGGCAGGCCAGTTCAATTTCTACCAGAAGATTCCCATCCTTGGGAATATCATGGTAGACCACCAGCCAGTCATACTCCCCGGCATCGACATCCAGGGTAAAACGGCAATTGCCCCAGCGCGGTATCGAACCGGGAAACATGCGCATGAACTGTTCCGGGTCACCCCCGCGATGCAGCCCTCTGGACATAAACTTGACTACAATTTCATCACCTGTCGACGCCATTGCCAACCACCCTCACCTGCAATCCGTTAGCACACACAAACTTTGGACTCCCTTTCTGCTCTGCTCTATAACCGACCGTCTCTTACCACGTTTTTTTCTTAAATGCTCATATTCAAGCCCACCAGTACAGCAAAAAACACGTCAAACCAAGAGAGCAAAGCCAGCAAGGCCACCCATCACTTGACCACCAACACCGGACAGCTCGCCATATGCAGGACACGATGGGTGACACTGCCCACTATCAGCCCCTGCAGGTTCGACAGGCCCCGCGATCCCATGATGATGAGCCCACATCCTTCACTCTCAGCGGTCTCTGCGATTTTCACGCCGGCCGGAGTTTCAAGAAGACGTTCCATATAGGGCACCCCGGCCCGCTCCAGCTTCTCCAGATACGGTCTAACGGTCTCCTCCGTCTCATCTTTGATCTCGCTGATAATATGGTCCCGGTGTGGTTGACCCAGCAATTTTGGATACTTTCGGTGGCAATGGACAAAAACCACCTCGGCATTTAGCAGTTTTGCATATTCAATGGTCTGGTCCAGTACAGCATCAGAAAAACCCGAGCCGTCCACCGCCGCCACAATTCGTTTTTTTTCCATGACATCCTCCTGGTAATTGCAGAAAATTACTCCCCACCATACACCTTACCCACCACATAGGGGGGCACCGACACGCTCGGTCACCTTCATGACATAGTCATGAAATATATTGTTCTCTATCCGGCAGTTGGCCTCGTGGAGCTGGTCAATCACCTTGTTGGTGTGCATGAACTTCATGGTCTCAAAGGTTGACTGTCCTATACCTATTCCATTGCCGCTCAGCATCTGCTATCCTGACGGCATCAGGATACCCTGATTGTTTTAAGACCACGCTAATGAAGATATGCACAATTACCAATAGGCGCAACTCAGGCCGCAACTCAGGGCGCAACTCAACCAAACGGAAACACCCCCATGAGCCTTACACATCCAATGACAAGAGAAGAGCGCAGCTGGATTCTCTACGATGCCGGCAACTCCGCCTTCGTCCTGGTCATGGTTACAGCCATTATGCCTCTGTTCTACAAGGAGTTTGCCGCAGGCCACCTCCCCGGTGCAGTGTCAACCGCCCATTGGGGCTATGCCAACTCCGGCGCTTCGCTCATTCTCGCCCTTCTTGCCCCAGTGCTTGGAGCGGTCGCCGATTATAAACAGTGGAAAAAGGCCTTCTTTGTCGGCTTTCTCTGCCTCGGCCTTATCTTTACCCTTGCACTGACCACAATCCATGAGGGAGCATGGCTGCTCTGTCTTGCTTTTTTCGTCATCGCCAGAGTAGGATGGGCCGGAGCCAATATATTTTACGATGCCTTCCTGGTCGATGTAACTTCCAGAGAGCGCATGGACACCATCTCGGCGCGCGGCTACGGCTTTGGCTATATCGGCAGCGTCATCCCCTTTATGATCGTCATCGGCCTGCTTGTCAGCGGCGGCATGGCAGACGGCCTGCCCGTTTTCGAAACCCGCCTCGGATTCGCCTGCGTGGCACTATGGTGGCTTCTGCTGTCGCTGCCCGCCATCAAAAATCTTCGCCAGGTCCACCTGCCCGACACGCCCCGTACAGCACTGCCCAATGGTTTGCCCAATGGTTTGCCCAATGGTTTGCAGCAGCTGCTCAGCACCTTCAGGGAGATCAAGCAGCATAAGCAGGTCTTCGCTTTCCTGCTGGCCTATTTTTTCTATATCGACGGCGTCGGCACAATCATCTCAATGTCCACAGCCTATGGCCGTGATCTCGGTTTCGGTGTGCCCATGCTCATTGGCGTTTTGCTCTTTATCCAGCTGACCGCCTTTCCCTTTGCCCTGCTCTTTGGCAGACTTGCCACACTCTTTACAACCAAAAAAATGCTTCTTGCCGGTATCTTCATCTATTGCGTGGTCACCCTGCTCGCCTTTTTTCTCCCCTCCATCGACAATCTTACGCTCAAGACAGGCCTGTTCTGGTGCATCGCCTTTCTTGTCGCGGCAGCCATGGGCGGCGTCCAGGCTTTGAGCAGAAGTTATTTCGGCAAACTCATCCCACCACACAAGAGCTCGGAATTCTTTGGTTTTTATAATGTTTTCGGGAAATTTGCGGCAATTACAGGTCCACTGCTCATGGGATTGGTTGGTCATATGACCGGAAATACCAGATGGGGCGTTCTCAGCCTGCTCCTGCTTTTTGCGGCCGGCGCACTTTTACTGATGCGGCTGGAACAGGAATAAAAGGTGTTACACGGCCCCTTACACAGCGTCGTCGCCCAGCAACCTCCTGCCGGAGATGATATAGGCCCCCACCGACGCCAGGATAGCAATCCCGAACATATCGACATTTTTGGTTTTGAGCACAAAGGCGAAAACGATCATAACCCCTGCCCCGGCAGTAAAAAAAAGAGGACGCGGCATCTTGCGCAGAATGATTCTGCCGAAATGGGCAAACTGGATCCTGCTCACCATCAGTCCGACCGTCGCAAGTGTCACCACCCACAGTAACTGGCCGGGAACAACCAGCGAGGCGCCCAGCACCACAAGTGCCCCCGCCGGGCTGGGCAAGCCGTTAAAAATCCCTTCGGGAAGATCCGTGCGTTTTTTATCAAATGCGACGAAGCGGATGAGGCGGTAGGCCACTCCGGCAATGTATACAGCACCAAACTGCCAGGCAAAAAACCCTCCCGTCTTCACCATGACATATGCGGGGGCCAGGCCGAAACTGACAAAATCTGCAATATCATCAAGATAAGGCCCATATATTGTCCCCCCGTGTTTCTCTGCCATCCGGCCGTCAAAGAGGTCAAAAAGCTGCCCCATGATAATGATGATAATAGCCTTAGCAAACATTCCGTAATGGGTAAGAACAAGAGCTGAGACGCCGCAGAAAAAATTGAGCGTGGAGAGGATATCGGCATAGAACTTATTGGGAATGAACTTGAAGGTCACCGATGCCGCCGAGAGTACAAGGCAAGCCAGCAGAATTTGATCACCAATATCGATCACCCATGGATTTTTATCAAGCAGGGCGCAGAAGATAACCAGGCCAAAACATATGATCGCCTTTATCTTGCCGAAATTATTGGCCGCCCCCGATATATTGAAAAATGAGAGAACCCGGCGTGCCAGGAACTGACCGAAAAATTCAATGGCGACCAGAATCCACACCAGCGTGATGGACAGTATACCACTATATGCAAAACCAAGCAGCGGCGGCAGATAGGTGAGCTTGTCGCACATCGGGTCGAGCCACTCGCCAAGACGGGAAACAAGATCACAATTTCGCGCTACCACGCCGTCGACCCCGTCAAGGATAGCCGCAAAGGTAAAAATAATAATGGCTATGGTCTCAAAGGCTGTCCAGAAATAGAGAAAAAAACCTGCCATTGCCATGGCCGTCCGCCAGTAGCAAATCGAGTTGGGATGCAGCAGCCACTGATTGGCCATAATAACATCCTGCATGGCCTTTTTCTTTACCATGCGGCTAAACCAGTAGTAGAAACCAGTGCCAAGACCAGCGGCCAGACAAATTACCAGTAATCTTTCCATGTTAACTCAAGAGTTTCAGAAGAGTAAAATACCTTTTTGCATAAACAGCAACTTCCCCGGTTATTTACCATGTTACACCGAAAAAGGCCAGTGGCGTAGGAAAGTATTCACCATATCCACAAAAAATTCCATAATGCCAACCGTCACATTGCAGTAATTGCATTTTTTCCTTTTCCTTGTATATTCTTGTACATTAGAGCGGTAGGCATGGCAACTTTTTACATTTGAAAGATTTTTATCTGCTCAATGGGCCAATATGCTCTAGGATCGAGCACTCCCTCGATTGTTGGGCATGATCTGTCGGGGTGTTATTCCTATTTTTGCTGTGTAGCTCCTCAAGCACAAACATATCCCGCCGGAGTTAACTCGATATATTACATCAAGTTATCGTACAGACATTAATTGACAACACTACATCATGCTGGTAAACCATAGGTATTAACCACCAAAAATGAGAGGAGGAGTTATGATGGGCAAAGGAGACTTTAGTCATAAGTTCGATGCCTCCAAGCTTGAGGAATTGATCAAACAGGGTAAAAATGCCAAAGAAATTATGCAATTGCTCGACATCTCCAGATGGTCGCTCAAAGAGCATCTGCTGATCCTGCAGAATCGCAACAAGAAATACTACGAGATCCCAGGGTTGTTTGATGACGCTGGAGGCGAAAGAACAGCCAAAAGCCTCCATTACCAGAGAGAGGGTGTCATTTTTTCCGCCAAAATGCTCGAAAAAACGGGTTTTCAAGCTGGAGACGAGTTTGAAATGACCGTGGAAAAGGATCGTATCATTTTGAAAAAGATCTGAACGAAGAGGATTTCATCATGGCCAAAGGAAGTTACAGCACCAAATTTCAACCGGAGCAGCTCAGAAAGTTGATAAACCAGAACAAAACTTCCCGGGAGATCACCACGGAACTCGGTATTTCCAGCTTCACCCTGAAAGAGCATTTGCTCCTGCTTCAACGCGAGGACAAAAAGGCCTACGTCATTAATGGGCTTCTC
>JBHEOR010000028.1:28980-29339 GCA_046260685.1 Desulfopila sp.
CCGGATCATTAAATTCAGAAGAGGCAAAGTCCTTACTCCGCCCGACCTGGCAGAGAAGAATTTCAAGCCGGGAGACGCCTTTGAAATGGAAGAACAGGGGGAGCGTATCATTCTACGGAAATTGACCTGAGAGAATTGGCCAGAGCGGTAGTGTCTTACGTTCTGCTATTCTCAAATAGCGCAAACATATCAATAGTCTAAATATCCGACATTCTAAATATGGAGAAGACTTATGGCTGAAGATCTGAGGGCGACCCACGAGAGAACCACCAAAACAATTCAGAATCTGGACAACCGCATTTTTAAATACGATATACACCCATGGGTGTTCTTCGGTGGTGCCGGGGTCATCCTTGCCG
>JBHEOR010000280.1:0-1506 GCA_046260685.1 Desulfopila sp.
GTCGGAGAAGACCTTCAACAGCCATAATCTGGCCTGGGGTGCAGTAGCTGCATTGAAAAGCGTCGTGTTCGACAAAGGCTGTCTGCACCTGTCCAAGTTCCTCCCCGTCCATAAGACCTTCAACCGTGGTTATATCCTGATTTTCAGCTTCTACGGCCAGTGTCATGCAGGAATAACGCGGTATTTCGTCAATCAGCACTGTGCAGGCGCCGCATTCACCACGATCACAACCCATTTTGGTTCCGGACAGGCCAATAATTTCGCGCAGTACATAGAGAAGAGACCAGCGCGGTTCGACAAGGACAGTATAGATATTTTCGTTTATACTAAGCTGCAATTGAACTCTGGCACCCGCCGGAATAGCCTGGTCGACTGTGTTAGCTGCAATCGTTTCTCCGGCAGGAGCAGACAGCAGAGACGCACCTACCATGCCGGCACTGATGCCGAGGAACTGCATAAATCCTCTGCGGGAACAATCCAGATTTTCTCTGTCGTGTTTTTTCATACGTGCCTCTCGTTGCAAGATTTAATATTTGTGACTGTCATCCGCTCAGCCAAGATGATAGGATATGCCAGGCTTCAACGAATATCGAACAGCAATTTACATGCCATGGAAATTGAGGGTATCCGTAATGTAGTGAGGGAATTAACGGCAGGAGAATGACGAGCCGGGGAGGTATTCGTCCTGTCTGAGTGGACGAGTCCTGTTTTTTAGGACAAAAATCTGGATGAGAGTGCTTACCTTGTTTTGGTAGAACTTATTTTGGGGGTTTTTTGTTTAAACTTAATAATCAAACAGGACATATGGAGTATCCATGGAATTTAGGGGCATATTCTTGAAAAATTTGAAAAGGAAGTTTCTTTGTCTGAGCCTTCTGTCTATTTCTGCAACTGTTTCTGTCATTGCAGCTCTCGCTGATCAACCGAAAGATCTGGCTATTAGCCGTTTTGATACTGAAGGTCTTAGCGGATGGAGCCCCAAAATCTTCAAGGGGGAAACACAATATAATCTGGTAGAAGGCGACGGGCGTAAGGTTGTCCAGGCAATCAGCCATGCGGGAGCGTCGGGCCTGGTAAAAGAAATAGACTTCAATCCGGCTGAGTACAGGTATCTGCGCTGGTCATGGAAGATCAAAGATATCATAGCAGGCGGTGATGAACGAATAAAAGCAGGAGATGATTATGCCGCACGTGTTTATGTCGTTTTTCCCGGTCGATTTTTCTGGCAGACCAGGGCCATTAATTACATATGGGCAAATCAGCTGCCTCAAGGACAGTCAATCCCTAATCCATATACATCCCAAGCTATAATGGTGGCTGTTCAGTCCGGTCCTTCCCGCTCAGGTGAGTGGGTGGATGAGGAGCGAGATCTCCTGTCGGATTACAAACGGCTTTTTGGTGAAGAACCCAAAAATGCCGGAGCCATTGCTATTATGACGGATACTGATAATACAGGCGAGAGCGCTATGGCGTGGTATAGGGATATTATCCTTTCAACATCGCCAA
>JBHEOR010000281.1:0-1482 GCA_046260685.1 Desulfopila sp.
GTGTAAGGGGGATAATCACCGGTGACTCTGAAGAAGTAAAAAACATCACCTGGAAATACGGGAAAAAGCGGGTTCCCTTAATCGACCCGCACTGTCTGTTCGAGGGTGAAGCAGTGGCTGCTGTTGTTGCCGATTCCTGGTATCAGGCATTGGATGCGGTCAAAGCTATCAAGGTCGATTACGACGTCCTGCCGTTCGTGGTGGACCATGAAAAAGCACAGGATAATGTGGATGTTTCATTAGGCGAACAGGGAAACGTCTTGAGCGAAGAAACATACGCGCGTGGCGATGTCGAAAAGGGATTCGCTGAAGCCGATGTAGTCCTTGAAGAGACTTACCGGACATCATGCGAACTGCAAACGCCTTTGGAGCTCCATGGCTGCGTTGCCAATTGGGACCGGGACCGCCTGACCATCTGGGAATCAACCCAGGGAGTCTATGCCGTCCAGTCAAAAGTAGCCGAGTGCCTCAAGCTCCCTCTTTCCAAAGTCAGGGTCGTTGGACACTATATGGGGGGAGGGTTCGGCAGCAAACTTACTCCTGGAAAATACAGTATTCTGTGCGCCCTGCTCGCAAAGAAAACAGCACGACCTGTGAAATTATTTCTCACCCGGGAAGAAACCTATCTTTGCGTGGGAAACCGTCCTCCTAATACTATGCACCTCAAAGCCGGTATAAAAAAAGACGGCACCCTGACCGCCCTGCAGTTTGACTGCAGCGGCCCGAGCGGAGCATATCCGGCGGGAGGAGCGCAGCTCGTGGATTGGCTGATTCGCGACTTATATCAGTGCGATAATGTCGAGACTAAAAGTACGGATCTATTGATAAATGCCGGTCCGGCCAGGCCTTTTAGAGCACCCGGCCACCCCCAGGGAGCCTGGGCACTGGAGCAGATGATTGATGCCCTGGCCAAAGAAATCGACATGGACCCGGTAGAACTACGGCTAAAGAATATTCCTCTAAAGAGTCAGGCAAGAGAGGGTTCCCCGCCTTATACCGTTACAGGGCTGCGAAGATGTCTGGAGGATGGAGCCAGGGAATTCGACTGGCAAGGCACCCTCGACAAGACTCGAACTTTTAACAGCCAAAACCAACATATCAAGCGGGGAATCGGCATGGGTGCCTGTCTCTGGATCGTCGGAGACGGCGGTCCGCCTTCGACGGTAATAATAAAACTGTACAAGGATGGTTCGGTGAACCTCAACATGGGAGCCAGTGATATCGGTACCGGCACTAAAACGATTATGGCCCAGGTCGCGGCCGAAGAGCTTGGAGTCGATCCGCAAATCATCCAGATCGAAAATGCCGATACCGCTACAACCCAATACGCCACCCCGAGCGGAGGCAGTAAAACCGTACCGACCGAAGCACCGACTGTTCGTAATGCGGCGATAGCCCTTAAACAGGAATTACTGGCCATGGCTGCTGAAGACCTCGGAGTGAATCAGGATCAGCTGACCTATATCGGCAATGAAATTGTCT
>JBHEOR010000282.1:0-1420 GCA_046260685.1 Desulfopila sp.
ATACTGCCCAGACCCTGCGGCAATATGAATTTTTTTCGGACATTTCTGGTGAGAAATCCGGGCTAACCCGGATTTCTCATTTATCTTTACGATTATAAGCCCTAATCGGAAATAATGTAAACAGAAGACGGCAACTTATTATACACAGTTATCTTTTATCTACTTCTTCCGGCTTCTCCCATTTGACGCGGGACACTAACCCGCTTTTCTCATGAACATTGTGTTGATTTCCAGAATAATATCGTTTTTCAAGAGCTTAGACATTGTTTCGCTTTTCCTCTTAATCAGCACAATGTTCACCTAAGGTCAGTCCATGCGGCCCCATCTTCCGCAGTATTGTGACAGTGAACATAGCCTACTATGGTTCACTACCAAAAACTTTGAAGCTGACGCCGCCTGAACTGATGAGAAATACAGTCTAACGTTGTAGCCGACATTTTCACAACGGACATATCGGGGACACCGATTTGTTTGAGACAGGAGATCCCCTGCTTCAGCAAACCGGCTCTTGACAGTCGGCTGAAAAAGGCGATAATACGGACCTGATAATGCAAGTGGTGTGAAGACAGATATCCGGATACCCATCGTCAACCTGCTGGAAGTTGGCGAAAAAAACAGGAGATAAGCATGCACGAGAAAGAAATCCTTTACTACATAAAAAATGAGAGCAATACCGACGAACTGTACCTTGTCGCTGTCGCCTGCATAGAAAGGCTGGCGAAGCTGGGCAAGCCCGGTTCGATCAAGGCCATTGTCGATTCCGGAACAACCTCTCTCTACAAGATGACTCAAAAACCGTAGTCAGTCGCCGGAAAGACGGAAAGACAACAAGATTGTCTTATTTTTCTCCTTCGCTCTGTGCCCTGACGTCGACCATGACCGACAGCATGTGGTTTCCTCCCCCCATGACTACGCCTTTTACCGGGGCGACATCCCCGTAATCGCGTCCCCAGGCAACGGTTATGTACGTTTCATTATTGATCAAATTGTTGGTAGGATCCAGATCCACCCATCCGAAATCCGGCACAAAAACAGAGATCCAGGCATGGGATGCGTCCGCGCCAACCAGTTTTGGTTTTCCGGGTGGCGGAACAGTCTCCAAATAGCCGCTGACATAACGCGCCGCAAGGCCAAGCCCGCGTAGACAGCTTATAGCCAGATGGGCAAAATCCTGACACACTCCTTTTTTGTTGACCAGCACCTGCTCAACCGTGGTATCCACAGTACTCGCCGACTTATCGTAGGCAAATTCGGTAAAAATCCGCCGCACAAGGTCAACGGCCCCGGTCAGGACAGGAGTCCCTGGAGCAAAGGACAAGCGTGCATAGGCAATGGCGCCGGAATTGACGGTCACCAGCGGACTGGAAAAGACAAACTGCGATGCCTCAAGCTCAATCGGCTGTTTATGGACAGCTAAACG
>JBHEOR010000283.1:0-465 GCA_046260685.1 Desulfopila sp.
GATCCTCAGTGGTTTCAGCATGACCGATACCGAGCTTGTCTTTGATTGTGTCGCCAATCCGCCCTGCACCCTTAACGTGACAGGCGGTCCCCATACAGACGCGAATAATGTACTTGCCCCGCGGCTTGAGGTGAAACTGGGCATAGAAGGTCAAAACTCCGTAGATCTGACTAGTGTAGACATTGAGTCGCTCAGCGGCCAGATGGACCGTCACTTCGGGGATATAACCATAGTATTCCTGAATGCCCTGCAACACCGGCATCAGGTTGCCGTGCATATCAATGTATTTGTCGATGATCTCGTTGGCACCGGTTAAGTCGATGACTTCAAGCTCTTCGACCGGTTCTTCAACTTGCTGCACATTGTCTGTCATAGCATCCTCACAGCTTAAAGGCACGTTGCCTAGCGATCGATTTCACCAAGAACGATATCAAGCGTTCCGATAACAGCGATAACATCAGCCAA
>JBHEOR010000283.1:475-736 GCA_046260685.1 Desulfopila sp.
GTAGGGGTAAGCACTGCCATCTGAAACCAGGTAGTAGCCAAGTTCACCTTTCGGCGCCTCAATGCCCACATATACTTCACCCGGCTCTACCTTGAAGCCCTCAGTTACAATTTTGAAGTGGTGAATCAGTCCTTCGATGGTATTGACAACATCCTGCTTTGGCGGCAAGACAACCTTTGGACAATCAGCCAGGATTGGGCCAGGTTTAAGCTTGTCGAGGGCCTGCAGCATAATCAGACTGGCCTGGCGCATCTCGTCAAG
>JBHEOR010000283.1:887-1414 GCA_046260685.1 Desulfopila sp.
TCCCGGGCCGGTAATACCGATATCAATAGCAGCCTCAGCAGTGATTGTACCGACGCCAATGGTTCGCTTCTGCCAGATCCGGTTGCCTGTCAACAGCCCTTCATATTCTTCGAGGTGTGCCGGCATTCCTTCAGCATACTCGCGCATCTCCTGCTCAACGCCGCCAGGCAGATCAGCAGAGAGACCACCAACGCGAAAATAGTTTGATGTCATCCGGGCGCCGGAAATCTTTTCGTACAGGTCGGTAATCACCTCACGCTCACGGAAGCAATAGAGAAAGACGGTCATCGCACCAATATCAAGGGCATGGGTCGCCAGCCAGACCAGATGACTTTTCAAGCGCGTCAACTCGGCCAACAGCACCCGTATGACCTTGGCACGTTCGGGAATCTGATCCGTGATACCGAGCAATTTTTCGACCGCCAGGACGTAGCCCAGATTGTTACTCATCGGAGCCAGATAATCGAGCCGGTCGGTTAAGGGAATAACCTGATGGTAGGTGCGGTGCTCGGAAAGCTTCTCAACGC
>JBHEOR010000284.1:0-1379 GCA_046260685.1 Desulfopila sp.
GTCGAAGCCAGCCTCCATGCACCATGGCGGTATGTTTCTTTTAAAATCAGGATATGTTGTTTACCTATGAGGATACCAGAACTTCACAGTATGTTGTTCCTCACCGTTCTTGAAGAGGGAGATTACCCCCCATTTGCCGGGCTCATCGATAGTGAAGTTGGCGGCGTACACACCGCCGCCGAAACTTTTCAGACCGGCAAGCTGTTCCTTGCCGGAGGGGGAGACAAGTTTCACTTTGCCGACCACGCTTTCCAGTTTTTTCCCATCCTGCATAAAGGTTGCCATCACATGATGGGTCTTGCCTTCCGGGTCCTTCATATTCATGCTCGCCAAATCCATTACCTGGAATTCGACATGGATTTCGCCTGTCATTTCCGAATGTTTGAATCCTCCATCCTTGCTGTCGCTACCATGGTCCATGCCTTCCATGGCCATCAAATTTCCGGCCCAGACAAGACTCATGAGGGCAACGAGTAATCCAATCTTTTTCATAATGTTCTCCTTTGGTTTTTAGTGCCTTACTCCAGAAAACCTGTCACTCAGTTCAGTCCCCATGCTTTGAGGGGGATAAAAAATAAGAAATCTGGAAATCTTTTCTTGTTTTCTGAAGGAACTGCTCTTCCCGCGTTATGGAACTTGACTGTTCCGCTTTTTGCCGTATGGCAGATGTTCGATCATCTAGGCAACATTTCGCAACTTGCATGCCAATTCAACTTTTCAGTAGCAATCTCAATGGCCACGAGGATTTCAGAGGTGAAAAACAAGTCCGGTGAAGAGGAACCAGACACCAGCTGCCTAAATAGTGGACATCGCACTAGACCTGACTGTCCTTTTTCTGTACAGTGCCATCATACCGATTGGGCCTCTTCCCTCTCTTTCTCCAGCAAGGCGATTACTCGGCGGTCCTGGTGCGAATTTTGCTGATTGTTAATTTGTTAATAGTAATTGGACTAACTAAAAGAGTCGGGCGATCCAATAAATAACAACACATCAACATCTCCGCCCGATCCATACTCAGAACATTGCATATTAATCCTATGGCGATTCCATCATCCCAGACAGCGCACCCCATTCCCGGCACGCCCCATCCCTTTCATTTTTCCAGGGCTGCCATCGGTCTGCTCTCAGCAACCGTCATCCTCGTTGTTATTCTCGTATTTTCCACTCTGCAGAATATCAACAGGGCGGAAATACTCATGGAACAATTTCTGCTGGATAAAGGCCGGACCATACTCCAGGCAGTCGAGGCCGGAAGCAGGACGACGATGATGCATCCCATGGGAGGAGGCGCCCCCTTGCGCACACTGTTTCAGGAATTCGTCAAGGATAGCGATATACTTTATATAAATATGACTGATGAGGAGGGCACGGTTGTGGAG
>JBHEOR010000285.1:0-1367 GCA_046260685.1 Desulfopila sp.
AACAAGGGTAAAGGTCAAACCGTATGCTGACAACCAACCAAACTTAGCTGATCGTCCCAGGAGCCTGCCCTTTAAATATCAGTGCTTCGAGCTGCGTTTCGTTGACAATCGGGAACCGTATTTACATATATCCACATTATTGCAGATCCACTGCTCATTTGAAATCTTACGGGAGACACGCATGCAATTGTCAGTAGACGCTCTTAAAGCCGCAATTCTGAAAAAAGCTGAATCATCACCCAAATCTCAACTCTATATTAAGGATTTCTACGCCTGTGACCCTGAAACAAAGCCGCGTGTCTTGAAAAACGCGGCAAACGACCTCGTCAAGGAAGGCAAACTGATGTTCTGGTCTTCGGGGTTAACAACCATGTATGCCTTAAAAAACCGCATTAAAAATGAGGAAAATGCTGGACGCATTTGAGGCTGTCAGAACCATCGCACAGGGTACGCGACGGTCGCGTTGCCTGTGTGGCGAGGGAGAAAAAATATGAAAGAAACAGAAATGTTCATTCAGAGGCTCCAGGCCGACATGGCTCTTATAGAGGCCAAATTGATACGGTTCAAGGTTCGAGGTATGGGCTTTACCACTGTGGCAAAAGACAGGCATGAAGCGCAGGTTGAACAGTTGGAAGAGAAAATCGATGCAATAAACGAAAGACTGGGTGATGTCGAAAAAGTTGATGAGCACCTGCAGGGAGACTTTAAGGCCACCATTGAAAAGAGTCTTGGAGAGCTGCAAACTCTGTTTGAGGAAACCACCCAATCCTTTACGACAGAGCCGGGCGTGGAAGGCCTTCACGGCAATGATGAGGGCTCCTTCCCCTATGGCAAAGGATTGAGCGGACACTCTGCTGACAAAAAATAACAGATTCTCAACACGGCGTGGAATTATGGGAGACAAAGGCGGTAAAAAGAACAACCTTACCTCTTCGGAGGAGTACAATGATATTATAACACCATAACATCAATTCATGAGCGTGCAGCATGCTTGCAGGCAGATATCGAGAATAGAAAAAATAAAACAACCTTTCCTATTCAGAGGAGTACAATGATGCCAGAGATATCCACGGACACAACGGACGACACGCTGCAACTGAGCAAAGGCCAAAAAACCGGCCAGGAAGACACTGAAGTGTCATTGGTCACGCATTATCCACTGGTTATACGGGGGAGAGCAGGGCCACTTGTGATTATACAACCTGACTGGTTTCTCGACCATGCTCCCCACGCCATACAAATTGGGGCAGAGATCCAGTTACCCGAATCCGTGGAAGCTTGAACTCTTCAAGCGATCCGGGGTTACGCAGAGCAGCCGGCTGTATCACAGGTGCCTCTTGCAAAATATCGATCATCCTTCTCTATGC
>JBHEOR010000286.1:0-1363 GCA_046260685.1 Desulfopila sp.
GTCTATAGAAATGAATCCGGTTGCGGCGACATTGGTTCTGCGTCTAGAGGATTATCAGTGGATTATCCATGAAGCAGCGCTCAAGCGCATCTCAAGGCAGAGGATGATCAGTTGGTCAAGGTTGCGCCACTGGTCCGGTTTTTAGATCTCTCTTCCAATGAAGAAATAGATGTGATTCACCGCCATGACGAACAGGTCGCCCCTTAGGAGAGAGTGGATTTGTGGAAAATCTGGAGAAAATGCTTGGACGGAGATTACAGCCGCAAAAGCCAGGTCCAACGAAAAAGGCAGAAGGTTAGGTATACTGTTTCCGGAACTCCCTTATTTCTCTGTCATATCCGGCAAAGCCTGTTGTTTTCGATAGACCATGCCGTTAAATCTGGCGACAATGTGATCCTGTTCGTCGGTGACCAGGACATCGTAGGCGCCCAAGCGTTTCGGCTCATCCAGTTCTGTCGCCGTGGCATAAAGGATGCCTGATGAGACACTTTTTAAAAAGGAGATGTTGACATTGATTGCCAATGCCAGTTGGCCGTGGCTGTTCGATGCCACGGCAAAAGCCAGATCGGCAAGGGTGAACAGGGCGCCGCCCTGGACAACGTTGGCCGCATTCAGGTGTTTGTCCTCGATGTGCAGACGTGCCCGGCAATAGCCTTTGCGCACCTCGACTATTTCAACACCGGTAAGTGCGGCATATCGATCTTGGGAAAAAATGTTTCGTGCCGTGGCTGTATCCATTGTATTGCCGTCGTTATCTATCGATTGTGCTGATCCTGCAAAGAGTGAGAGATTCCAGACAGTTACAACCAGTCTGTCAGAGAAAGGCCGATACCGATTTTATTGACATAATTATTGTAATCAATAAGGCTTTCCCCATAACCGGTGAAATATTGCACATAGCCTTTCACATACGGGTAATTAAAGAGTGGAAAACTCCAGCTCAGTTCAATCGCACCATTTTCAAAGCCTGACTCAATATTGTTTCGTGACATTACACTGAAGACATGTTCCTTATACTTATAAACGGCCCGAATCTCTCCATGGCCCAAAAAGTCGGTAATGTCGGGGTTATCGTCATCGTCTGCATTCTCTTGAATTCTATACCATGGCTTAAAACTGAGTGCTAGGTTCCCCCGTTCAACAATAAAATTGGCATAGATTCTGTTCCAGCTTCGTGACAGTTCGCCCCCACGACCATTTGATTGATGAATGATGCCGAATATATTGGATGTATTGGTGAGGCCCCAAAATTCCCATTGTGGGTTGAACTGCAGCCATCCTTCCGGTTCATGGTTGGTTTCCCTGAAAGGTGATGAATTTTCGTTATTGTACACTTGCCAGAAAGAATGGTTTGTGTAGGCGG
>JBHEOR010000287.1:0-912 GCA_046260685.1 Desulfopila sp.
ATCCCAGACACACCATAATGGCAATCAGCGCTACCCTGTTACCCACCAGGCCTTGCCAGGAAATTGCCGAGCGCGTAAAAAAACGGGTATTGAGAAGATAGAAAATCTCTCCCATCACCAGGGCATTGACCGCCATCGTACGGGCAAGGTCAATGCTCCCTGCATTGCGGGCCAGCTCCTGTAAAAACAGACCACCCGCTCCCAGAAGCAGGAGGGTTCCTACGAAGACCGCTCGCCAGATAACAAAGCCCGTCAGAAGGGGCTCGCCGGTTCCATGCGGCGGACGTTGCATAAGTTCGCCTTCTGCCCTCTCCCACGCGAAGGCGACTCCAAGCGTGACGGCCGTGACCATGTTGATCCAGAGGATCTGTACTGGCGATATGGGAGTGAGCATTCCAAGCATGATTGCGGTGATAACAATGAGTGCTTCCGCAGCATTCGTGGGCAGAATGAAGAGTATCGCTTTCCGGAGATTGTCGTAGACCTTTCGACCTTCCGCGACGGCGCTCTCGATAGAGGCAAAATTGTCGTCGGCCAGAACCATATCTGAAGCCTCGCGCGCGGCTTCTGTGCCTTTCTGTCCCATGGCGATACCCACATCGGCTCGCTTCAGGGCAGGAGCATCATTAACGCCGTCTCCGGTCATCGCCACTACCTCGCGATGAACCTGGAGGGCTTCGACGAGTCGCAACTTGTTTTCGGGACTGGTCCGCGCAAAAACGTCCACGCGCTTTACCTGCTCCCCCAGCTCCTCGTCATTTAATTCGTCGATATCGCGGCCCCGAAGGGCATGCTCCACGTTTTTCAGCCCAAGCTCGCGCGCCACCGCTATTGCGGTAGTGGCGTGATCGCCCGTTATCATCTTGACCTCAACACCAGCGCGGTGGCAAACCTCAACCGCCTGGATTGCCT
>JBHEOR010000287.1:922-1350 GCA_046260685.1 Desulfopila sp.
CCAAGAAGAATCAGATCGTGTTCTGCGTTATCCTCGTCCAGCTCGCTACTCTCACCGGCTTCCTTGCGGGCTACCGCCAGCACGCGCTGTCCAAGAGCGGCGATATCCTCGGCCCGCTGGAGCCACGTATCGTTATCGAACTCCGTTGTATCTTCGCCTTCCAATTCGCCCTTGCACATGTCGAAAATACGTTCGGGCGCACCTTTGACATAGATATAGTGTTTTCCCTCACTACCCCGATTAAGAGTTGCCATATAACGTCTTTCGGATGAAAAGGGGATGGCGTCGATCCGCGGCCATCCGGTGTTTTCCTTTTCCGGGTCAAAACCCGCCTTTCGCGCAACAACAGTCAATGCGACTTCTGTCGGATCGCCCTCGGGTTTCCATTCGTTTTCCTCCTGCCTGATACTCGAATCATTGCACAAGAC
>JBHEOR010000288.1:0-1321 GCA_046260685.1 Desulfopila sp.
GTTTATTAACAGGCTGATGAAAAGTGTCATTGCCAATCAACCTGGAAAAAAACCGTTCCGGAAAAAACCAACAAAGGAGATAACAAGATGGAAACAGGAAAAATGTACGAGTTACCGAAGCTTGAATACGGCTACGATGCGCTTGCACCGGTCATATCCGCAGACCTGTTGCGGCTACACCATGAAAAGCACCACGCGTCCTACGTGAAGGGGGCCAACACAATTATCGAGAAGATGGGTAAGGCCAGGTCTGACAATGCCGATTTCGACACCAAGGCGACATTCAAGGAACTTTCGTTCCACATCGGCGGACACCTGCTGCACTCGTTGTTCTGGGAGAACCTCGCCCCGTCGGGCAATGGCGGGGGGAGATCACCCATCCGGAAAAATCGGGCAAGCGATCCATGAGGAGTTCGGCTCTTTCGAGCGCTTCAAAAAGATATTTTCGCAGACGGCAGTTAGTACCGAGGGGTCCGGCTGGGCAGCACTCACTTACTGCAAAAAGACCGACCGCCCCATCATCATGCAGGTCGAAAAGCACAACACCAACGTCTACCCGATGTTCAAGATCCTGCTGGTTGTGGATGTATGGGAGCACGCCTATTACCTCGACTACAAAAATGACAGAGGCAAGTTTGTCGATGAGTTCTGGACCATCGTCAACTGGTCCGTAGTCAACAAGCGGCTTGAGGAGCTTCTGAACAGTTGATGCATCCTCTGCGCAGATCTATAGAAGCCATATCGGCTTGTACAGAAACCCTTGCCATACAGGGGCAAGCCTTCTCACCAACATTTAAGGAGAACACAGATGAATGAATTTTTTCAGATGCTCAAAAAAGACCATGAGGAAGTAAAGGGAATTTTAAACCAGCTTAAAGAAACCAAACAGAAAGACTCGAGTAAGCGGGAAGATCTATTCCAAAAGCTCAGGGAAGAGCTGGTACCTCATATGAAAGCCGAAGAAAGTGCTTTCTATCCGCCTCTGGTGGAGAAGAAAGAGGCACGTGAAGATGCCATGGAAGGGATCGAGGAGCACCATGTAAGTGAACTGGTTTTAAAAGAACTGGAGAAAATGCCCAAGGATGATGACAAATGGGGAGCCAAGGTGGCTGTGTTTAAGGAGCTCGTGGAGCACCATATCAAAGAAGAAGAAGGCGAACTGTTTAAAAGCGCTGAAAAGGCTTTGACGTCGGACGAAATCAAAAAGATTGCGAAACAGTTTGAACAGGACAAGCAGAAAAACAAAAAGAGCTTGAAGTAAACAGATGTTTAAGCTTTAGGTAAAAGTGCCTTTAGTCGTCATTCCCGAACGATTTTAGTC
>JBHEOR010000289.1:0-563 GCA_046260685.1 Desulfopila sp.
ACATGTGGGGCTCGACGGGTATTGGCTATAACAGTTCCGAACTGCCCGAAGGGGAGGTAACCGCCTGGAAGGATCTCTGGAATCCGAAGTATAAGGGGCAGCTCCTGCTGCAGGATGATATGCGGGAAGTCTTCCATATGGCCTTGAAAATACAGGGACACAGCAGCAACACCACCGACCCGAAAGAAATTGAATCGGCCTATCTGCTTTTAAAGGACCTTATGCCGAATGTCCTCCTGTTCAACAGCGATTCCCCACGCCTCCCCTATCTGGCCGGGGAAGTGAGTGTCGGGATGATCTGGAACGGCGAGGCATGGATGGCTCAGCAGGAGAATCCGGCAATTCGCTACGTTTATCCAAGCGAGGGGGCAAACTTCTGGGTCGATAGCTACGTTATCCCCAAGACTGCCAGAAACATCGAAAATGCACACAAGTTCATCAACTTTATGATGAAACCGGATGTGGCCAAGGTCTGTGTCGAAGAAAACGGTTACGCCACCCCGATGACCACGGCTCTCCCCCTGCTGGAAGAGGATGTCCGTAACAGCTTGACGGTCTTTCCC
>JBHEOR010000289.1:573-1021 GCA_046260685.1 Desulfopila sp.
GACTGACTGTTTGTAATTAATTTTACAAAAACACCATACAAGGGGTATAAGTACCTTGATACAGATTGACTTCTTGCAAAAAAACAAGAATTCAATCTGTAAGGTACTAAACAAAACGGCAGATAGTAACGAATAAGTTCGCCCCTTCAAGCAAACTGACTTATTATCCAACAAGAAGTTTGATGCATCATGCATAATATGATAGCGTCGTAAAAATTCTCATCCCGTCAGGAGTGATACATGGATGATTTACTGGGAAAGCATTGGCATCATCTGCCAATGGATGAAGTGGTGGAGCTGCTGGAATGTGATACAGCAAAGGGTCTTGATCTGCTTGAAGTCAAGCACCGCACGGAACAGTACGGCCTCAACACGATCAGCAGCAAGAAGGGAAAAGGCTCTCTGCTGCGATTTCTGCTACAGTTTCATCAGCCGCTCATCTATATCC
>JBHEOR010000289.1:1031-1280 GCA_046260685.1 Desulfopila sp.
GAGATAATAAACAAAGGAGAATTCCAGACCGATGTCGGCGCGGCCCTGCCGATTTATCAGCAATACTGGGAAAAACTTCGTACCGGCAATTGATTGCCCGCCGGGGGAGCCAATTGACATAGGCTCCGTGATCTTCGTCGAAAACAAAGCAGGCCTGACAGTTGTTTCCACGCTGGATGTACTTGCCTGCCTTTTACTCTAAAGCGGGCTAACGCCCGCAACCCAAGGGCTGTAATACCCTCCTACAAC
>JBHEOR010000029.1:0-27997 GCA_046260685.1 Desulfopila sp.
CACACTTATTATCCTATCACTTGTAAAATTATAATGGAAAAGAAAAACGCATTGCTTAAGAAATTGCCTAAAATCGATGATTCCATTGCGATGCTTCGCGCTGAAATTACTGAAGATATTCCCTCAACTCTGATGAGAAAAATTGTACGGAAAAGTGTCGAACAACAGCGTTGTGCAATCCTGTCAAATGCCGATGATTACCGTCCCCTTTCTCAAAGCGAATGGAAGGAGCTGTTTTTGCAGGAGCTCGCCGAAGAAAGGAGGACGAATCTGCGTCGGGTGATAAACGGTACAGGGATAGTCATACATACTAATCTAGGTCGTTCATTGCTTCCTCCCGAGGCAATGGAGCAGCTGGTGCAGTGCTCCAAACATTATTCCAACCTGGAGTTTGACCTGAAGAGTGGCAAGAGGGGGAGTCGTTATGCACTTGTCGAGGAACTGCTCTGTGATATTACCGGTGCCGAGGCCGCACTTGTCGTCAATAATAATGCAGCGGCCGTGTTTCTGGTCATAGAGACACTGGCACGTCACCGCGAGGCTGTTGTTTCCCGGGGAGAGCTGGTTGAAATAGGCGGATCTTTCAGAATTCCTGATGTTATGGCCAAGAGCGGGGCCACACTTGTGGAGGTAGGGTCCACAAATCGAACGCATTATTACGATTATGAGAATGCCCTTACGGAAAATACATCACTGTTGCTCAAAGTACACACTTCAAACTTCCGTATGCTTGGATTTACCAAAGAAGTGTCGAGTCAGGAACTGGTGACACTGGCCCGGCAGCATAATCTTGCTGTCATGGAGGATCTGGGCAGCGGCTGCCTGATTGATCTTTCTCCCTATGGCCTGCCCCAGGAACGAACCGTGCAGGAGGTTGTGGCAACCGGCATCGACGTTGTGACGTTTAGCGGAGATAAATTACTCGGTGGTCCGCAGGCTGGAGTTATAGTGGGCAGGAGGGAAGCCATTGACAGGATTAAAAAGAATCCATTGAACAGAGCACTGCGTATCGATAAATTCACTCTGGCGTCACTGGAGAGCATTCTGCGCAATTACTATGATATTGAGCAGGCCCTGGAAAAAGTGCCGACGCTGGCCATGCTTGTGGAAAAACCGGCTGATATCAAAAAACGGGCCCAGCGGATTCTACGCAAAATTAAAAAAGCGAGCCTGGTAAACTGCAGTATCTCTCTAGAGCCGACTGTTTCTCAAACGGGCGGCGGCGCCATTCCCGAATATGGCCTTGACAGCTGGGCAGTGCAAGTGACCCCGATCGATGTTTCGGTGAACAGGCTGGAGCGAGCTTTGCGGACCCGCGAATTGCCGCTTATCGGGCGTATTGAGAATGAACATTTCATAATAGATTGCAGAACTGTCCTTGAAAATGATGTCAATGAGATAGCCGCAGCTCTAATCGAATATTTCAGGTCATAAAAAGCAATGTATCCTTCCTCACATCTTGCCAACCTGGAAACGTTGGAAAAAGAAGATTTCAAGCTGTTCTACCCTTCATTTAAAAAACTGGTGGCCACCAAGATTCCAGGTTTTACGCATCTTCTTTTTCTAGGACAAGATGATGAGATTCCCGAAATCATTGCGCCCCTGCTGGCAGAAAAGATACAGCACCATCTCGACGGACATATCCGCGGGGAGAAGTATTACATACGATTTGACAATGCAATTCTCTTCACTATTCCAGCCCAAGGGCAAGATGTACTGGCCGTCGCCACAGGTGTGGATGCCTATTTTGCCGAGCATGTCTCCACCGACTGGTTGGAAGAGTTGGGCAGGGATCTGCAACAAATGTTTGTGCATATTAAAAAGGCGGGTGTCGACCTTGAGACCGGACTGCCCAATAGTCTGCACTTTCATGCCCTGCTGCAGGGGGTTGAAGAAAGTGGTGCACTATCCATCCTGTTGGTGGAAGTCTATCCGCGCGCTCGTACGGCGCAGGAGGCCAGGATTCATACTGCCACGACGGTTCGATCTTTGAGGAACTGTTTGAATGGCAGACTCTCGCTTTTTTATCTTGGCCATCATGTCTTTGGGATTTTTTCTACTACGATGGAACCGTCACGTTTTGCCGCAATAGCAAAACGTGTCCTTTTGTGGCTGCGAAGAGATGGTTTTCGTCGAATTCATTTAGGATTAGGATTAGGACAGGGAGATAAAGGGGAGAGGCAAGATATTGGGCAGCCTTCTCTTTACGCTCTCGATCGGGCTGAGTTCGCCCTTGATCAGGCCCAAAAACGTGGTCCTTTTTCGCTGTGTGATTATTTTAGCTTGAGTCAACCGCACAAGCATCCCTTACGCAAGCCCACGAAGGCACTACTTGCCAAATTCTGGAGAAAATGGAAGGAAGTCGATTCTTTTTCAATACTGGAATTGCAGCCTTGTTCGCTTGACAAGAAAGACATTCTGGTGCAGCGCCTGCCGGCAGAGAATATTGTCCAAGATGATCAAGATCTCTATGTTTTTCTTCCTGGTATACCACCTGATGCAGCACTCACATGGTGGCAAGAATATGTGGAAGACAATGCTCCCGGCCCTGTTCAGGTTGGGATAGGGTATTTTCCACATCGTTCTTTCAGTAAAAGTGCAACCGTTTTTCATTGTCGAAAAGCCCTCAATCATGCCCGGTTTTTTGGGCCTGAGGGCAGGGCGATTTTTGATGCCGTCAGTCTCAACGTCAGTGGGGATATTTATTATGCCGAAGGAGATTTAACCTCGGCAGTGGCAGAATACAGAGCGGGGATAGCCTGTGAACAAAACAATGTGAATCTTCTTAATAGTTTGGGCGTTTCTTATGCCGACATGGACAAGCATCGAGAAGCCCGGCTCTGTTTTGAAAGGGTGTTGACTCTTGATCCCTGTAATTTCATGGCATTGTATAATTCGGCCCTGGAGGCTGATCTTACCGGTAGATATGAGACGGCGTATACCTTTTTAGAAAAAGCTTATGTGTTGCTGGATGATCATAAAGAGGGTGGCGAAGAACTCAGGGACGATATCAGATATCGCTATGGCAGACTTTGTTGCATCACGGGAAGGCATCAGAAGGCAGTAGAGGTCCTCTTGGAATGGTATGATCATGAGCCGTTTACTGGAATAAAAGACAAAGCTTTGCCCTATCTTGGACAATCTTATTATGGCCTGGGCAAATACGATACGGCTGTGAACTGGTTGCAAAAGGCTTTGCGGTATGATGAATTTGACAGTGACTCCATGGGCTTGCTCGGCCGTTGTTACCTGATTTTGGGGCAGGGTGATGAGATTGCTTTAGCATTATGTCAAAAAAGTACCGAGCTCGATCCCGACAAGAGTATTTTAAGAATACACCTGGCACGGGCACAAATCGCCTGCATGAGGTATGATGAAGCCAAAGCGACATTGCGAAAATGTCTGCCCGCTCAGGGAACCAAAACGGAGGCGCAACTGTTGATGTGTATGAATTATTATAGGAAGGGCATGGTGAAGCCGGCGGCACAATGGCTTGAAAAAGTATATGCCAATGTATCGCTGGAGCCTGGGGTGGCGTGTGAGGCACACCAGCTGGATACGCAGATTGGTAAGCAGATCGAGGTATATAATGCAATATAACGGACTCAACGAACGACGAAGGGTTTCCCGCGAACCGAAATACAGCCTTGATAACAATGTAGTAGGTGATTCATGGCGCATGTTCAGGATAATGGCCGAGTTTGTGGACGGTTTTGATGCCATGTCAACCATAGATATTCCAGCAGTGACCATATATGGTTCGGCACGGACTCCCCCGGATGATCCGTATTATGTCATGACGGAGAAGTTGGCTGCTGATCTGGTCAAAGCGGGGTATGGGGTTATAACCGGTGGTGGGCCGGGAATAATGGAAGCTGCCAATAAGGGAGCCTATGAGGCTGGGGGCCTGTCCATCGGTCTGAATATCTCATTGCCGCATGAGCAGGCTGCCAATCCCTATACCAACTTTCCCCTGGATTTTAAATATTTTTTTGTACGCAAGGTTATGTTGATGAAGTACTCAATGGGATTTATCTGTATGCCCGGCGGCTTTGGGTCACTCGACGAAATCTTTGAGGCGGCGACGCTGATTCAGACGGAAAGGATTCGGCCCTTTCCCATTGTTCTTACCGGTTCCGATTACTGGGCCGGTCTTATGCAATGGATTGAAGAAAGGTTGCTGGCCAGCGGCAATATAAAGGCTGACGATTGTTCATTGTTCAAGGTTCTCGATGAGATCGATGATATCGTGCAATATATAACGACTAAAGTTTAAAAACAAGAAGTTAGGGGAAGAGGGCCGTTTCCGGACGGGCACCGGGCTAGCTGCCTTTGGGTGGTCCAGTACTAGACGAAAGGTTCGTAAAGGGGTTTTTACATGGCTCAGATTGATGCATTTTTTAAACTCATGAATGATGAAGGGGCTTCCGATCTCCATATGGTGGCGGATATGCAGCCGATTCTCCGTATTCGCGGGGATATGGAGAGGGTTAAATTCAAGCGGCTCAGCAATGATGAACTACGGGCCATGCTTTATGAAATATGCCCGGAAGAAAAAATTAAAGTATTTGAAGAATGCGGTGATGTCGATTTCGGTTACGAAATCCCCGGTCTTGCTCGCTATCGCTGCAACTTTTTTCGACAGAAATATGGTGTTGGTGCCGTTTTTCGTGAGATCCCAAGTGAAATCATGACCTGCGAGCAGCTGGGGCTTCCCAAGGTTGTTCCGCGGCTGGCCCATCTTCCCAAAGGGCTTGTTCTGGTGACCGGACCTACGGGGTCGGGCAAGTCGACAACTCTCGCAGCTGTGGTCGATGAGGCGAACAAGCACCGCAAGGATCACATACTCACCATCGAGGATCCCATAGAGTTTGTCCATACCAGTCAGAAGTGTATTATCAACCACCGGGAGGTGGGGACGCATACCCATAGTTTCGGGGCCGCATTGCGTGGCGCTTTGCGTGAGGATCCGGACATAATTATGGTCGGTGAGATGCGCGACCTGGAAACTATAACCCTGGCGATGGAGGCGGCAATGACAGGTCATCTGGTGTTTGGTACGCTCCATACCATTAACGCCATGAAGACCGTTGACAGGATTATTGAGATTTTTCCGGCAAATCAGCAGGGCCAGGTACGTTCTACCCTGGCTGATGCGTTGAAAGCGGTTGTTTCGCAGACCCTTTTTAAGCGTATCGATATCAAAGGGCGCTGTGCTGCACTGGAGATTCTCATTGCGACGCCTGCCGTTCGCAACCTTATTCGGGAAGGTAAGACCTATCAAATCCTTTCAACCATGCAGACGGGCAAAAAATACGGCATGCAAACCCTCGATGATGCTATATTGGGATATCTCGACAGAAAGATGATCAGTGCCGATGAGGCCTACTCCAATTGTGTTGAAAAGGCCAAGTTTGTCAAATATCTCCGCAAGCCCCCCACGGACTTTACCGATGTCTAATCGGCCCGGGACCGTACTCGCTGATAATGGGAAGCAGCAGCATGGAAGGTTTCAAGACGATAGTCCGGCGGATGGGTGTGGATGCTGATGGTGCCGGCGGTCTTGGTTGGTATGACATCAATGCCGAGTTCCCGGCACGTATTGACCACGGTAGTGGATGGAAACGCGAAAGCCTTGTTGTCTCCGGATGAAACAATCATAATCGATGGATTGACCGCCTTGAGAAATTCCCGGGAATTTGAAGTGGCCGAACCATGATGGGGCGATAAAAGGACATCCGCCTTGAGATCGAGTTCGGCGGTGACGAGATCATGCTCAATGGCCGATGAAATATCGCCGGGAAAGATTGCCGCAAATTCATCATCCCTATATTTGATGATGAGGCCGTTGTCATTGCTCGATGCACCATGGGCGGAGAATGTATTGGCGACAATGTGCAGGTCGGTGCCGGCGGCCTTGTCGCCTGCAAGCTGTTCACCTGAAGAGGCGCTGATGATCGTGGTACCCGTTGCCGCAACATTCTCCAGAAGAGCCCGCCACTGCCGGTTGCCACTATCTTCGTTATGAATCCAAAGCCTGTCAACATTGAAGTGATTGGCAATGTGTGCAAGTCCGTTATAATGATCGCTATCGGCGTGGGTGATTACAATATCATTGATCTTCTGAATGTTCTTTTGCAGCAGAAAAGGGGCAATGACACTTTGGCCAATGTCAAAATTTGTTGAAGACATTGCACCGCCATCTATAAGCACCGTTTTCCCGCCCGGCATTTCAAGCAGACAGCAGCTGCCCTGGCCGACATCGAGAAAGGTGAGGGTCGATTCTGTATCAAATTTTCTAAGGAAGTTTTGAGGAGAGATGAACATAGCGGCGATGACTGCTATGAGAAGTGCGCCTGCGGTTGTCCTGATACGTCGTGACAACGTTTTGTTGAGCAGCACAATGCCAAGGCAGCCGTAAAAGAGGCCAATGAGCGCAGGGGAAGGTGGGGGCAGATAGGTGAAGGAGAAGGGCAGAGAGTAAAGGGTGGAAACTGCGGTAACCGCAAGATCAATTCCTTTGCCGCCCAAGTAGAAAAAAATATTTGCCAGGGGTGGCCAGATAAACAAGCAAACAGCAGCAGCAAATCCAAAGGGAAGGGCCCATAAACAGATAAGGGGTTCGACGATGAGGTTGGTCAGAGGGCCGATGAGGGATATTCGGTTAAAATGATAGGTCAATAAAGGTGCGGTACCCAGGGTTGCCGCACAGGAAACACCTATAGCGGTCACCGTCCAGCCGCATATCTTGGCAAATAGTAAAGGAGATGTGCCGTCGACGACCCTGGCGCCCAGCTGTTGCAAAGCAGGTATTGCTGCGGCAATGGCGATAACGGCGGCAAAGGAGAGTTGGAAGGATGGAGTCGCCAGGTCGGTTGGAGAAAATGCCAGGATGACCAGTGCAGCGCAGGACACCAGTGGTGCGAAGGTGTGTTTTCTTCCCGTGCAAATAGCTATGATCACCACCAGGCTCATTATAAATGATCGTACAACGGGAGTTTTTGCACCGGCGATGAGGGTATACAGCAACAGGGGGAGAATGCACAAAAACACCGCTGTTTTTTTGGTGTTTATCCGCAGAATCAACCATTGTGAGCGACGCAGCAGCCAGTATATGGCGGCATAGAGAAAAACGCCCAACAGGGACATGTGCAGGCCCGATATAGCAAGTATGTGAAGCACGCCTGTGCCTTTGAAATGCTCGATAACCTGGTCTGTGACAGCAGATCTGTCCCCGGTGAGGAGGGCTTTGTAGATACCGGCCTGGTTGCCGTCGAGGTGCGTGTCAATGTAGCGGTTGATTCCTGCTCGCAGGGTTGCGGGAGTGTAGCGGAGAGTATGCGGAAATGAGGTCGTCTTGGAAACATGGTTGATATAGAGCGGTGAGTCAATAAAGCCGGTGACATAGATATCGCGAAGTGCCAGATATCCGGGATAATTGAAGCTTCCAGGTGTCAGGAAGCGTCCGGGATATTCCAGTTCAGCGCGAATGGCAACTGTTTGACCTGGTATGGCCGCAGGGTCAAGCCGGCCCTCCAGGGTGTAGCGTATGAGGCCATGGGTGCTTTGAAACTCTTTGGTTTGTGTTCGTATTGCTTTGACTGCGACATCCAGCTTTGATGTTCTCCCATCGAAACCGTGACGCCGCACAATGTCGCCCACTGTGACGTATTCTTGTTCTTCGATGATTGCATTGCGTATATGGGTATTTGACATTGGGGGTGTCCGGGATATGGTGGTGCAATACTGTCCCGTGAGAATAAAGAAGATAAAGAGGAGCGAGAGCATAACGGTTTCCTGCCTGTTCTTTCGGCGCAGGAATAGAATGGTGAGGAGCAGGGCTGCTGCCGTCATTGCCCCAGAAAACACATAAAAAATTGGAATCCCTGAAAAAGAAAGAATTATCCCGGCTATATAACAGAGAGTGGCACCAATCAGAAGGTGTGAACGGATCCATGCCGTGGTGTTCACAGCAGCTCCTTGATAAGGGCAAAATGCTTATCCAGGACACCCTCCATTTTCAAAACACATTGACGCGCCGAAATTCCACAGCGGCGGCGGTATGCCGGATCATCGAGAAGAGTATGTATAGTTTCATAAAGGTCATTTTTACCGGTGACGGAGGTACCACCGCCGCTTGCAATGAGATCTTGACTGATTTCCTCAAAAGCATCCATGTATTGGCCGAAAACAACAGGCTTGCCGTGATAGGCAGGTTCAAGCGGATTATGGCCGCCTATATTGACCATGCTGCCGCCAACAAAACAGATATCGCCTAAAGCGTAAATGGCGGCGAGTTCACCTATGCTATCCAGGAGTAAAAGGTCTTTGGAGAATACTTCGGTACTTGAGCGGAACTGTACCGTAATATTGCGATGTTGAGCCATTTCCACAATATCATTTGTCCGACTGATATCCCGTGGTGCAATAATCAGACGGGGACTATGGAGTTTGCGGAGCTCAACAAAGGTGTCGAGCAGGAGTTCTTCCTCACCGGCATGGGTGGAACCGGCAATGATAAGCGGGCGATTATGCTCTTTATCGACATGAAGGATGCTTGCGCCGTTGGCAATGAGGGCTTCGTATTTGAGGTTGCCCAGGCGGAGTACTTTGCTTGCAGCGAGGCCAAGTTCAATAAAACGTCTTCGATCCGAGTCATTTTGTACACATAAGTAGCGAAAGGTTTGGAACATAGGTTTAAAAAAAAATGCATTACGGGTATACCGTGCCATTGATTGTTGAGATATTCTTCCGTTTACGAGGAGTGCCGGGACATTCTCGTCGTGAAGCCGGTGGAGTAGGTTGGGCCAGAAATCCGTTTCCACAAGAATGAAAAGATCGGGCCTGATTGTTTTGATGAAATAGGTGCAGACCGGCAAGATATCAAGGGGGAGTGCAATGACGACGTCACTGTATGGCGCCATGATTTTGTCGGCCAGGGCGAATCCGGTCCTGGTTGAGGCGGAAAAAACAATATTTACATCGGGTGCCTCCCGGCGTAGTTTGGCCACAAGTGGCAGGGCGGATGTAACCTCGCCGACCGAGAGCGCATGGATCCATATTGTCCGGCGAGATCGTAAAAGTCCCGCCACGGCAGCTTTGAGGTTTATGCCGAGCCTTCTCGGCAGCATGTCTCGGTATTTGGGGGAAAGCGCAATAATGATGACAAGCGGTGGAAAGAGCAGTATTAGAAGGAGAGCTTGCAGAAAATTATAGAGCAATAGCATTATATGTTCCTTGATGGACGTGCCTCGATTTTTGAGCGAACCCTTAGTAACTTTCGCAGTAACGCTCTCAGGGTCGAAGATATTACCATATTGGTGCGCTTTGGCAAAGGTCGATATGGAAGAGCAAGCCGTTTGGTGTCCTATCGGAATGCGGATGTATAAGGATGGTCGACCAAGCTGAGCAGGGCAGTATGAATGTAATACTATTACAACAGCATGAGCTGAACGGTCGCAAGGCTCGGCTGACGGATAATCGTGCCAAACACATCGTCAGGGTCCTTCACTGTGTTGTCGGTGACCGTGTTAAGGTGGGTGTTTTGCACGACCGTATCGGCTTCGCAACGATCACGGCTCTTCAGCCGAAATATCCCTTTATGGTGGAAATTGAGGTAACCCATGACAGTCATCCTCCGCCAAAAGTCCCTCTGGACATTGTGCTGGCCCTGCCCCGGCCGATCATGCTGCGGCGTATTCTAAGCCAGGCAACGGCGCTCGGTGTTGGCAAAGTGCATATAGTCAACGCTGCTCGGGTTGAGAAAAGTTTCTGGCAAGCAGGGGTGGTTGAAGAGGATGGGTATATGGAGCATGTAATGCACGGTCTGGAACAGGCGATTGACACTATTCCGCCGAAGATCTTTTTTCATCGGAAATTCAAACCGTTTGTTGAAGAGTATGTTCCAGGTGTAGCGGATCAATACCGCTATCTGGTATATGCTCATCCTTCCAGTGCGAGGAGTGTGCGGCACTGCATCGGACCAACACAGGGCAAGGTTCTGGCCGCCGTTGGTCCCGAGGGAGGATGGCTTGAATATGAGTTGGATAAATTTGAAGAGCAGGGGTTTTGCGGTTTTGGCATGGGGGTGCGAATATTGAAGGTTGATACCGCCGTGGTCAATATGCATGGCATGATTGTGGCGCAACTTGCAGGTTGCCGGTGAGCGGACTGGTTCCTGCTCCACGGGAGTAGGCCGGCAATGGTTTAGGCGAGTTCTGGTGATACGGTATGTGCAAGAGAGGGAAGAGAGGGGTGATGTTCGTGCATCAGGTACTACAGTTACGAAACATTGTGCCGCAGCTGGCGCTGCTCGGTGCCACGGTATTATGGGCGAGCTCCTTTATTGCTCTTAAGATTGCCTTCAGGGCCTATGACCCGATGGTGGTGATATTCGGTAGAATGTTTGTCGCCAGTCTCTGCCTGCTTGCAGTTGTTTTTCGCTTTCGCCGGTCGGTGCACTATCAAAAAGGGGACTATAAACTCATCGGCTTCATGGCTTTTTGTGAGCCATGTCTCTATTTTCTTTTTGAGGCACATGCAATTGTCTATACAACAGCTGCCCAGGCGGGCATGGTCACTGCCATTCTGCCTATTTTGGTAATGATAAGCGCTTCGATTGTGCTGCAGGAAAGAACAGGTGTGCAGGGATGGTTCGGAGCCGGCATCGCTGTGGCTGGAGTGTGCTGGCTCTCCTTGGAGAGCACGCCCAGTGAAAATGCACCAAACCCTTTGCTGGGGAACTTTCTGGAGTTTATGGCAATGGTCTGTGCCACTGGCTATATAGTAACATTACGCTATTTAACTATTCGCTACTCGCCGTTTTTTCTTACTGCGCTTCAGGCATTTGCCGGTTGCATTTTTTATTTTCCTCTACTTTTTCTGCCGGGGACGCACCTTCCTGATCAATTCGACGTTTCTTCAGGAATGGCAATCTGTTATCTTGGTGCAGTGATCACCCTTGGTGCTTACGGTCTCTACAATTATGGTTTAAAATATGTTTCGGCAAGTCGAGCGGCTGTATATATTAATCTTATCCCGGTTGTCAGTGTTATCCTGGCATGGCTGATTTTGGGAGAGATCTTTCATCCAAATCAGTTCATTGCCGCCGGTGTAGTGATGTTTGGTGTGTGGCTGACGCAGCGCTCACCTGCAAGAGAACGAGCGTAGTATGTTCGATATTGAAAACGTCTAATACGAGGTAAACGTCAGAGAAGAATTATGAGTCAACGTCCTGTATATCAAAAGCTTAAAGAACAAATCATACTCCTGGAGCATAAACCCGGATCGGTTCTGCGTGAGAAAGAGCTCATGGAGGCGTTCGGTGTGAGCCGTACACCTGTCCGTGAGGCTCTGATGCGTTTGGAAATGGAGGGGTTGGTCCGGATTATTCCCAATGTCGGCACCATCGTCGCCGATGTAAGTTTTCAACAACTCAAAGACGTCTTTGAAGTTCGTTCTAATCTTATACGGCTTTCCGGTCAGCTGGCGGCAGCGCGTATAACGAAGGAGGAGATTGCCGAGATTCGCCGGCGGATCAACAGCATGAAAGAGACCAAAGACCCTAAGGTGCTGATGCAGCTCGATGGTGAATTGCATAGCATTATTAACAAGGCGACGAAGAACGAGACCCTTATAAAAATATTGAAGACGCTGCATGATCAGGCGGTCAGGATCTGGACATTTTCGGCGGCGGAGGCCAACTATTGGAACGACATAGTCCTGGAGTTTGAGGAAATTGCAGCAGTACTGGAGCAGCATGATGAAGAGGCAGCCGCCCGCTTGCTGGAAAAGCATGCACGACAGTTTGTCGAGAATATTCGCAGTCAGCTCACTCTTTAGTTGGTGTCCATGCACACTCTCAAAGGGCTGTTTCCGGATGGGCACCGGATGGTACGCAACAAGGGTTATGGGGCCAAAGCAGGAAAGTGAAGGTTTGCCACAAAGCTCTTTTGAAATTCCTGACGCGTTGCCAGGTCAATAACTGCAATTTCCGCGGCAAGCTTTTGGGCTGCCTTGAAATACCTGGTGCGACAGAGTGCCATGATTGCCCCGGCGCCGGCAAGATTGCCTGCGGTTTCAATGTGATCATCATCTATATTGGGGAGTAAACCCAAATCTTTCATGTCATTTTTGTCGAGGTATGATCCGAATGCTCCGCCAATTATGATCTTCTCCGGCAGCGTTTTTCCTTCAATTTTCAGCAGAAAGTCTATTCCTGTGAAAAGAGCGGCCTTGCCGAGTTGAATGGAACGGATATCTTTTTGTTTGATGCTGATTTTCCGGTTTTCCCCGGCGTGATCTTCTCGGGCCAGTATGTAGTGTTTTGCACCTGAGGCATCCTTTTGCAATGCCGCAATATCGACATCATCGACCAGCGCACCCGTCGTTCCGATAATGCCCGCCCGGTACATTTCGGCGGCGGCGCTGATGATACCCGAGCCGCAGATACCACCGGGCACGAGCCCATCCTTTTCTATCCGCTCCGCTCCGATTATGCGGCAACGAGGGGTGCCGGTGCGGCCTGCAATTGTTACCTTGTCGATTGCCCCGGGCAGTGCCTGCATACCACAGGAAATGGATGCTCCCTCAAACACCGGGCCAGTGGCGCATGAGGTTGCATAGAGCCCATGCTCTCCCTTGTAGATGAGCTCTCCATTGGTGCCGATGTCGATGAGCAGGGTTCCGGCGGGTTGCCGGTCAAGTTCTGCGGCAATTGCGGCTGCAAGTATGTCTCCACCTAAAAAACCGGAAATCTGCGGGAGAGTGTGAACCGGCATGTCGAGCTGTTCAAATCCCAATTTCCGGGCCTGTTGACACTGGCTGTCAAGAAACATCGGCCGGTAGGGGGCAACACCTAATGTTCCCGGTTGTATTCCCAGCAGCAGATGGATCATGGTGGGATTGCCCACCACTGTCATTTGTTCGACATCCTCAAGCAAGATGTGAGATAGTGTGCTGAGTTGCCGGCATCCCCACTCAATGGCTCGAACCGCCAGTTTGTGCAAGGTCGAGAGATTGTCCTTTTCCTTTGCTGCCTCGCCAATACGGCTCATCACATCGTCGCCATATATTGCCTGGGGGTTTTTCACCGAGACACAAGAGAGGACGGAACCTGTCTTTATAGTGCAAAGATACAGGGCAATGGTGGTTGTGCCAAGATCAACGGCTATGCCATAGCCTACGGCAACCGCTTGGGAGGTATTGCAGGACTCCGTAAACGAAGGCGGCAGCACCGCCGCTGGTTTTCCTACGATGTGAGGGGCGAGCATGGATGCAGGCGGGATTGTAAGCCAAAGATCCCGGTCGACCTTGGTTTGGCAGGCCTTAACCTCCCTGATGCTGTTGTCGCTCTGCTTGAGCGTGATGGTGCATTTTCCACACACCCCTTTGCCGCCGCAATCGGCACGCAGCAGGATGGCATGTTCTACCAGTGATGCCATCAGGTTGCGGTTTTCCTTGACGTGCAGTTTGCGGCCATGCGGCAATAATGTAATAATATAGTGCTGTGGCATCTCTTTATTCTGCCGGACTTTCCAACCATCCGGTGAATCTGTCTTCTCCGGCGGGACGCAGTCCAAATTCCTCGCCGGCGTCCAGTATTGCCTCGACCATACTTTTGGCGTACCCCCGGCTGCAGCTCAACAGAATTCCTCCTGAACCATTGGTTCGTCTCTGCAGGGTAACGATCTGACATGGAACATGGCAAAAAGGCCCCTGATAGAGGAAGGGGGGCTCTTTGTGCGGAGCCAGGAAGTCCAGAGCTGTAAGCTTTTCCGTGACATGAAAGATTTTGGGGCCGAAGAGGGCAAGGAAAACGGTGGCATCGGTAACATCGGTATAGGCCGTATCCATTTCCAGTTGTGGCTTTGCACTGCCAAGGCAGTAGAGAGATGCCTGGCCGGCGTTCAGACGGTTGATCAGCAGGGTGTTGGTGTAAACGCTCATGCCGGGAGTGGGCGGCACGGCAACACCGCCTGGTGAGTACTCGTTGATTGTGCTGTCCTGCAGGTCAAAGCGCGATTTATGGCTAAGATCAACCAGCCACGGGCCTGCTCCCTCATCCTGATACTGCAGGATTACCGTCCAGTTCTCCCTGTTTTCTCGTGTATGCGAAGCTGCCGTAAACTGTACGGCTGAGCATCGTTGTACCGTATTCATGAGAGCTCCTTACATTTTCATGCGTTTGCCTTCCGGATCATAGAAGGGTGTGGCAATGACGGTTGCATTGAGCAGATTCCCCTTACACTCGTCCTCGAAAATTTGCAGCCGGTTTCCCTGAGCGGCAAGCTGGGATTCGACAAGTGCCATACCGACGGCTTCGCCGGTGGCAAAGCTCTTGCGGGCGGTGGCCACATAGCCCCGTACTCTGTCGTCAACAATGAGGGCTCCGTCACGGGCTGCACGGCTGCTATCCTCCATGCGAATACCTACCAGCTTGAGACGGCCCTCGTCATGTTCCGCCTGCCTGAGCGCTACAGCTCCGACTGTTTTGGCTTCGGCCTTGCCGCGGTCCCAGAGAAAACCAAGGCCGAGATCAAGAAGATTGGTGCGCTGCTCCGACTCCGAGCCCAGGATGACATGACATTTTTCCATGCGCAGAACGTTCTGCGCCTCGACGCCGAAGTTGCCAATGTTGAACTTGGTTCCGGCATCTTTGAGAAGGTTCCAGACCGCGAGCATAGAGGATGAAGGAACATGGAGCTCGTAGGAAAGCTCGCCGACAAAGCCCAGCCGCATGGCACGTACCGGAAGATGTCCGGCAATGGTGACGTGCCGGTATCCGGCAAAGGGGAAGCTCTCGTTGGAGATATCTTCAGCAACTATTTTCTCCAGTACGTTGCGAGAACGGGGGCCTGCTATATTGATTACTCCCATGGCATCGGTGAGGTTTACCAGGTGAAAATCCCAGTTGTCAAAGCGGGTGTGATAGCGAATCCATTCGATGGTTTGCCCAGCTCTGCCGGTTGAGGTGGTGAAATAGTAATCGTTTTCTCCTTCTTGTACCACTACACCGTCATCAATGACACAGCCGTCCTCGTTGCACATGGCGGAGTATTTGATGCGCCCTTGCCGTACCTTGCTCATGTCGGAGACATAGACCCTTTGCAGGGCTTTCAGGGCATCGGGGCCGTGGATTCTGAACTTGCCCAGGGTGGAGGCGTCAAGCAGGCCGACGTTGTGCCGAACAGTGTTGATTTCTTCTTCACAGCTGAAGTCCTCGGAGAAATACCGTGCCCGCTTCCATACACCTATGTTGCGAAAAATACCGCCGTCATCTTTCTGCTGCTGATGCAGGGGAGTACGTTTAAACATATGGTGATGCGCCCCGGCGTAGGTCGCGAGAAAGGTGGGAACCAGGGGAGGGCGGATTGCTGTAGGTTGGGGCGTTTCAGATGTCCCATTTTCGCGGGCAACAAAAAGTGGCAGATTGTGTCCGGGGATCCCGCCCTGACCGGGGCCTGTTCCCGCCGATGTGAATCGTTTGATCAGCTCGGGAACATCGAATCCCATCTGCAGAGCCTGCTTGATGTTCTTTATGGTGGTGTCCTCATCAAAACAGATAAAGCTTTTCCGGCCTTCCACCGGCGCCATGACCAGCGTTGTGCCCTTTTCCGCTCCAGGTAAAGCCCTCGCGGCGTGCTGAGCTGTGCTGAGTTTGTCGTGGAGTGTATCAAGCAGGGGTTGATCCGATGCAAACCTGCAGCTCAGAGCAGCCTGAAGCCCGGCGATTTTCCCGGATACCTCAATGGATTGGGGGTGGTTCAAGCCTGTTACCCTTCCCGCCTGATACATTTTTTCGGGCAGCTGTGAGGCGACAAAATAGCCGGTGTGGCTGTCAAAGGCTGTTGTGGCATCGGCAAGGAGCATTGGACCCGTAACCGGTGTAAGACCAGCAGAGGCGACCACAAGATCACAGGAGACAGTTCTGTGTTTGCTGCCGTCAACCGTGGCCATGCTGATTTTTTCCACTCCTTTCCTGCCGTGGGCCTGTGCTGCCACCCACCCTGGAAGAAAATGGATGTCGCGTTTTTTCAGAGCTGCCATGAGCTCCGCGGATTGGCCATTTTCGCGAATATCGGCAACACATTCGATAGCAAGCCCAAGATCGTGCAAATCGATGGCGGCTTCAAGGCCCAGATCATGGCCGATGCTGAAAACAGCCCTGTTGCCGGGAAGCAGTCCATAGGTTCGGGCCAGGCGGTGGGCGCATGCTACCTGCATGATGCCTGGGCGCTCGTTGTGTTCAAATATCAATGGTCGTTCGATACATCCCGTGGCAACGACAACGGTTTCGGAACGGATTTCGATATAGCGTTCGGTGAAACTGTCACCTTTTGAGCCCACCTGAAAAGCGGTGATGAGATTGTTGGTATAGGCTCCGATCATCGATGTATGTTTGAAAACTCGAATGTTGGCAGCCTGTTCGATTTGTTCCGCCAAATCTCGCGCTCTTCTGTAAAGCGGAGTGTTGGTATTATATTCTTCGACACGATAATCAAAAGTACCGCCCAGGTGAGGGCGGGATTCAAGCAGAATAACACGCAGTCCTGATTCCGCGGCAGCAAGGGCTGCAGACATACCCGCGGGACCGCCGCCGATGACGGTGATCTCAGCCTGAGGGAATATCTCATCATAGTTTCCCTGTAAAACATACTCCGGAGCAATCACTCCCATGCCGGCGGCTTTTCTGATCTGCTTCATGGCAACCGGCCAGAGCGAGGCAGGTTTGTGCATGGTTTTATAGTAGAACCCTGCCGGCATAAAACGATCCAACTTGTCGATGCCGGCGAGCCTGTCGTTTTCCGGCGAACCCGCGACATTCTGCGCTTTGACTACCATACCGTCTTCAAGCAGGGTATTTTCGGAGCGTACATTGGGGACACCGTCAATTTCCATGGTGGTATTGCTGCATTCGCCGTCAAGACTGTATAGCCCGCGAGGACGGTGATATTTGAGGCTTCGCCCGAAGAGGCGTACACCCCCGGCAAAGAGAGCTGTGGCAACAGTATCACCTGCATAACCTTCGTAGGTTCTGCCGGCAAAGTTCAGAGACCTTTTCTCGCTCGGCTTGATGCGCAGGGTCTCCATGTTGGCAAGTCGTTTCATGTGGTTGCCTCCGGTGTGTCTACTTCGATATTTTTTGCTGTGTCGCGGTGGGTGATAAACCAGGAGCCGCAGCCATCGCGGTGAAACCACCATTCCTTAACAACACCGATCTTACATGTGTTCATATGGACATACTCACACCAGTTTCTTTTACTCAACCCTTCTTCCTCGGGCCTGGGGCCTTTGTCTTCACCACCATAGCGAAACTCATATCCGTTGCGTTTCCCGCAAATGGGGCATGTCAGTGTTAATGCCATAATGTCCTCTCCTAATTGTCCGGGCTATAGTTCACCAGGGCAGCGGTCTCGCCCATCAGCTGGTGATTCTCGTATCTGCGCAGATTGAATGGTTCGAGCATTTTCGGGCACTGTTCGGTGGCTATATACTCGGCCATGTATTTTCCCGCGGCGGAGAAGGATTTGAAGCCGAAATATCCCCAGCCGCAATCCATATATAATCCTTCCAATGGATCATTGCCGTCAAGGATGGGAGCCATATCCGGGGTCATGTCGGCAAGCCCTCCCCAGATACGCATAAATTTCACGCCTCTCAGGCAGGGCAGCCAGTCGGACAGTGCTTCGGCCTGATGCTTGATATAGTGGGCAGTGTTTTGCGTGGTATAATTGGGCCATGGATCCATATGGGCGCCGGTTGCAATTTCACCCTTGAGGGTCTGGTTGGCATAGCAGTGGTAGGCGCCTGAGGAGACAACATGGTTGAGCAGCGGCTTGAGCGGCTGGGTAACCATTGCCTGAATAGTGAGAACACTGATGGGGAGTTTGATGCCCAGCATGTTATAGAGTATGCCGGCGCTATAACCGCCGGCCGTCACCAGCAGACGCGATGTGTTGATTGTGCCGCGATTGGTGGTCACTCCGGTAATTGTACCGTTTTTGCTGTGAATGGCCGTGGCTTCGGTCTGTTGGTGAATATCCACATTATACCCGGCACAGCCCTTCGCCATCCCCCAGACGACCGCATCGTGGCGGACAACTCCTCCCGGAGGATGATACATGGCGCCATGAATGGGGAAGGTGATGTCTTCCGAGATATTGAGGGCCGGCACCATCTCCTTGGCCTGTTGGGCATCGAGGAGATGGCTTTCCACCCCGTGAAACTGGGCGGTGGAGATTGCAATCCGGGCGGCCTTCATGGCGGCTTCGCTATGCATCAGATTGAGATTGCCGCAATTGTTGAACATCAGATTATAATCCAGCTCTTTGGTAAGAACCGGCCAGAGATCGAGTGCTTCTTTGTAGAGCGGAACATTATACTGGGTACGCTGGTTGGCCCGCACAATGGCGGTGTTGCGTCCGGCACCGCCAAAGCCGATGAAGCGTTTCTCAAGAATGGCCACATCGGTTATGCCGTGCTCTTTAGCCAGATAATAGGCAGTGGCCAGGGCATGAAGACCACCGCCGATGATGACCACATCATAACTTGATTGCAATCGAGGCTTTTTTCCCCAGAGGGGGGTGCAGTCGAGATACATATGCTCTCCTATGTCCGAAAAGGCTCCTGTGCAGGTACGTTCGGTGTAGCGACCTTCTCTGTAGCGATCTTCTGTTTGTACTATATACTTGTGAAAGAAAAAGTGTCAAATATTCGGAAAGGTCTGCATATCGTCAAAGGCAGCGACAGTGCTGCCATTAACCGTGTGACAAATGCCGAGGACAACTCTCTGGTTGTTAGTATATTGACTTCACGCTATCCCTGTGAGGAGTACAACTACCGGAGGGAGTTACATTACGTCGCTTCCCCCACATCCATATCAGCAGTTACGATAAAAGCACTGAGCGATCAGTTTCCTTTCTGCCCCCGTAGTATCTGGCCAAGTGCCGCCCGTGCAATATTGGGGTTTTCAAGAAGCCTTCGCCTGGAATAGCCGAGCCACTTCTCTCCATAGGGTATGTAAATGCGTAAGCGGTGGCCTTCTGCGACGATAAGGTCGCGGAGTTCCGGGT
The DNA here is from genome assembly GCA_046260685.1 of Desulfopila sp. Taxonomy (GTDB): domain Bacteria; phylum Desulfobacterota; class Desulfobulbia; order Desulfobulbales; family Desulfocapsaceae; genus Desulfopila_A. The sequence continues at coordinate 19,074 of JBHEOR010000029.1, forward strand.
CTACTCCAAGCAGCATTTGAAACTCATACTGCTCTCGCCTCAGCCCGTATTTGCGTATGAGCTTTTGGGCTGCAAAATAGAGCTTTTCATCATGGGTTGCGATGCCGACATAGGCGCCGTGGCGCAACATTTGATCCAGTAGCTCAACAAAATTTGCGGTAATGAGTTCAGGGTCTTTCCAGGCGTACCGGCGCTTCACGAGAAAAATACCTTTGACCAGCCGCAGATTCATGTGCTTGTCGCTGAGTGCCTCCACATCATCGTAGGAGGATCGCATATATGATTGAATGGCCGTGCCGACATGCTCGGGAAATTCATCCCTGAGGCGGCGATAAATATCCAGGGTCCCTCTGAGGCTTTCGGTATTTTCCATGTCGATGCGGATAAAAATGTCCAATTCGCTGCCTTTGGCAACTATATCGCGGAGAGTATGATAGGCATACTCCTGGTCGAGCAGCAAGCCCATCTGGGTAGGTTTGACCGAGAGATTGGCGTCAAGATTTTCCCGCTTGATAGTTTCCAGTATTGTCATGCACTCTTCTTTGAAAGGGAGTGCCTGCTCTTTTTCGGTTATATACTCACCGAGAATATCAAGCGTGGTTGCAATGCCTTTTTGGCTGAGTTCTCGACCCAGATTGACCGCATCGTCAAGAGAAGGGCCGGCCACGTAATCCTTGGCAAAGTAGTGGACGATTGGTGCTGGAACGTGCATGATCGACTTGGAAACCATGAAGTTAAACAGTGACATAAAGACCTCTCCTGCATTGTAGCATGGTTGAGTTGACCTGGGAAGTTGTCATTTTCTACAGGTATACGCCGGCTATGAAGACACCGATTCGGTGATTACCTGATAGACCCCTGGTCTGATCTTTTCTATCCGGCCACGTTTGATAAAGCGGCTGAGGGTATTGCTGATGACGTTGCGCCCCTGAATGGTCATGGCTGTGGCGATACCCCGTTTCTCCGCCAGATCACTCTGCAGATCAATGATATTGAATTGGTCGTATTCATTGAGCAGGCTGCCGATTTCCCTGGTCCAGGGGATATGATGCTTTTTCAGGTTGTTTGCTTCCTTTTTTTTCTGTGCAATACTCTCGGTGGCAGCTGGTAAGCCGGCCTCTATGGCTCTCAGGGCTATATCGATAAGACGGAGCTGTTCTTCGTGGAAATTGCGCTGTTGTTTGAGCATTTCAATGATTTCCGGGGAGTTGAACGTCATGACGTCACCTTATTGCTCGTGTTTTCGTGATGGCACATAACCGATGGTGTTTTCGCTCGGTCATGCATGAAATGACACATCTCACACCCAGTATTTTTGTAAACTGTCCAGTTCTCTGCTGACATCATCGGGCAGTGGGGCCGGCTGGTGGGCCAACAGTGAGAGGGCGCGGTCCCGGACTCTTGCCGTCAAATCCTGCGCCCCTTTTTCCTTCCAGCTGTTATAGCCGTTGCGGTCAAAAAGCGCGGAATACCAGACTTCACGGAAATGTTTCCTGGTGTGTTCATGCATCAGATAATGCCCGCCGGGACCGATGGAGTCGATAACATCCAGCGCCAGCGCCTCTTCACTGACATCAAGGCCGGAGGTGTACTGGCCGATCATATGAAGGATTTCGTTGACCAGTACCATATGCTCCGGGGAGACCATGGTTGCATACTCTAATAGACCGGCATCATGAATCATTCCGGTACATCCTAGAGTCGAAGAGAAGCAGGAAAATACAGCTTCCACGGCAGCCTGCGCATCGGGCAATTTGGAGTCCGAACAGCCGGCCGTTCCGTAGAAAGGAATATTATAGTGCTGGGCGATCTGCGACTGGGCGGCTATCATCAGATTCATCTCCGGAGCACCGAAGGAAAAAATCGTGCTGCGCATGTCCATGATTGTGGAGAGATGGCCGTAGATAACAGGGCAACCGGGAGCGACAATTTGATTAAAAACAAGACAGGCGAGGGTTTCCGCATTTCCCTGTACAACCGTCCCGGCAAAGGACATCGGTCCCGTACTGCCGGCCTGCACCCCGGCGTAGCATATCTGAGGGATATTATGGCGGGCACAAAATGTCATTTGTTCCACCACATGATCGGCAATTACCAGCGGTGAGTTTGTGGTCACAAAAGAGGCGGCAGGTGGCATGGTGTCAAAACAGTGCTCATTTTGTGTGGCGATTTTGATCATTTTGTAAATATCTTTGAGGCTGTCAACGGATGTGCTGGAAAAAACCACCGGCTTTTCAGAAAAGCGCAGGGCCTGGTATACTGCATGGCGGTCGGCAAGCTCAGGGGGAACATCGGAGATGGCACCAAAGGTCATCGCCCAGGTAAAATTGGGCAATGCATCGGCAATGGTTACGATCCGCCGGCAATCCTCCAGGGTGAGCTGACGCCGCATGCCGGTCACCGGATCGAGATAATAAACATCATCAATGGTTACGCCGAAGTAGCTGGATGTATTATCCAGAATAATTGCTTCCTCTCCATTACGGTTTGCCAGGCTAATGTTAGAAGGTGCCGTTTGTAATGAATTTTCCAGTAACTGACGGCTAATGTAGACCCGGTTTTTTTCGATACGGGCACCTGCACCGGAAAATACCTCAAGCGCTTCTGGGTGGGTGACTTTAATACCGGTATGTTCCAATACCCGTGCCGTGGCATTGTGAAGTTCCTCAATCTGATCGTCGTTGAGGACAGTAAGTCGGGGTTTGAACATCAGGTTTTTTTTCATTTTTACGTGTTGGAACCTCATAACACTTTCTTGTTTGTATTTTTCATTTACAGAATATGTAAAGGAATGCGCCAGGCCAACAGTTCGGAACTCCCGAACACATGCTTATTCATACCATTTGCGTAATTTTTCTGTCAAGGAAAATGAAAGACAAAGGATGGTGGAACCTGCGAATACCCCGGTTAGAGGCAGGGGGGGGGCAGTGTAAAAAAAATACACGCAACCCAATAAAAACTATTGAAGTCACCCAACAATAAAAGTAAAAGGGGGTTGAGGCGGAGTTTTTTTATTAAACCGTAATATGCGGCACATATTTCCGAGGCAAAAAGGTACGTTGAATCATGAGAGTACGGGCAAAAAAAGTAATTGCATTATTTGATTCGGCTGTGAAAAACGAACAGTTGTATGAGTTTCAGAACGCCAAACGCTACTATAGAACGGTTGTGGAACAGTATCCTAACAGTCCGGAGGCTGATATCGCCCGGGAAAGGATTGAGGATATGGATGCCCTTACCAGAGAAAAGAAGATCTACAAAAGAATTGACCGGAATGCCAGGCGAGTTTTGACCGAAATAGGTGTCGATATTTCGGGGAGTAATGAAATCATGCAGATCTTGATGGATGCCGATGCCATTGATTTTGATAATGAGCAGGCGGTTTTTGTCCCCCTGAATGAGAATTATGTGGAGTCATGCCTTGCAGAGGTGCCGACCTATATGAATGAGGATCCGGGCGAAAATGCCTTTGGCACCGGGGCAACACCGCCGTTTTTGTTACGTCCCCATAATCCGGAAATTCTGGCGCCGGCCACCCGGGAAGAGTTTGAAGAGATTGCTCGAACCGCCGGCCAATTTACCGATTCCCTTGGTATCTTCAGTGTTCCAGTGGCAACTGACAAGTCGATCAATGATTTCGAATGCGCCAGAATAATGGAGGAACATTTTCCCGAACTCAAAATGACCTACACCAAAAACATGGGTGACCAGGAGGCCGCCTATTTTCGTAATAGAGACGATTGGCTTGATGGAACAAGCCTGATAACCAATCTGACCTATATGCCTTCCATGGTCGAACCTTTTCTTCGAAGTATCCGCAGCGGCAACAATGTGTTGCTTCTGGATCTTACTATTGCCGGTTCCACTGGTCCTATAAGCCCCGAGGCCCTTCTTACGCAGATACATGCCCAGGTTTTGTTCATGATGATACTGGCCCAGACCATAAATCCAGACGTTAATTGCGTACATGGCGGTATTCCCGATGTTCTCGGTATCGGGGGGGATCTCTGCTACAGCGATCCGAGTCAGCCGATTATTAACTCCGCCATGGCCCGTCTCAATATGTGGGTAACCGGGCTGCCTTCGGCGCAGTCGGGAGGGAGTACCAGTATTATACACGATATAGCCGCAGCGGTTGATGAATCTGAGTTGAGTCGAAATACCCTGCGGGAGTATGGGGTCCATATGCTCCGCCATGCCATGGGCGCACTGGGAAGCCTGAATTATTTCAGCCTGGATAAATTTATACAGGACTGTGAGCGGGAACGGTATACCCGCCGAATATGGCATAGAATACGGCATGATTTTGTGGTGCCTCTCTACCTTCCAGAGGATAGGAATGCTCTCAGAGGAATTCGGGAGATTGCTGTCAAAGGCGGGGCCAAAAATGCCGATCATACCTTGAATAACATGGGGACTTTTATCAAGTGGCAAAAAGATATAGTAGAAAAATCAGAAGATAGAGTGTATTTTCCTGAATTGCGTAATTCCCTGCAGAGCGGTACGAATGGTCATCTGCGCACCTCAGAGCACGAGCGTGAAAGGCAGTTGCAGGACACCTTGTTCCCTGATAATGATGAGCTGTTAAACGAAGCTTGATAACGGCGCCTCAACGTATAAATGACAACTGGGTATATTGCCGTGCCCTCCCCCACAAAGCCTTACTGATCCCGTTTTTAAGGTCTGCAGCGTTGCTGCAGACTTTTTTTTTGACGTAAATTCTGCAATTGATACATTCGCTGAAGATGTAAAACAACAATGCTTCAACGCATTGATAACGATGCAGATTTGGTGAAATTACCAATCCCGAAGTTCTTTTTGAGCGGACCTTGAGTGCAGGATTTATGTTTGATTGAAACACATGCGTTGTTGACGGAAAAAAAATCATGGTTTAAACTGTTAGACAGTTAGACAGTTTGATCATTAGCAATAAGGGCAATAAGGGCAATAATCAGATGAATGTGAATTTCACGAAAATGGTGCAGGTTAAATCCTACGAGCATATTGTCGAGCAGATACAATCTGCCATATGCGAAGGTACGCTTGGAAGAGGGGATAAATTACCCTCCGAGATGAAGTTGAAGGACGTCTTTAATACCAGTCGAGGAACTGTGCGGGAGGCGTTGCGTGTCCTTGAGCAAAAGGGGCTTATCAGTATTCGAACAGGCGTCAAAGGCGGGGCAACGGTCAAGGAGGTAAATACGGAGGCAATGAGTGATAACATGGGTCTCTTGATACGTCATCAAAAGGTTTCCCTGCACCATCTTGCCGAATTGCGAGAGTTTCTGGAAGGGTATGCGGCGGAAAAAGCGGCACGCCTCAACGATGCCGCCAAAATTGTCACGCTGAAGTCCATCATCGGTGAAATTGGCGAACATGTACAAACGAAGCCTGGTGGGCTGGAAAAGTTTAACCGCCTCGATGCCAAGTTTCATCAGCAGATCGCTACAATGGCGGATAATCCATTGATAGAGGCCAATCTTCGAACAATACACGAAAATATCCATGTGTATTTTCAAAACTATATGCCTTTTTCCAGAAAGGTTCTGGAAGATGACTTTCAGGATCTCTGCGACATAGCGGCAGCGGTGGAGAAGGGTGACAGCCTGGCAGCCGGGACCGCGGCACGGCAGCATATTGCCAAATTCAGCAAACTCATGGAGATGAAGCATTCATCGGATGTTGATCTCCAAAAAAACAAAACACAATTTGAACATAGAAGAGTTTCACCTGATTTGCAAACACCAGGGACACTTCCCTGAAATATTGAGTAAAGCATTTTCGTTACATATGAGCACGTTTTAATGGTGACCGGCATGAAAATCAGAATTATTATCAATTATGGCTGATAGTATGACAGGCAATATATTTGCGATTAAGAGATATGCTATACATGATGGACCGAACATACGCACGACCGTCTTTCTCAAAGGATGTCCGCTGAGATGCTGGTGGTGTCATAATCCGGAAGGAATGGACAGCACGCTTTCCATGATCTGGAACAAAGAGAGATGTATTGGCTGCGGTGACTGCGTCAGTGGCTGCCCTACGCAAAGCCTCAGCATGGTCGGCGAAGGAATTGTCAGAAACGATGCAACCTGTGAGCGTTGTCATGAGTGTGTTTCCATTTGTCCGGCTCTGGCCCATGAAGCCGTTGGCTGGAGGGCAAGTGTTGATGAAATTATAAAGGAAATCAAAAAGGATACACCCTTCTACGACGAATCAGGAGGAGGTGTTACTTTTTCCGGAGGGGAGCCGCTTCTGCAACATGCATTCCTGCTGGAGCTTTTGCGAGAATGCGGCAGCCTGGGAGTGCATCGGGCTGTTGATACCGCCGCGTTTGTAGAAACCGACCTGCTCTTAAGAATAGCTGAGCACTGCGAGCTTTTCCTTATCGATTTGAAACATATGGACAGCGAGAAACACAGGTTGTATACGGGGGTGCCCAATGAGTTGATTCAAAAAAATATAGTTGAGCTTGCTCGAGCCGGACATGCGCTCCATATACGAATTCCGTTGATAGAAGGAGTGAACAACGACGAAGAAAATATGCGTTTAAGTGGTGAATTTCTGGCAGGGTTACCCAAACCTCCCGGTGTCGACCTTCTCCCCTACCACGGTATCGCCGGCTCAAAATATACCAAAATGGGCCGGGAAAACCCGGGGGTGGAGTTTACAGCGGTGAGTCGGGAGAAGGTTGCTGCATGTGCTGAAAATTTAACGAAAATGGGACTTGACGTCCGGATAGGAGGATAACATGAACGCCAGAGTTGAAAAGTTACGGAAAAGAAGTTTTGAGGCACAACCTTCGCTGTCCCTGGAAAGGGCCCATTTGGAGACCGAGTATTATAAGGAAAACGCCGGCAAATTTTCACTTCCTGTTATGAGAGCCGGTTTCTTTAAGTATTTATGCGAAAAGAAAACCATTTATATCGGAGAAGACGAACTGATTGTGGGAGAAAGGGGGCCTGCACCAAAGGCCGTTCCAACTTTCCCGGAGCTTACCTGCCACAGTGCTGAAGACCTGCGCATTCTGGGGAGCAGGACGATGACCGGCTATACGGTAAGTGATGCGGAAATCGCGGAATATGAAGACAGAGTAATTCCCTACTGGAATGGCAGGTCCATGCGGGAGCGTATATTCAGCCATGTCCCGGAACACTGGCAGAAGGCCTACAAGGCCGGTTTGTTTACTGAATTCATGGAACAGCGTGCACCCGGGCATACTGTAATGGATGGCAGCATTTACCAGTGCGGTATGAAGGAGTCGCAGCAGCGCATACGTCAGCAGATCGACGGGCTGGAGTATCTGAACGATCCCGAGGCCTCAGACAAATTTGAACAGCTCACCGCGATGGACATTGCCTGTGAGGCCGTTGTGATTTTTGCGCAAAGGCATGCCGATCTGGCCGAACAAATGGCACAGCAAGAAGAAAACGACCAGCGCAGAGAAGAACTCCATCGAATAGCCGAGGTGTGTAGATGGGTGCCGGAAAACGCGCCTCGAACATATCATGAAGCCTTGCAGATGTACTGGTTCGCCCACCTGGGCACAATTACCGAACTCAACGGCTGGGATGCCATGTCTCCAGGCCATCTCGATCAGCATTTGCTGCCTTTTTATGAAAAGGGGCTTGCCAGTGGCAGCCTCGACAGAGAACAGGCAAAAGAGCTGCTTGCCTGCTTTTGGATAAAGGTGAATAACCATACCGCGCCGCCCAAGGTCGGGGTTACCGCCAAGGAAAGCGGTACCTATAACGATTTTACCCAGATAAATCTCGGCGGTTTGAAAAGGGACGGCAGCGACGGCAGCAACGATGTCTCCTATATCGCCCTGGAGGTTGCCGATGAGCTGCATCTCCTCCAGCCGCAGCCAAGCGTCCATATAAGCAGTAAGACACCGGATAGATTTCTCCAGGCAGCTGCCAGGGTGATACGTAAAGGATATGGGTACCCTTCTGTTTTTAATACAGATGTTGTTATTATGGAGCAGATTCGCTCCGGCAAAAGCGTGGAGGATGCCCGTGAAGGAGGAACAAGCGGCTGTATTGAAACCGGCGCCTTTGGCAAGGAGGCCTATATTCTCACCGGCTACCTTAATGTTCCAAAAATTCTGGAGATAACACTCAACAACGGCATTGATCCACTCAGCAAAGAGATGGTGGGTATCGAAACAGGCGATCCAAGAGAATTTGCCACATATGAAGATCTCTACAACGCATTCAATCGCCAGCTGGAATATATTGTCAACCTCAAAATTGAAGTCAACAACTACATTGAAAGGATGTATGCCAAATATTGCCCGGCCCCTTTTCTCTCCGTGGTGATAGACGACTGCATTGAAAAGGGAAAAGACTACTATGACGGAGGTCCGCGCTACAACACCAATTACATACAGTGTTGCGGAATAGGGACCGTTACCGACAGTCTTTCTGCGATTAAAACGCATGTCTATGATGACGGCAGTGTCACGTGGGAGAACTTGCTGGGTGTCCTTGCCGCCAATTTCGCCGATGCGGAAGCGTTGCGTCTCAAGCTCTATAACAAGACGCCTTTCTTCGGCAATGACGATGACCGGGCAGATGGTGTTATGCAGCAGGTCTATCAGAGTCTGTTTGCAGCAATTGACGGCAAACCCAATACCAAGGGAACCGGCTACCATCTCAATATGCTTTCCACAACCTGCCATGTCTATTTCGGCAAAATGCTGGGTGCGACCCCCAATGGCCGCTTTGCTCATTTACCGGCCTCCGATGGTACGTCGCCCTCGCATGGCGCTGATAGAAACGGTCCGACCGCGGTTATTAAATCTCTGGCCAAAATGGACCAGATCAAGTCGGGCGGAACGTTGTTGAATCAGAGGTTTCTCCCCAGCGTATTGGCGACAGAGAGCGATCTGAAAAAACTCGCCGGTCTGGTGCGCA